>NZ_JBIALS010000023.1:0-143742 GCF_042873655.1 Streptomyces sp. NPDC004609 | reverse complement strand
GCCCGGTTACATTCCGAACCCGGAAGCTAAGCCTTTCAGCGCCGATGGTACTGCAGGGGGGACCCTGTGGGAGAGTAGGACACCGCCGAACAATTATTCAGGACCCTTGGTCCAGCGTTCACGCTGGACCAAGGGTCCTTTTTTGTATGCCGAAGCGCATCCGATGACCGGGTGCGCGAGAATGATCGCAGTACCTCAAGACAGGAGTCACGTCGATGTCCACCAACTCTCCCGACGATCGTCCGGAGCGCGAGCCGCGCCGTAGGGACGGTGGTGACCGGGGCGGATTCCGTGGTGGTCGCGATGACCGTGACCGTGGACCTCGTCGTGACGACGACCGTGGTGGGTACCGCGGGCCCCGTGACGACCGAGGCGGACGCCCCGGCGGTGGCAGTGGCGGTGGCGGCTATGGGCGCCGCGATGACGACCGCCGGCGTGATGACCGTCGTGACGACCGGCCCGGTGGCGGCTTCCGTCGTGACGACCGTTCTGGTGGTGGGTTCAGGCGTGACGATCGCCGTGATGAGCGTCCTTCCGGTGGGTTCAGGCGCGACGACCGGCGGGATGACCGCGGGCCTCGTCGGGACGACCGGCGGGATGACCGGTCCGGTGGCGGCTTCCGTCGTGATGACAGGCGTGATGACAGGCCGTCGTTCCGTCGCGACGACGACCGTGGTGGGTACCGCGGGCCCCGTGACGACCGAGGCGGACGCCCCGGCGGCGGACCCGGACACGGCCGTCGGGATGACCGCGACCGGGGACCCCAGCGTGACGACCGTTCTGGTGGTGGGTTCAGGCGTGATGATCGCCGTGATGAGCGTCCTTCCGGTGGGTTCAGGCGCGACGACCGGCGGGATGACCGCGGGCCTCGTCGGGACGACCGCCGGGATGACCGGTCCGGTGGCGGCTTCCGTCGTGATGATCGTCGGGATGACCGGCGTGACGAGAGGCCGTCGTTCCGTCGTGACGACGACCGTGGTGGGTACCGCGGGCCCCGTGACGACCGAGGCGGACGCCCCGGCGGTGGCAGTGGCGGTGGCGGCTATGGGCGCCGTGATGAGCGTCCTTCCGGCGGGTTCAGGCGCGACGACCGGCGGGATGACCGCGGGCCTCGTCGGGACGACCGCCGGGATGACCGGTCCGGTAGCGGCTTCCGTCGTGATGACCGTCGTGACGACCGGCGTGACGAGAGGCCGTCGTTCCGTCGTGACGACGACCGTGGTGGGTACCGCGGGCCCCGTGACGACCGAGGCGGACGCCCCAGTGGAGGTCCCGGACACGGCCGTCGGGACGACCGCGACCGCGGCGGGCGCCCCGGTGGTGGCGGTGGCTACGGCCGCCGGGACGATCGCGGTGGGTATGACCGCGGGGGATACGGCCGGCGTGACGACCGTGACAGGGACCGGCCCGAGAGGGAGCCGATCAAGCGGCTGCCGATTCCCGAGGACGTCACCGGGGACGAGATCGACAAGGACGTACGGCAGGAACTCCAGAGCCTGCCGAAGGGGCTTGCCGAGGACGTCGCCAAGAACCTCGTCATGGTCGCCAAGCTGATCGACGAGGACGCCGAGCAGGCGTACGCGTACTCCAAGATCGCGCTGCGGCTTGCCTCCAGGGTGGCCGCTGTCCGGGAGGCCGCGGGATTCGCCGCGTACGCGACCCAGAGGTACACCGAGGCCCTGGCCGAGTTCAGGGCGGCGCGGCGGATGACCGGCAGTGTCGAGCTGTGGCCCGTCATGGCCGACTGCGAGCGCGGGCTCGGGCGGCCCGAGAGGGCGCTGGCCATGGCCGGGGAGCCCGAGGTGCAGAAGCTGGACAAGGCCGGACAGGTGGAGATGCGGCTGGTCGCGGCCGGTGCGCGGCGGGACATGGATCAGCTCGACGCCGCGATCGTGACCCTGCAGAGCCCGGAGCTGGCTTCCCACTCCGTACAGCCGTGGACCGCGAGGCTGCGGTACGCGTACGCCGACGCGCTGCTGGCGGCCGGGCGGGAGGACGAGGCGCGCGAGTGGTTCGCGAAGGCGCTGGAGGCCGACAAGGACGGGGCGACCGACGCCTCCGACCGGCTGGCCGAGCTGGACGGGGTGGAGTTCGTCGACGCCATCGACCTGGACGAGGACACGGAGACCGGGGACGAGGACACCGGTACCGTCGTCGAATCCCCCGATGCCGATGCCGATGCCGGTGATCTCGGGGACGTCGACGAGGCCGCGGACGACATCGAGGACGACGAGGACAAGTAGGCACGGAGAGCGAAGAAGGGCGGCCCCTCTGGCAGGGGCCGCCCTTCCTCATTCCAGCGTGAGGCTTCTCAGCACCAGCCCCGTCGCCGGCTTCGGGCCGAAGGACGTGGACTTACGGGGCATGGTGACGCCCTTCTCCGCCAGTTCCCGGACGACGTCCTCCCGTACGGGGTGCATCAGTACCGCGGTGCCGCCACGACGGACGGCCTGGGTCACGGCCGCCTCCGTGTCATGGATGTAGGCGATCTCCTCCGGAGTGTCCGGGATGCGCCAGATGTGGTCGAGAAGGGTGGAGTGGAGGACCGTCGCGTCGAGGGTGCGCCAGGCTTCGGGGCGGTCGGTCCGGACCGTACGGGCGAGGAGCTCGGGGTCCGGGCGGTCGACGAGATGGAAGGAGCCGTCTCCTGCCAGCAGGAACGCGTTCGATTCGGCGGCGGCTTCCGCGAGGGCCTCCAGGGCCCGGGGGAGCGGGGTGTCGAGCCGTCGGACGCGGAAGGCGGCGGCTTCGATCGCGGTCAGGGCGTCGGAGACCGGGAGACGGTGCAGCAGCCGGTGGATCGCCCGTACGCGCAGGGGGTAACGGGCCGTGTCGATGAGCAGGACCAGTCCGTAGCTCCACGGTCCGTGTCCGGGATGCTCGGCACGCAGCCGCAGGTAGGTGGCCCAGCGGTGGTGGCCGTCGGCGATGAGGGCCTGGCGGTGGGCCAGATCGGCGTCGACGGCGGCGAGTTCGGCGGGGTCCGTGACCGGCCACAGCCGGTGGCTGAAGCCGTCCTCGGTGGTGGTGGCCAGCAGCGGCGGGCGGCGGACGGTCCGTTCGATGACGGCGGTCGTGCCGGTCGCCTCGCCCGTGCCGCGATAGGTCAGCAGCAGGGGTTCGAAGTTGGCGTCCGTCGTGCGCATCAGGGCAGCGCGGTCGGCAACGATGTCGGGCATCACGTCCTCGTGCGGAAGGACGACCCCCTCCGACGGCTCGGACAGGGCGAGCGCGCCGATGACCCCGCGCTGGAGGATGTCGCCGTGGCGCTGCTCGTACACATAGAGCGCGGGTTCCGGGTCCGGGGCCAGGACGCCGTCGGCGAGCCATCGGGAGAGCGTGTCGGCGGCCTGCTGATGGCGGGCGGCCGGGGTGGCGGCCTGGGGGAGGATCAGCCGGACGATGTTGTGCGGGTCGGCCGATTCGAGGTGGTGCAGTCCGTCGGGCCTGACGACGACGTCGTACGGCGGCGAGGTGACCGCGGCGAGTGAGCCGACCCGTTCGGGGACATAGCGCAGTCCGCGGAAGGGGATCAGTCGCAGACCGTCGTCGGCCGCGGGACCTTCGCTGTTCATCCGTGCATCGTATGCGGGGTGCGGTATGCGCGATGATCGGGGAGTGACGGGGAGTGGCACCGATCGAGGGGCGAGCGAGCATGAGTCAGCAGAGCAGGACCCGGCCGGGCGGCAGTACGACGGCGCTGAGCGAGGCGTACGACACGGCGCTGCTCGACCTGGACGGGGTCGTGTACGCGGGCGGTGAGGCGATCGCGTACGCCGTGGACTCGCTGCTGGCCGCCCGTGACGGCGGGATGCGGCTCGCGTATGTGACGAACAACGCGCTCCGGCCGCCGGCCGCCGTGGCCGCGCACATCACCGAGCTGGGGGTGCCCACGGAGGCGTCCGAGGTCATCAACTCCGCCCAGGCGGTGGCACGGTTGATCTCCGAGCAGGTGCCGGCCGGCTCCCGGGTGCTGGTCATCGGCGGGGACGGGCTGCGGGTCGCGCTGCGCGAGCGGGGACTCGAACCGGTGGAGTCGGCGGACGACGGCCCGGCGGCGGTGGCGCAGGGGTACGGGGGGCCGGGGCTCGCCTGGGGGCGGTTCGCCGAGGCGTGTTACGCGATCGCGCGCGGGGTGCCGTGGTTCGCGTCCAACACCGATCTGACGATTCCGAGCGCGCGGGGCATCGTGCCGGGCAACGGCGCGGCGGTGGAGGTGGTACGGATCGCCACGGGCGCCGAGCCGCAGGTGGCGGGGAAGCCGCTGCCGCCGATGCACCGGGAAACGATCCTGCGGACGGGGGCCAGGAGGCCGCTGGTGGTGGGGGACCGGCTGGACACGGACATCGAGGGCGCGTTCAACGGGGGAGTCGACTCGCTGCTCGTCCTGACGGGGGTGACCGACGGGGCGCGGCTGCTGGCCGCGCCGCCCGAGCACCGGCCGACGTATGTGGACGCCGATCTGCGCGGGCTGCTCACCGCGCAGCCCGGGGTGAGCCCGGTGGCGGGCGGATTCGTGTGCGGGGGCTGGACCGCTTCCGTGCGCGATGACGAGCTCGTCGTCGAGGGCCCCGGGGAGAGCGGTGGCCGGGCCGCGAGCGAGGGCGGGGCCGACGGGGCGATGGACGGGCTCCGGGCGCTGTGCGCGGCGGCCTGGACCCACGCGGGCGACGGGGTCTGTACGGCGGACGCGGGCAAGGCGCTGTCCAGGCTGGGGCTGTAGAGCGCTCCCGGAGCACAGCCGTCCGAGCTTGTGAAGGGTAGGCTACCCTAACTTCTTGTTGGTCGGTTGTTTTCGGCTGCTTGGCTGCTCGGCGGTCCCGGTCGCGCCCGGCGCGAGGCGGCCGAGCACCGAGCCCCGGCTTCCGAGCCCCCGATCCAGGAGTGCGACCCCATGCAGCGACTCACCGCGGAATCGGTGACGCTCGGCTATGACCAGCGCGTCATCGCCGAGGACCTGTCGGTGGAGATACCCGACAACTCGTTCACGGTGATCGTGGGTCCGAACGCGTGCGGCAAGTCGACCCTGCTGCGGGCTCTGGCCCGGATGCTGAAGCCCACCCGGGGCCGCGTCCTCCTCGACGGGCAGATCATTCACTCGCTCCCCGCCAAGAAGGTCGCCCGGGTCCTCGGTCTGCTGCCGCAGTCGTCGATCGCGCCCGACGGGATCACGGTCGCCGATCTCGTCGCGCGCGGGCGCTATCCGCACCAGCGGCTGCTGCGGCAGTGGTCGCCGGACGACGAGCGCATCGTGCAGGAGTCGATGGAGGCCACGGGAGTCGTCGAATTGACGGAGCGCTATGTCGATGAATTGTCCGGCGGGCAGCGGCAGCGCGTATGGATCGCGATGGCGCTCGCGCAGCAGACCCCGCTGCTGCTGCTCGACGAGCCCACGACCTTCCTCGACATCCAGCACCAGATCGAGGTGCTCGATCTCTGTGCGGAGCTCCACGAGAGCCAGGGGCGGACACTCGTCGCCGTACTGCACGACCTCAACCAGGCCGCCCGGTACGCCACTCATCTCGTGGCGCTGAGCGAGGGGAGGGTCGTCGCCGAGGGCGCGCCGCCGGACGTGGTCACCGCGGAGCTGGTGGAGGAGGTCTTCGGGGTGAGGAGCCAGGTCATCGACGATCCGGAGTCCGGTACGCCGCTGGTGGTGCCGGCGGCCCGCAGACGGGCGGGCGCGCGCGGCGGTGCGGCTCCCGGCCGCGCGGTCCGGGAAAACGACGGGGCGCCGGTCCGGGACCTGACGACCGCGGAGAACCGGTGACCTGCCATCGTGCCCGGTGCGAGCCCGGCACCCGTCCGGTACGCCTGCGGTGCGAGCCAGGCACCTGTCCGGTGTGCGAGCCCGGTGTGTGACGCGCCGGTCGTACGGCGCGGCAGGCAGGCATCCGGGGAAGGTCCGGCCCGGCGGCGTGCCCCCGGCCGGCCCGGCGGTTGCGGGACGGGATCTACAACAGGCTCCTGAGGCGTACGAGATCGCGGAAGCCCGCCTCCAGTTTCACCCGGCCCGAGGCCCATGCCTTGGCGAAGTTCAGCTCCCCGTCCACCATCGCCACCAGATCGTCGCCCTTCATCGCGAGCCGGATCTGCGCCTTCTCGCGCGGCGGCCCGTCGAGGGTGTCGGCGACCTCGATACCTCCGCCCCGGAGGCGGCCGGTGAACGTGGTGTCCAAGTCCGTGATGTGGCAGCTGAGGGACCGGTCGAGCGCGGTGGCGCTGCGCATGTCGCCGTCCGCCCGCGCGAGATTGTCGCTGAGTCTCTTGAGCGCGCTGCGGCACTCTTCCGTCGTGGCCATCGTGATCGACGTTACCGCAGGCCCTCGGGGTAGCGTCTGGGCATGAGCGACTCGATGCCGGGCCCGGAGAGCCACCGGGCCGAGGGCGTGCACGGGATGCGGGGAGTCACGCCCCCGGACGCGGCGCCCGACAGTACGGCCGCAGACGTCACCCGGCCCGCCGGACCGACGGCCGCGCCGACCGTCCCGCCCGAACTCCCCCCGCCCCCCTCGCCTCCCGGATCGGCTCCCTCTCCATCACCCTCGTCTTCTGCGCCCGCCGCGGACGAAACCTCCGTCACGCACACAATCTCCGCCGCTGACGAATCCTCCGGGGCGCGCGAACCGGCCGTGTCGTACGAGCCCGCCGGTCCGGCTCCCCTCGGCGTGCAGCGCCTGCCGACCGGGCACGCCGGGGTGGATGCCCTCATGGAGCGGCTCGCCGACGCGGACCACCTCCCTGCGGACGGACACCTGGAGGTGTACGAGGATGTACACAGGGGCCTGCGCGACACGCTGACCGCGCTCGACGCCCGCCAGGGGCCGCCCGTACCGGTGCCCCCGTCACCCGCGTACGACCACAGGAGCTGAACCGAACGTGGCAGGAGTCGCCCGTCGCCGTCTCGACGCCGAGCTGGTGCGCCGCAGTCTGGCGCGCTCGCGCGAACACGCGAGCCAGCTGATCGCCGCGGGGCGGGTGACCGTCGGCGGTAATGTCGCGGCCAAACCCGCCACCCAGGTCGAGACGAGCGCCGCCATCGTCGTCACCTCCGACGACAGCGACCCGGACTACGTCTCGCGCGGCGGGCACAAGCTCGCCGGGGCGCTGGCCGCTTTCGTGCCGCGCGGTCTGAAGGTCGAGGGCCGGCGGGCCCTGGACGCGGGCGCGTCGACCGGAGGCTTCACCGACGTCCTGCTGCGGGCGGGCGTGGCCCATGTGGTCGCGGTCGACGTCGGATACGGACAACTCGCCTGGTCGCTCCAGAGCGATGAACGGGTGACGGTCAAGGACCGTACGAATGTGCGCGAGCTGACACCGGAGACGATCGGGGGTGAGGCGGTGGACCTGGTGGTGGGAGATCTCTCCTTCATCCCGCTCGGTCTCGTCCTGCCCGCGCTCGTCCGGTGCACGGCCCCGGACGCGGACCTGGTGCTGATGGTGAAACCGCAGTTCGAGGTCGGCAAGGAGCGCCTCGGCAGCGGGGGAGTCGTACGGAGTCCCGAGCTGCGCGCGGAGGCGGTGAGGACCGTGGCGGGCAAGGCCGCGGAACTCGGTCTGGGTGTGCTGGGCGTCACCGCCAGCCCACTGCCCGGACCCTCCGGAAACGTCGAGTACTTTCTGTGGCTCAGGGCCGACGCGCCCGAGCTGGATCCGGCGGACGTCGACCGTGCCGTGGCGGAGGGACCCCGTTGACCACACCAGCAGCGACCACAGACCGTACCGTTTTCCTGCTCGCGCACACCGGCCGCAAGGCGGCCATCCGCAGCGCCGAACTCGTGGTGCAGGGGCTGCTGCGCTGCGGTATCCGCGTACGGGTACTGGAGGCGGAGGCGGCCGATCTGCCCCTGCCGCCGTCCGTGGAGACCGCTCCCGAGGCGACCCCGGAGGCGCTCGACGGCTGTGAACTGCTCGTCGTCCTCGGCGGCGACGGGACCCTGCTGCGGGGCGCTGCGTTCGCGCGCGCCTCCGGGGTGCCGATGCTCGGCGTCAATCTGGGGCGGGTCGGCTTTCTCGCGGAGGCCGAGCGCGACGACCTCGACCGGGTGGTCGACCGGGTGGTCACCCGCTTCTACGAGGTCGAGGAGCGCATGACCATCGATGTCGTCGTGCGCAGCAACGGGGGCATCGTCCACCGCGACTGGGCGCTCAACGAGGCCGCCGTCCAGAAGGTGTCCCCGGACCGGATGCTGGAGGCGGTGCTGGAGGTGGACGGGCGGCCGGTGACCGCGTTCGGCTGCGACGGCATCGTCTGCGCCACGCCGACCGGTTCGACGGCCTACGCGTTCTCCGCGGGCGGGCCCGTGGTGTGGCCGGAGGTGGAGGCCCTGCTGATGGTGCCGATCAGCGCACACGCCCTGTTCGCGAAGCCGCTGGTGACCTCGCCGAACTCGGTGCTCGCGGTGGAGGTGCAGCCGCACACCCCGCACGGGGTGCTGTGGTGCGACGGGCGCAGGACGGTGGAACTGCCGCCGGGGGCACGCGTGGAGGTACGGCGGGGGGCCGTGCCGGTACGTCTCGCCCGGCTGCACCACGCGTCGTTCACCGACCGGCTGGTCGCCAAGTTCGCGCTGCCGGTGTCGGGTTGGCGGGGGGCGCCTCCGCCGCAGTGAGTCTCGACCGCACCTCACCTGTCGTACATGTCGTACATGTCCTGCGCGTCGGACGGGTCGGCGAGGGCCGCCGGCCCGGACGAGGGATCGCCGGGTGATCGGCGCGGGACGGACCGCGTGATCGGCGCGGCGGCGGCGGGCGCGGTGGAGTGGGACGCCTGCGGGCTCGATCACCGGTTCGGGTGAGGAATCACCGGACGGGTGAGGAGGGCAGGCCGGTCGAACGGAGTGCCGCGGGGCCCTCGGTGCCTCACCCTGGTGTGGGTCCGCGTCGCGCCGCCCCGGCGAAACCTCGTATGGTCGTGTCCGTGTTGGAGGAGATGAGGATACGGTCGCTCGGGGTCATCGACGACGCTGTCGTCGAGCTGTCCCCCGGTTTCACCGCGGTGACCGGTGAGACAGGCGCGGGCAAGACCATGGTCGTCACCAGCCTGGGGCTGCTGCTCGGCGGGCGCGCCGACCCGGCGCTGGTGCGGATCGGCGCGAAGGCGGCCGTCGTGGAGGGGCGTGTCCGCGTGCGCTCCGGCGCGACCGCGGCCGTACGCGCCGAGGAGGCCGGCGCCGAAGTCGAGGACGGCGCTCTGCTGATCAGCAGGACCGTATCCGCGGAGGGGCGCTCCCGGGCGCACCTCGGAGGGCGTTCCGTTCCGGTGGGCCTGCTGGCGGAGCTCTCGGACGAACTGGTCGCCGTGCACGGCCAGACCGACCAGCAGGGGCTGCTGCGCCCGGCCCGGCAGCGCGAGGCGCTCGACCGGTACGCGAGCGGGGCGGACGGTGCCTTCGACGGGCTGCAGGCCAAGTACGCGACCGCGTACCGGCGGCTGCGGGCCGTCGTGGCCGAACTGGACGAGCTGACGACGCGCGCCCGTGAGCGCGCGCAGGAAGCGGATCTGCTGCGCTTCGGGCTCGACGAGATCGCGGGTGTCGAACCGCGCGCGGGTGAGGATGTCGAACTCGCCGCCGAGGCCGAGCGGCTCGGCCACGCCGAGGCCCTCGCCTCCGCCGCGGCCGTCGCCCACACGGCGCTCGTCGGGAACCCCGAGGACCCGGAGGGCGTCGACGCGACCACTCTGGTCGCGGGTGCCGGGCGGGCCCTCGACGCCGTGCGCGCCCACGACCCCGCCCTGGCCGCGCTCGCCGAGCGCATGGGCGAGATCTCCATCCTCCTCGCCGATGTCGCGGGCGAACTCGCCGGATACGCGGACCGTCTCGACGCCGATCCGCGGCGGCTCGCCGCCGTGGAGGAACGCCGGGCCGCGCTGACGGGGCTGACCCGCAAGTACGGCGAGAACATCCAGGCCGTTCTGGCCTGGGCGGAGGACGGCGCCGCCCGCCTCACCGAGCTGGAGAGCGACGACGACCGGATCGACGGGCTCACCGCCGAGCGCGACACCCTGCGCGGTGAGCTGTCCGTGCTCGCGCAGGCGCTGAGCGACGCGCGTACGGAGGCGGCGGCGCGGTTCGCGTCGGCGGTCACCGAGGAACTGTCGTCCCTCGCGATGCCGCACGCGCGCGTGTCGTTCGCGATCCGCCAGAGCGACGACCCCGAGGGCGTCGAGGTGGACGGGCGGCCGGTGGCGTACGGCCCCCACGGCGCCGACGAGGTCGAGCTGCTGCTCGCCCCGCACCCGGGCGCGCCGCCCCGGCCCATCGCCAAGGGCGCGTCCGGCGGTGAGCTGTCGCGGGTGATGCTGGCGGTCGAGGTCGTCTTCGCGGGGACGGACCCCGTGCCGACATATCTCTTCGACGAGGTCGACGCGGGAGTCGGCGGCAAGGCGGCCGTCGAGATCGGCAGGCGGCTGGCCAGGCTCGCCAAGTCCGCGCAGGTGGTCGTGGTGACGCATCTGCCGCAGGTGGCCGCGTTCGCCGACCGGCAGCTGCTGGTCGAGAAGACCAGCGACGGCTCGGTGACCAGGAGCGGTGTCACGGTCCTGGAGGGCGAGGACCGGGTCCGTGAGCTGTCGCGGATGCTGGCGGGCCAGGAGGACTCCGAGACGGCCCGTGCGCACGCGGAGGAACTGCTCGCGACGGCGCGGGGGGACGCGTAGCCGATACGGGGACCGCCACGGGGTGTCCGTCACCGCGGCCCCGGTCCCGGATGCGCGCTTACGGCACCGGCCCGCGGGGCCGCGGCGGACGCTCCCGCCGCCGGGTCGCCGTCCTGGCACCCGGGGGGCGCCCTGGGGGCTGCCCGGCGTGGAGCGCTCACCCGTGTGGGTGATACGGGGAGGCCGGGAGCCGGGCACCCGTACAGCCGCGTTCCCGCAACGGGCTTACGGGCTGGCATCCTTGGCGGGTGACACAGCTGCGAACGGTCCAAGTGCTGGGCGGCGGCAGCGCGGGAAGCAGCGCGCACGTCCGGTCACTGGCCGCGGGGCTGGTGGCGAGGGGCGTGCGGGCGACCGTGTGCGCCCCTGCCGAGCTGGAACACCTCTACGACTTCACGGGCGCGGGCGCGCACTTCGCCTCCGTGCCGCGCCGTAGTGATCCCGCGGCCGTCGCCGCCCTGCGCGCCGCCTGCGCGGACGCCGACCTGGTGCACGCGCACGGGCTGCACGCGGGCGTGCGGGCCGCGCTGGCGCTCAGCGGGCTGAGGGTGCCGCTCGTCGTCACCTGGCACACCCGCGCCCATGACGACGGTGCCCGGGGGCAGGTGCTGCGGCTTCTGGAGCGAAGGGCGGCGCGGGCGGCGGCGGTCGTCCTCGGCACCTGTTCCGAACTCGTCGACCGTGCCCGCAGGCGCGGCGCGCGGGACGCCCGGCTGGCGCCGGTCACCGTCCCCGTCCCGCAGGGGCTCCGCGCGGAGGGCAAGGCCAGGGCGGAGCTGGGTGTCCTCGACCGGCCGCTGGTGATGAGCTTCGGCAGCCTGGTGCCGCACCGCGGCTACGGGATTCTGCTGGACGCCGCCCGGCGGTGGCGGGAGCTGGATCCCGTACCCCTGGTCCTGATCGCGGGGGAGGGGCGCGAGCGGGGGGAGCTGGAGCGGCGGATCGGGGAGGAAGGGCTGCCGGTACGGCTGCTCGGGTGCCGGGAGGACGCCGTCGACCTGCTCTCGGCGGCGGACGTCGCGGTTCTGCCCAGCCGCTGGGAGGCCCGCTCGCTTCTGGCGCAGGAGGCCCTGCGGCTCGGTGTTCCCCTGGTGGCGACCTCCGTCGGCGGGGTGCCCGAACTCGTCGGCGACGCCGCGGAACTGATCCCGTACGGTGACGCCGGCGCACTCGCCGACGCGGTCTCGTCGCTCCTCGCGGACGAGCCCCGGCGCGCGGCGCTCGCCCTGGCGGGCCGGGTCCAGGCGGCCACCTGGCAGACGGAGGACGAGACGGTGGCACAGGTGCTGAGCGTGTACGACGAGGTGGTGGCGGCGCGCTGAGACGCGGCCCTGGCGCCCGGGTCACCCGCCGGGCGGGGTGCGCTCTCGTGGACAGGGCGGGCCGGGTCCGCCCGGGCGGGGGCCTGCGGTCCCGCGTTTCTGCGGCGCGG
The DNA here is from genome assembly GCF_042873655.1 of Streptomyces sp. NPDC004609. Classification (NCBI taxonomy): domain Bacteria; kingdom Bacillati; phylum Actinomycetota; class Actinomycetes; order Kitasatosporales; family Streptomycetaceae; genus Streptomyces; species Streptomyces sp. NPDC004609. Next base: position 131,650 of record NZ_JBIALS010000023.1, on the reverse strand, counting down.
GCCGGGCGGGCTGCTGCGGGCCTCGCCGGCGGTGGAGGCGAGGGTGTGTGCCGGTACGGGCGGGGGCTGGGCGCACCCGGTGGTTCCGGCGGGCCCGGGGTGCGGTTCTGCGGCGCGGGGTGACTGAGGGCGCGCGCCCTCGTCGTGTGCCGTACGGGAGGGCCGGGTGCGGTGGGTCCGGGCTGGGCGGTTGTTTTCGGCCTCGTCGGGGAGGCGTGGGGTCCGGCCCCGTGACGCCGTACGGGCGGGGCCGGGGGTGCCCGGTGACTTCGGTGCGTCCCGGGGCGGGCGGGCTGCTGTCGGCCTCGCCGGCGGGGAGGAGCGGAGCCCCCGGGTCAGGGAAGGTGGCGGCGGGCGCGGAGCGCCAGGCTCAGCGCCAGGACCGTCTGGGGGTCGTCCAGGTCCGTGCCGAGGAGGTCGGCGATCCGGGCCAGGCGGTTGTAGAGGGTCTGGCGGTTCAGATGGAGCTCGCGCGCCGTCTCCGCCTTGCGGCCCGCGTGCGCGAGATACGTCTCCAGCGTGGGCAGCAGCGCGGGACGCGACGCCGCGTCGTGCTCCCTGAGCGGCCCGATCGCGCGCTCCACGAACGCCGCCAGGTCCGGATCCTCCCGCAGGCGCCACAGGAGCAGCTCGGTGTCGAGGCGGTGCGCGTCGTACCAGGGACGGTCGGTCAGGCCCTGCGCCGCCGTCGCCGTCTCCGCGGCGTGCCGCAGACCCGCCGAGACCGCCGCCCAGCCGCCTGCCCGGCCCGCCACCACGACCGGGGGATGCGCCCCCGCCCGTTCCAGGCCGGCACGCTCCACACCCGCCCGCAGCGCCGCCGCCACCCGGTCCGCGACCGCCGGCCGCTCGGCCTCCGAACGCAGGCCGACCAGCAGCGGAACCCGGCCCTCCACCGGGCGGACGCCCAGCAGCACGGGCGAGCCCATCGCGGACAGCTCCTCCAGCAGGGTGTGGGCGAGCGGCGCCCAGGTCCCCGACGACAGGGAGAGCCGCATGACGATCGGCAGCAGCGGACCGGTGCCCGGCCGGAAGCCGAGGACCTTCGCCTGGGCGGGCGCGTCCGCCGCCGTGATACGCCCCTCCGCGAGGTCGGTGAGAAAGTCGCCGCGCCCGCGCGCGGCCAGCTCCTCCTCCTGGCGCGCCTGCATCAGCACGACCGCCAGCAGCCCGGCCGCCCGTTCCGCCGCCATGCGGTGGACCGTGAGCAGCGGTGATCCGACGGCGGGCAGCACCAGCCGGGCCCGTACCGCGGCGACTCCGCGCCCGCCGCCGGGAACGTCGACGAGGACCGTCCCCGCGGGCGGTGACGCGCGGACCTCCCGGGCGCCGCGCAGGCCCTCCCACACCTGGAGGGGATCGGCTCCGGCCCGGCCGGACCCGGAGCCGGCCGCGTACAGCAGCTCCCCGTCCGCGGTCTCCAGGAAGACCGGGTTCGCGGCGAAGTCCGCGAGGATGCGCAGGACCTGCGGCACCCCGCCCCCGCCGAGGAGCACCTCCGTACAGCGCCGGTGGACCTCCTCCGCGCGCCGGAGGAGGGCGTAGTGCCCGTTGACGATCTCGGTGTGGATCTCCTCGGTCACCGAGACGAAGGGGACCTCGCGGCGGAGCTGCACCAGCGGCAGCCCGGCAGCCCGCGCGGTGTCCACGACGGTCGACGGCAGTCTGCTGAAGCGCGGGCCCAGCTCGACGACCAGCGCGGAGATCCCGCGGTCCGCGAGCCGCCGGACGAAGGCGCGCTGCTCGGCGGGACGGGTCCCGAGCCCCATGCCCGTCGTCAGCAGCAGCTCGCCCCCCTTGAGCAGGGAGGCGATGTTCGGCACCTCGCCGGCGTGGACCCAGCGGACCGTGCGATGGAGCCGGTCCGCACCGGCGACGACCTCCGGCAGCCCGGAGCGCAGGACCGGCAGCTCCAGTGCCCTGCGTACGGTGATACCGCCCTGGGGCTCCCCTTGGGTCTCCACTCAACTGCCGCCTTGCGTTGCGAAAAGGGTCGTATGTGCGGTTCGGACGCTACCCCGTCCCGCACCGTACGACCCCGCGCCCTACCCTCCGTACGCGCCCGAGGCGGTGAGCCGCAGGGCGGTGTCGATCAGCGGGACATGGCTGAACGCCTGCGGGAAGTTGCCGACCTGGCGGCCGTGCTTGGAGTCCCACTCCTCGGCGAGCAGCCCGAGGTCGTTGCGCAGTCCGAGGAGCTTCTCGAAGAGCTTGCGGGCCTCGTCGACCCGGCCGATCATCGCGAGGTCGTCGGCCATCCAGAACGAGCAGGCGAGGAACGCGCCCTCGTCGCCCTCCAGACCGTCCACTCCGGCGTTCTCACCCGCGGTGGGATAGCGCAGGATGAAGCCGTCCTCGGTGGACAGTTCCCGCTGGATCGCCTCGATGGTGCCGATGACGCGCTTGTCGTCGGGCGGGAGGAAGCCCATCTGCGGAATGAGCAGCAGGGAGGCGTCCAGCTCGCGGGAGCCGTAGGACTGGGTGAAGGTGTTGCGTTCCTTGTCGTAGCCCTTCTCGCAGACATCGCGGTGGATGTCGTCGCGCATGGTCTTCCACCGCTCCAGCGGGCCGTCCGCGTCCCCGGACTCGATGAGCTTGATGGTCCGGTCGACGGCGACCCAGGCCATGACCTTGGAATGGACGAAGTGCCGGCGGGGGCCGCGGACCTCCCAGATGCCCTCGTCGGGCTCCATCCAGTGGTTCTCCAGGTAGTGGATCAGCTTGAGCTGGAGCAGCGCGGCGTAGTCGTTGCGGGCGAGACCGGTCATATGGGCCAGGTGCAGGGCCTCGGTGACCTCGCCGTAGACATCGAGCTGGAGCTGATGGGCGGCGCCGTTGCCGACGCGTACGGGTGCGGAGTTCTCGTAGCCCGGCAGCCAGTCCAGCTCCGCCTCGCCCAGCTCCCGCTCGCCCGCGATCCCGTACATGATCTGCAGGTTCTCCGGGTCACCGGCGACCGCGCGCAGGAGCCATTCGCGCCAGGCGCGGGCCTCCTCGCGGTAGCCGGTGCGCAGCAGAGAGGACAGGGTGATGGCGGCGTCGCGCAGCCAGGTGTAGCGGTAGTCCCAGTTCCGGACGCCGCCGATCTCCTCCGGGAGGGAGGTGGTGGGCGCGGCGACGATGCCGCCGGTGGGGGCGTACGTCAGGGCCTTGAGCGTGATCAGTGAGCGGACGACGGCCTCGCGGTAGGGGCCGTGGTACGTACAGTGCTCGACCCACTCGCGCCAGAACTCCTCCGTCGCCTCCAGCGACGCCTCCGGCTCCGGCAGCGCGGGCGGCAGGTGGTGCGAGGGTTGCCAGCTGATGGTGAACGCGATCCGCTCACCGGGGGAGACGGTGAAGTCGGAGTAGGTCGTGAGGTTCTTGCCGTACGTCGCCGCCGGGGTGTCCAGCCAGACCGAGTCGGGTCCGGCGACGGCGACCGTGCGGCCGTCGACCTTGTGGACCCAGGGGGTGATCCGTCCGTAGCTGAAGCGCATCCGCAGCGCGGAGCGCATAGGCACCCGCCCGCTGACGCCCTCCACGATTCGGATCAGCTGAGGGGCCCCGTCACGGGGCGGCATGAAGTCCGTGACGCGGACCGTGCCGCGCGGGGTGTCCCACTCCGACTCCAGGATCAGGGAGTCACCGCGGTAGCGGCGCCGGTCGGCCGTGGGGGGTTCGGCGTTCGCGGCATGGGCGGGTCCCAGCCGCCAGAAACCGTGCTCCTCGGTGCCGAGGAGTCCGGCGAAGACGGCATGCGAGTCGAAGCGGGGCAAGCACAACCAGTCGGCTGTGCCGTCCCGGCAGACCAGCGCAGCGGTCTGCATATCCCCGATGAGTGCGTAATCCTCGATGCGCCCGGCCACGTGCATCTCCAGTCGAACGGCCATGTCCGCCCCGCGGGGCGCTTGCTGCTGTCAGGGGACGGCGAGCGCGGGGATGCCGGTCCGACGTGCGGGAATGCGATATTCCGCCGCCCGCCCGTCATCTACCACCACCCTGCTCTGATGCGCTTCGCGCGCCCCTCGGCATCGCTCAGCAGAGCGAGTGTCCGAGCAGGATACGACGCACCACAGGTATCCGCGTGGCGGTCTGGACAACGCGGGTCCCCCGAACGGGTGGGCTACGGATGAGCGCCTGGTGAGACGGGTGTGCACCGCTGAGATCGAAGGTGTGCGAGTGGGGACGCATGGCCGGAAGCGGGCTCCCTTCGTCGCTGATACCCTGGTACCCCGTGGACCGGTGGCATGCCTGTGGGAAACAGCGGCCCCGAAACCGCAGCGACGGCATCCCCCGACCCGATCGGGACGGCTGCCGGTTCGCACCTCACCCCTCGCGACCACGGGAGCCCCCTCTTGGCGATGCCGCCCAAATCCATGACGACCAAGCACATCTTCGTCACCGGGGGTGTCGCCTCCTCCCTCGGCAAGGGGCTCACTGCTTCCAGCCTGGGCGCGCTGCTCAAGGCCCGGGGCCTTCGCGTCACGATGCAGAAGCTCGACCCCTATCTGAACGTCGACCCCGGCACGATGAACCCGTTCCAGCACGGTGAGGTGTTCGTCACCAACGACGGCGCCGAGACCGACCTGGACATCGGCCACTACGAGCGCTTCCTCGACGTCGACCTCGACGGCTCGGCCAACGTCACCACCGGGCAGGTCTACTCCCAGGTGATCGCCAAGGAGCGCCGCGGCGAGTACCTCGGCGACACCGTCCAGGTCATCCCGCACATCACCAACGAGATCAAGGGCCGAATCCGCCGGATGGCGACCGACGACGTCGACGTCGTGATCACCGAGGTCGGCGGCACGGTCGGCGACATCGAGTCGCTGCCGTTCCTGGAGACCGTCCGCCAGGTCCGTCACGAGGTCGGCCGGGACAATGTGTTTGTGGTGCACATCTCGCTGCTGCCGTACATCGGCCCCTCCGGCGAGCTGAAGACCAAGCCGACCCAGCACTCCGTCGCCGCCCTGCGCAACATCGGTATTCAGCCGGACGCGATCGTGCTGCGCGCCGACCGCGAGGTCCCCGTCGCCATCAAGCGCAAGATCTCGCTGATGTGCGACGTGGACGAGACCGCGGTCATCGCCTGCCCGGACGCCCCGTCCATCTACGACATCCCCAAGGTCGTCCACACCGAGGGCCTGGACGCCTATGTCGTGCGCAAGCTCGACCTGCCGTTCCGGGATGTGGACTGGAGGACCTGGGACGATCTGCTGGACCGGGTGCACAACCCCGACCACGAGGTCACGATCGCGCTGGTCGGCAAGTACATCGATCTGCCGGACGCGTATCTCTCGGTGACGGAGGCGCTGCGCGCGGGCGGCTTCGCCAACCGGGCGCGGGTCAAGGTCAAGTGGGTCGCCTCCGACGACTGCAAGACCCCCGCCGGCGCCAAGAAGCAGCTCGGTGACGTGGACGGGATCTGCATCCCCGGCGGCTTCGGCGACCGGGGCGTCAGCGGCAAGGTCGGCGCGATCCAGTACGCCCGGGAGAACAGGATCCCGCTGCTCGGCCTCTGCCTGGGCCTCCAGTGCATCGTGATCGAGGCCGCGCGCAATCTCGCCGAGATCGCCGGGGCCAACTCCACCGAGTTCGACGCCGCCACCGCCCACCCGGTGATCTCCACCATGGAGGAGCAGCTGGCGTACGTGGAGGGCGCGGGTGACCTCGGCGGCACCATGCGGCTCGGGCTCTACCCGGCGAAGCTCGCCGAGGGCTCGATCGTGCGCGAGGTCTACGACGACCAGCCGTACGTCGAGGAGCGCCACCGGCACCGCTACGAGGTGAACAACGCCTACCGCGCCGAACTGGAGAAGAAGGCCGGGATCGTGTTCTCGGGCACCAGCCCGGACAACAAGCTCGTCGAGTACGTCGAGTACCCGCGCGAGGTGCACCCCTATCTGGTCGCCACCCAGGCGCACCCGGAGCTGCGCTCCCGCCCGACCCGCCCGCACCCGCTGTTCGCGGGCCTGGTGAAGGCCGCGGTGGAGCGCAGCGCGGACGCCTGACCCCCAGGCGTTACGGTGGGCCGGGGTACGTGTCCGCCTTCGGGCGCGTGCCCCGGCCGACGTCGCGGCAGCCCCCGGGAGGACCCCTTTTCATGAACAGGGCCATGGCCATCGAGGACACACCCGAACAGTGGCCGGTCACCGCGACCGCCACCCCGTTCCGGGGCAAGAAGACCAGCGTGCGCACGGATGACGTGGTCATGCCCGACGGCTCGGTCGCGCGCCGTGACTACCAGGTCCACCCGGGCTCGGTCGCCATCCTCGCGCTCGACGACGAGGACCGGGTGGTCGTCCTGCGCCAGTACCGGCACCCCGTACGGCAGAAGCTGTGGGAGATCCCGGCCGGTCTGCTCGACATCCCCGGGGAGAACCCGCTGCACGCGGCCCAGCGCGAGCTGTACGAGGAGGCGCACGTCAAGGCCGAGGACTGGCGGGTGCTGACCGATGTGTACACCACGCCCGGCGGCTGCGACGAGGCCGTACGGATCTTCCTCGCCCGCGATCTCTCGGTCGCGGAGGGCGAGCGGTACGAGGTCTCCGAGGAGGAGGCCGACATGGAGCTGGCGCGGGTACCGCTGGAGGATCTCGTGCGCGGCGCGCTCGCCGGAGACCTGCACAACAACTGCCTGGTGGTGGGCGTGCTGGCGGTCGTCGCCGCACGGGCGGGCGCGGGTCTCAACGCGCTGCGCCCGGCCGGGGCGCCCTGGCCGGCCCGCCCGTTCGAAGCCTGACACATCCGCTGATCCGATGATCTTCCGATCCGATTGATCCGATCAGGTGATCCATCGGGCACGCTCCCCCCGGTTCGTAGCAGAGAGTGAACTACGCTCGGAACGCCCGTGCGGATTCCCTGCGGGCTCGGCTCGTGCGCGACTGGACGGGAGCGTGGCCCGTGACGGATCAGGCGGTGGACTCGGACGGTCGGACCGGATCGCCCCGGGTTCAATTCTTCGGACGGCTCAGGGAGTTGAAATCCCTTCAGGCCGATGTCGAACGGGCCGGACTGGACACCATCGCGGGCCGCAAGGCCCCGCGTGCCCGGGTGCTCCTCATCGCCGGAAGGCCCGGTTCGGGACGCAGCGCGCTCGCCGAGCAGCTCATCGGAAAGCTCGCCGGCCGCTATCCCGACGGGGTGCTGCGCGCCCGGCTCACGGATCCGGACGGACGCCGGGTTCCCACCGAGGAGACGGCCCGCGCCCTGCTGGACACCCTCGGTGTCGCCGCGCCGCCCGGCGCCGACGAGGACGAGCTGTCCCAGATGGTGCGGGACGCGCTCGCCGGCCGCCGGGCCGTGCTGCTGCTCGACGACGCCGGTGACGCCGGGCAGGTCGACCCGCTGCTGCCCGACAATCCGGACTGTCTGCTGGTGGCGGTCGCCGAGGGTCCGCTGACGGGGATCGCCGACGTACGCCCCTGCACCCTCGGCGGCATGGACCCCAAGGCCGCGATCGAACTGCTGGCCACCTTCACCGGTTCCGTACGGATCACCGTGGACCCGCAGGCGGCCGAGTCCGTCGCCGAGGAGTGCGCGGGGCAGCCCGCCGCGCTCGTCCTGGTCGGCGGCTGGCTCGCGGCCCGGCCCAAGACCTCCGTCGCCGACGCGACCAAGCAGCTGCGGGCGCTGCCCGACGACAGCGAGCAGCCGCAGGCGGTCAGACCCCTGGCCCGCGCCTTCCGGCTGGTGTACGAGTCCCTGCCCGGGCCGGTCGCCCGCACCCTGCGGCTCCTCGCGCTGGCACCCGCCGGGCTCGCCGACGCGCACACCGCGTCCGCGCTGGCCGGCGGCTCGGTCGAGGACGCCCAGGCGGCACTGGACGAGTTCGTCTCCCTCGGTCTGCTGCACCCGGAGGGCGAGCTGTACCGGGTGCCGGGCGCCCTCGTACCGCTGCTGACGGCGGCGATCGAGGCATTCGACAAGCCGGGGGAGGTGCAGCTCGCCCGGGCCAGGATGCTGGAGCGGACCGTACGGCTGCTCCAGTCCTGCCGGGCCGTCACCGAACCGGAGGGGTCCCCGGCCCGTCGGGCGCTGGCCGGACTGCCGCGCCCGCTGCGGTTCGCGGACCCGGAGGCCGCCGGGGCGTGGCTGGCCGTCCGGCAGCACGCGCTGGTCGCGTCCGCGCGGATCGCGGTGGCGGACGGAGGCCTGGACACTCTGGCCAGAAGGCTGGTCGCCGCGCTGGTCAGAGCGCTGGCCGCGCACCGGGGCACCGAGGCCGCGGCCCCCGAGCTGTACGGGCTGCACCGGCTGGTCCTCGGGGTCGCCGAGCGCCGCGGACTGCACCGGGAGGCCGCCGCGGCCCTCCTGAACCTCGCCGACCTGGACGCCCAGACAGGCCGCAACGAGGAGGCGCTCGCCCGCTACCGGGCCGCGCTGGACGCCGGGCGGGCGGCGAACGACCCCTACGCGACCTCGCGCGCGATGGAATCCGTAGGCGGCGCGTACCAGGAGCTCGGGGACTGGCAGCGGGCCGCCGACTGGTACGGGCGGGCGCTCGCCCAGCGCCAGACGCGCGGCGAACGCGCGGACGAGGCACGGCTCTACGGCCGCCTCGGCACCGCCCACACCTACGCCGGGCGGTACGGCGAGGCGCTGCGCTGCTGGCGGGCCTCGGTCGCCGGGTACCGCAGGGTCGGGGATCTGCCGTCCCAGGCGCGGGCGCTGAGCGAGGCGGCCCGGGTCCAGGAGTACGCGGGGCGGCCGGAGGAGTCGCTGCACACCTGCCAGGACGCGGTGGAGTGGGCACGTCAGGCGGGGGACGTACGGCTGCAGGCCGCGCTGCTGCTCCGGCTGGCCGACACCCTGGACCGGCTGGGCGATCCGGCCGCCGCGCGGCTGCACCGGGAGGGTGCGGAGCGGCTGCTGGCGGCGGAGGACGACGCCGGTCGTACGGGCGGTGGTGACCGTGGCGCGGACGACGGCGGCGCGGGCGGTGCGGACGGCGCTGACGGGTCGTCCGGCGCCGCCGCACCCGGCGGTGGTGAGGGCGCGGGCGCCGGTGAGGACGCCGCAAGTCGGGCCGCCACCGCGGGTGGTGGAACTCCCGGGGGCGGCGAGGGGACGCGGCGCGCGCACCGGGACGGTACGGAGGACACCGGCGCCCGGGACGCCGCCGATGCTCCGGAAGGCTCCGGTCACCGGGACGGCTCCGATGCCCGGGACGGTACCGGCAGCACGGCAGGTACTGGTGGCACGGTCGGAGCCGATGGCACACATGAAGGTGGAGTGAAAGGTTCCACCTACGAAATCCGCAGTGGTGCGGGGAGAGATTAAAGCTTTGCAAGGCTAGACAGCGGGAAATCCTTCATTAGACTGGCTCTCATCGCGATTCTCGCGGTGTGTACCCGTGCGCCCTGTGCGTCCGGGTATGTATGGCAGTGCCCTGTATCCCCCCTGAGCCAAGGACCGTGATCGACGTGAAGGTCGGCATCCCCCGCGAGGTCAAGAACAACGAGTTCCGGGTGGCCATCACCCCCGCCGGCGTGCACGAGCTGGTGCGCCACGGCCACCAGGTCCTCATCGAGCAGAACGCCGGCGCCGGCTCCTCGATCACGGACGGCGAGTTCGTCGCCGCCGGTGCGCGCATCCTGCCCACCGCCGACGAGGTGTGGGCCGCCGCCGACCTGGTCCTCAAGGTCAAGGAGCCCATCGCCGAGGAGTACCACCGCCTCCGCAAGGACCAGACGCTCTTCACGTATCTGCACCTCGCCGCCTCCCGCGAGTGCACGGACGCCCTGCTGGAGTCCGGCACCACGGCGATCGCGTACGAGACGGTCGAGACCGCGAACCGGCAGCTCCCGCTCCTCGCCCCCATGTCCGAGGTCGCGGGCCGGCTGGCCCCGCAGGTCGGCGCGTACCACCTGATGCGCTCGGCCGGCGGCCGCGGTGTCCTGCCCGGCGGTGTCCCGGGCACCGCCGCCGGCAAGGCGGTCGTCATCGGCGGCGGAGTCTCCGGCTGGAACGCCACCCAGATCGCCGTCGGCATGGGCTTCCACGTCACGCTGCTCGACCGTGACATCAACAAGCTGCGCGAGGCCGACAAGATCTTCGGCACCAAGGTGCAGACGGTCGTCTCCAACGCCTTCGAGCTGGAGAAGGCCGTCGTCGAGGCCGACCTCGTCATCGGCGCGGTCCTCATCCCCGGCGCCAAGGCCCCGAAACTGGTCACCAACGAGCTGGTCGCCAAGATGAAGCCCGGAAGTGTCCTTGTCGACATCGCGATCGACCAGGGCGGCTGCTTCGAGGACTCCCGCCCGACCACGCACGCCGACCCCACGTTCAGGGTTCACGACTCGGTCTTCTACTGTGTCGCCAACATGCCCGGCGCGGTCCCGCACACCTCGACGTACGCGCTCACCAACGCGACGCTGCCGTACATCGTCGAGCTGGCCAACCGCGGCTGGGTCGAGGCGCTGCGCCGTGACGCGGCGCTCGCGCTGGGCCTCAACACCCATGACGGCCAGGTCGTTTACCGTGAGGTCGCCGAGGCCCACGGTCTGCCGCACGTCGAGCTGAGCACGCTCATCGGCTGACGCCGATCGGCGGGCGGGCGGCCGTGACGGTCAACGTCCGCCGTCAACATCACCCCTCCGGCCGGACCTTGCAGCGCGAGGTCCGGCCGGACGTGTGTGCACCCCCGGGGCGAATCCGCCCAACTCCGTACGAACAGAGCCCTTCAACCGTTTCATGTGCCCGTTAAACCAGTGGGCAGGGTCACACCGGGGTGGCTGTGCACCCTTGACAGAAGGGTGTTCCATTGCCGACACATCGGGCCGGGTCCGGTGGATTGTGTTGCTGCGGAGCGGTGACACGCCATAGAGTCGCCAACCGTCGGCATGATGCCACGCTGACCTATCGATAAAGCCCTGGTCACGTCCAAGGAGGTAAGACGACTTGTGAATGAGTCGACATTTACTCCCGGGGGTGGTCAAGCGGGAGCTCCCCCCCGACACCCGGGAGGTGTGGGGGAGGTGACCCCCGCGCGGGGCCTGGGCCCGTCGGCCGGGCGTGAGGCTGTCGGCTCCGTGGGTTCCGTCGCCGTACGGACCTTCCCGGCACACCAGGACACCACGCACATGACGACAGCCCACACGATGACGATGACGGACGGCCTACACGTGAACGCCATGGCCGGCAACGAGAGTGGCCGAGAGTCCACCCACTTCGCCGCCTACGAGGAAGTCCCCGAAGGGCACTTCTACGACCCCGACGCCGAGTACGAGCCCGATCCCGAGTACGCGGCCACCCTCGCCCCCGACGCCGCGCGTCAGCGCCGCGAGCGGATCGGCCCCACCGGGCGGCCCCTGCCGTACTTCCCGATCCCGGGCCCGCTGACCGACCACGGTCCCGCGAAGATCATCGCGATGTGCAACCAGAAGGGCGGCGTCGGCAAGACGACGTCGACCATCAACCTGGGCGCCGCGCTCGCGGAGTACGGACGGCGCGTCCTGCTCGTCGACTTCGACCCGCAGGGCGCCCTGTCGGTCGGCCTCGGCGTGAACCCGATGGAACTGGACCTCACCGTCTACAACCTGCTCATGGAGCGGGGCATGTCGGCGGACGAGGTGCTGCTGAAGACCGCCGTGCCCAATATGGACCTGCTGCCGAGCAACATCGATCTCTCGGCCGCCGAGGTCCAGTTGGTCAGCGAGGTCGCGCGCGAGTCCACGCTCCAGCGGGCCCTGAAGCCGCTGATGTCCGACTACGACTACATCGTGATCGACTGTCAGCCGTCGCTGGGACTGCTCACGGTCAACGCGCTGACCGCGGCCCACAAGGTGATCGTGCCGCTGGAGTGCGAGTTCTTCGCACTGCGCGGTGTCGCCCTGCTCACCGAGACGATCGAGAAGGTCCAGGAGCGGCTCAACCCCGAGCTGGAGCTGGACGGCATCCTCGCCACCATGTACGACTCCCGGACGGTGCACAGCCGCGAGGTGCTGGCGCGGGTGGTCGAGGCGTTCGACGACCACGTCTACCACACGGTCATCGGGCGCACGGTGCGCTTCCCGGAGACGACGGTGGCCGGTGAGCCGATCACCACCTACGCGTCGAACTCGGTCGGCGCGGCCGCCTACCGCCAGCTCGCCAGGGAGGTGCTCGCCCGGTGTCACGCCGAGTGAGTCTGCCCGGTGCCGACGAACTGTTCCGTACGACCGGGGGCATGGCGCTGCAGCCGTCGTCGCCCCGCCGCCAGGCGAACGGCGAGGCGAGGGTGCCGCCGCCCGCGGGCGAGAGCGATCCGGTCGGCTCCTCCTCGCAGGAGCACTCCGCGACGGAGGCCGAGGCGGGCGCCGAGGGCCGCAGCAGGGGCGAGGAGGCCGCGGCGCAGTCCTCGGGCGCTCCGGGCAAGGGCCGACGCCCCCAGGCCGCCCAGGAGGCCGCTGGAGCCGCTCCGCGGCGGGGGCGGGGACGCGGGGCGAACCGCCGCCCGAGCGGACGCGAGCGCCACGACGAGAAGATCACGGTCTACGTGTCGGCCGAGGAACTGATGGACCTCGAACACGCGCGGCTGGTCCTGCGCGGCGAGCACGGCCTCGCCGTGGACCGCGGGCGGATCGTGCGCGAGGCGGTGGCGGTGGTGCTGGCGGACCTGGAACAGCGCGGCGACGCGAGCATTCTCGTACGCCGTCTCCGCGGTCGCTGAGGGTAGCCTGCGCGCTACCCCCGCCGCGCTTTGACCTCTGGACCTCCTGATGCCCCCGACTGACTCGTCTCACCTGCCCCGCCGTGCCCTCGGCCGGGGGCCGGGGGCGGCGCGGCCCGCGCCGGACGGCGCCGGGTCAGGGGAGCCCGTACCCGCCGCGCCCGTACCCGCCGCGCCCGTACCCGCCGCGCCCGTACCGGACGGCCCGGCGCCCGTGGGACCCGCGCGGGATCCGGACCCGGTACGGGGCGCGGACACGTCACTCGACGCGGACCCGCCCCAGGGCGCACCGCCGGACGCGGACCCTGCGCCTGCCCACCCGGAGCCCGCCGACTCAGCGCCTGCGAACCCCGCGCCTGCCGACCCGGGGTCCGTGGGGCAGGGCCCGGTGGGAGAGGGCGAGGACCCGGAGCCCTCCGGTCCGGTCGGGGGCCCGGCCCCGGCGCGGGAGGCCCCGCACCAGGAGCCCCCGGCCACCACTGCCCCGGCCCCTGTCACCGAGCACCCCGAGCCCCCGGCCGCCGGGCGGGAGGACGTGCCCGCCGCCGACGGGCGCTTCACCGTGCGGCTGGTGAACTTCGAGGGACCCTTCGACCTGCTGCTCCAGCTCATCTCGAAGCACAAGCTCGATGTGACCGAGGTCGCGCTGTCCAAGGTCACGGACGAGTTCATGGCGTACATCCGGGGCATGGGAGAGGACTGGGACCTCGACCAGACGACCGAGTTCCTCGTCGTCGCGGCGACCCTGCTGGATCTGAAGGCGGCCCGGCTGCTGCCCGCCGCCGAGGTGGAGGACGAGGCCGATCTCGCGCTGCTGGAGGCGCGGGACCTGCTGTTCGCGAGGCTGCTCCAGTACCGGGCGTACAAGCAGATCGCGGAGATCTTCAGCGGACGGCTGGACGAGGAGGCCCGCCGCTACCCGCGGACCGTCGGGCTGGAGCCGCACCACGCCGAACTGCTGCCCGAGGTCGTCATCAGCATCGGAGCCGAGGGGTTCGCGCGGCTCGCCGTGAAGGCCATGCAGCCGAGACCCCGGCCGCAGGTGTACGTGGATCACATCCACGCGCCCCTGGTGAGCGTGCGGGAGCAGGCCGGGATCGTCGTCGCGATGCTGCGGGAGCGCGGGCGCATGGGCTTCCGGGAGCTGGCGGACGACGCCGCGGACACCCTCACCGTCGTCGCCCGCTTCCTGGCCCTGCTGGAGCTCTACCGGGACAGGGCCGTCGCGCTGGAGCAGGAGGAAGCCCTCGGTGAGCTGCTGGTCACCTGGACCGGCGGGGACAGCGCGGCCACCGTCACCGACGAGTTCGACCGAGCACCCGAGACCACGGAGGACACGGCGTGAGCGATCTGCGGCCCGCCCTCAAGCCCGCCCTCGAAGCCGTCCTGATGGTCGTCGACGAGCCCGCCACCGAGGAGCACCTGGCCAAGGTCCTGGAGCAGCCGCGCCGGGCCGTGGCGGACGCGCTGCGGGAGCTGGCCGACGAGTACACCGTCCAGGGCCGCGGTTTCGAGCTGCGGCTCGTCGCGGGCGGCTGGCGGTTCTACTCCCGCGCCGAGCACGCCGGCGCCGTCGAGCGCTTCGTCCTCGACGGCCAGCACGCCCGGCTCACCCAGGCCGCCCTGGAGACGCTCGCGGTCGTCGCCTACCGCCAGCCGGTCAGCCGCTCCCGCGTCTCCGCCGTACGCGGGGTGAACTGCGACGGCGTCATGCGCACCCTGCTCCAGCGCGGTCTTGTCGAGGAGGCGGGCGCGGAACCCGAAACAGGTGCGATCCTGTACAGGACGACGAACTACTTCCTGGAGCGGATGGGCCTGCGAGGGCTGGACGAGCTCCCGGAGCTGGCGCCCTTCCTCCCCGAGGCCGAGGCGATCGAGGCCGAGACACAGGAAGGCGTTCCGTCGTTCGATCCGGACGCTCCGGAGACCGAAGAAAGACACCCTGGCAATCCAACGACGGAACTTTGATGCGAAGCAGCGGCAGGAACAGCGGGAACAGCGGCGGGCGCGGCAACCACCGGGGCGCGGACGGGGGTGCCTCGCGCCCGGGGTCCGGGGCGGGACGCGGCGACCAGCAGAAGCGTGCGGGCAAGCCCCGCCCCGAGGAGCGCCGCTACGACACCGGCGGTTCCTCCGACGCCCCCCGCCAGGGCCGCGGCTCGGCCGCGCGCGGCGGGGCCAAGGGCGGGCCGAAGCAGTCGCCCCGGCAGTCCACCCCGCGCGGCGGCCGGTCCGTTCCCGCCCGCTCGCGCGAGTACGACGCCCGGACCGAGGAGCGCAACCGCGAGCGGTACGCGAACAAGCCGGAAGTCCGGGCGCCCAAGACCTTCCCCGGGGCGGAGCAGGAGGGCGAGCGGCTCCAGAAGGTGCTGGCCAGGGCCGGCATGGGCTCCCGGCGTGCCTGTGAGGAGCTGATCGACCAGGCCCGGGTGGAGGTCAACGGCAGGATCGTCACCGAGCAGGGGCTGCGCGTCGACCCGCAGAAGGACGAGATCAAGGTCGACGGGCTGACCGTCGCCACCCAGTCGTATCTCTTCTTCGCGCTGAACAAGCCCGCCGGTGTCGTCTCCACGATGGAGGACCCCGACGGCCGCCAGTGCCTCGGGGACTACGTCACGAACCGCGAGACGCGCCTCTTCCACGTCGGCCGGCTCGACACCGAGACCGAGGGCATCATCCTGCTCACCAACCACGGCGAGCTCGCCCACCGGCTGACCCACCCCAGGTACGGGGTGAAGAAGACCTACCTCGCCGCCATCCAGGGCCCGCTGCCGCGCGATCTCGGCAAGCGCCTGAAGGACGGCGTCCCCCTGGAGGACGGCTACGCCCGCGCCGACCACTTCCGGGTCGTCGAGAACACCGGGAAGAACTATCTGGTCGAGGTCTCCCTGCACGAGGGCCGCAAGCACATCGTGCGCCGGATGCTCGCGGAGGCGGGTTTCCCGGTCGACAGGCTCGTGCGCACGGCCTTCGGCCCGATCGGGCTCGGCGACCAGAAGTCCGGCTGGCTGCGCCGTCTGACCAACACCGAGGTCGGCATGCTGATGAAGGAAGTCGGTCTGTAGCCGGCCGGAAGACCCGAGGAGCCCCAGCGGTCCCAGAAGCCCGCGGCCCGGACAGGCCGCGGGCTTCCGCTGTTCCATCCGGGCCGTAAAGAGTACGGGCCGTAAAGAGCTTGTGCGGGCCACCGGAATCCTTTTATAGTCACCTTGACTATAAAGGAGGCGGGCGTGAGTCTCGCGGACGTACTGGACCCCCTGCAGCAGCCGCTGTTCACCGTGCTCGACACCCCGGTCAGCTGGACCGAGGTCCTCGGATTCGGCAGCGGCGCCCTCTGCGTCTGGCTCGTCGCCCGCCAGCACCTCGCCAACTGGCCGATCGGCATCGCCAACAACCTCTTCTTCATCCTGCTGTTCACCCAGGCCGGGCTGTACGCGGACGCGGGGCTGCAGGTCGTCTTCATCACCCTCGCCGCGTACGGCTGGTGGACCTGGACCCACGGGTCGGGCCCGGGCTCCGGACGGCTCCCGGTGCGCCGCACCACCCGTACGGAGTGGGCCTGGCTGCTCGCCGCCGGGGCGGTGGGGACCACCGGGATCACCCTGCTGCTCGACCGCGCCACCGACTCGACGGTCCCGTTCTGGGACGCGCTCACCACCGCCCTGTCGCTGATGGCGACCTACGGGCAGTGCCGCAAGCGCCTGGAGTCGTGGTGGCTGTGGATCGCGGCCGACCTCATCTACATCCCGCTGTACGCGCACAAGGAGCTGTATCTCACCTCCCTGCTGTACATCGGGTTCCTGACACTCTGCCTCGCCGGGCTGCGCAACTGGTCGCGCGATCTCGCCGCGACCGGCCCCCGGCCCGCGGAGGTGACCGTATGAGGCGCTACCGGCACGGACTCGTCCTCGGCAAGTTCTATCCGCCGCACGCGGGACACCACCATCTCGTGGCGACCGCCGCCGACCGCTGCGAACGGCTGACCGTCCTGGTCTGCGCCGCGTCCGTCGAATCCGTCCCGCTCGCCGACCGGGTCGCCTGGATGCGCGAAGTGCACCCCGGTGTACGGGTCGTGGGCACCGTCGACGACATCCCGATGGACGTGAACGACCCGGCCGTGTGGGACGCGCACATGGCGGTCTTCCGCGCCGCCGTCCCCGGGCCCGTCGACGCCGTCTTCACCTCGGAGGCGTACGGCGCCGAACTGGGCCGCCGCTTCGGCGCGGACCCGGTCTGCGTCGACCCCGGGCGGAGTCTGTTCCCCGTCTCCGGCACGGCGGTACGGGCGGATCCCGTCGGCTGCTGGGACTACCTGCGGGCGCCCGTGCGCGCCGCGCTCACCCGGCGCGTGGTCGTCCTCGGCGCCGAGTCGACGGGCACCACGACGATGGCGCGCGCCCTCACCGACCACTACCGGGGCCGCGGCGGGGTCTGGGCCAGGACCCGCTGCGTACCGGAGTACGGGCGGGAGTTCAGCGAGCGGAAGCTGGCCCGGCTGCGTGCCGAGCGGCCCGGCGCGGGCTGGAGCGAGGTGTCCTTCTCGTCCGACGAGTTCCCGGTGATCGCCCGGCACCAGGCCGCGGCGGAGGACGAGGCCGCCAGGACCGGCTCGCCCGTGCTGATCTGCGACACCGACGCCTTCGCCACCACGGTCTGGCACGAGCGCTATCTGGGCACGGCCCACGACGAGGTCGGACGGATCGCCGCCCGCGCACGGCAGCACCTGTGGCTGCTCACCGACCACGAGGGCGTCCCCTTCGAGGACGACGGCCTGCGGGACGGGGAGCATCTGCGGCCCTGGATGACCCGCCGGTTCGCCGCCGAACTCGCCCGCACGGGACGGCGTACCGTACGCCTCACCGGAGCCCATGAACGGCGGCTCGCCACCGCCGTCGCCGCCGTCGACGAACTGCTCGGCGAAGGGTGGGACTTCGCCGAACCCCTTCCCGACCTCTCGGAGCGCCACTGATGCCCGCCCGCGGCCCCCACCCGGGCCCCCGTCCCGGATCCGCCCCGCACCCCGGCGCCGGCCCGGTGGCCGTGTACGACCCGAGGGCCTTCCCGCCCTTCGCGGTCACCGTCGACCTCGCCGTCTTCACCGTCCGCGACGGCCGGCTGAACGTGCTGCTCGTCGAACGCGGGGAAGACCCCTACCGGGGCGCGTGGGCGCTGCCCGGAGGTTTCGTACGCCCCGAGGAGTCCGCCGGGACCGCCGCCCGCCGGGAGCTGGCCGAGGAGACGGGACTCTCCCGGGAGACCGTCAGCGACCTCCACCTCGAACAGCTGCGGACCTACAGCGATCCGGACCGCGACCCGAGGATGCGGGTCGTGTCCGTCGCGTACACCGCGCTGCTGCCCGATCTGCCCGAGCCGCGCGGCGGAGGGGACGCGGCCCGCGCCCGGTGGACACCGCTCGACGACGCCTCCCCGCTCGCGTTCGACCACGACCGCATCCTCGCCGACGCGTACGACCGCGTCGGGGCCAAGCTCGAATACACCTGTCTGGCCACCGGCTTCTGCCCCGCCGAGTTCACGCTCGGCGAGCTCCAGCAGGTGTACGAGACGGTCTGGGGCGTCGAACTCGACCGCCCCAACTTCCGGCGGAAGGTCCTCGCCACCCCCGGCTTCGTCGAGCCGGTCGAGGGCCCGCCGCGCCGGACCGGCGGCCGGGGCAAACCGGCCGCGCTCTACCGGGCGGGTGCCGCATCCGCCCCGCACCCCCCGCTACTGCGACCGGAAGGACGGCAGTCATGACCGCGCCCAGGCCCACGCTCACGCCCGCCGGAGCAACCGTCAAGCAGGCCGCCACCGGCTCGCTGATCGGGCTCGCCCTCGGGGACGCGCTGGGCTTCCCCACCGAGTTCAGCGATGTGCCGCGGATCCTCGCCACGCACGGCCCCTGGCGCGGGATGCGCCTGCCGGCACCCGCGATCGTCACCGACGACACCCAGATGACCCTCGCCGTGGCCCGCGGCATACGCACCGCCATGGACCGCGGACTGCTCGACGCCGCCCGGCTCACCCGGCCGCTGCGCGAGGAGTTCACCGCCTGGTACCACGACCCCGAGAACAACCGGGCCCCCGGCCGGACCTGTCTGGACGCCTGTCACCTGCTCGACGACGAACGGCGGCCGTGGCAGGAGGCGAGCGTGATCGGCTCCAAGGGCTGCGGCGCCAACATGCGGGTCGCCCCGGTCGGGCTCGTCCCCGGGCTCGGCCGGGAACAGCGCGCGGGCGCCGCCCAGTTGCAGGCCGCCCTCACCCACGGTCACCCCACCGCCCTCGCCGCGAGCGACCTCACGGCCCACGCCGTGCATCTGCTCGCCCGGGGCACGGAGCCGATGGGCCTGGTCGGGCTGCTGCGCTCGTACGCGTACGAGAACCGCGGGCGCTATCCGGAGCGCTGGCTCGGCAACCTGTGGACGTACTCCCACGACCCCACCCCGCAGGCGTTCATCGCCCGCGGCTGGGACGAGTGCCTGCGGGCCCTGGACCGGCTGGCCCGCGCCCTGCGCACCGCCGACCCCGAGACCGACCCCTGTCTGACCACCGGCGACGGCTGGATCGCCGAGGAGGCCCTCACCACCGCGCTCCAGTGCTTCCTGCTCTTCCCAGAGGAGCCGGTCACCGCACTGCGCCGGGCGGCCTGCACAAGGGGCGACTCGGACTCCATCGCCGCACTGACGGGCGCGTTCGCGGGAGCACACCTGGGGGCCGGCGCCTGGCCCAAGCAGTGGTCGGAGCGCATCGAGTACCGGAGCGACCTGATGTCCCTGGGAGCGCTCTGGGACTCTTGATCCGTGACCAGCCCGCACCCGCATCCCGTCTCGGACCCGTACTCGGTCCCGGACCCCATGAACCGCCCCGATCCCGACCCGCTGAACCCGCCGCCTCCGGCGGAGCCGCCGACCCCGCCGCACCCGGGCCTCGGCTCCGTCGTCGCGGAACAGCCCGACCCCCTGCTCTTCGCCACCGTCTCCGGGGCCCATCTCTACGGGTTCCCGTCCCGTGACTCGGACGTGGACCTGCGCGGCGTCCACCTGCTGCCGGTGGCGGAGCTGGTCGGACTCCGCGAACCCGAGGAGACCAGATCGCGCATATGGGACCGGGACGGCACGGAGATGGATCTCGTCACCCACGATCTGCGCAAGTTCGTCCGTCTCATGCTGCGGCCCAACGGCTATGTGCTGGAGCAGTTGCTGTCCCCGCTCGTCGTCCACACCTCCGACGCCCACACCGAACTGACCGCGCTCGCACCCGGAGTGCTCACCGTCCGCCACGCCCACCACTACCGGGGATTCGCCGGCACCCAGTGGCGGCTCTTCGAGAGGACGGATGAGCTCAAGCCCCTGCTCTACACCTTCCGCGCCCTGCTCACCGGTATCCGGCTGATGCGCGGCGGCACGGTCCAGGCGCATCTGCCGACGCTGCTCGGCGAGGTGGACGCCCCCGCGTATCTGCCCGAGCTGATCGAGGCCAAGGCGGACGCGGAGCACGGCCCCGCCGCCGGTGTCGACCGGGAGGTGGTCCAGACCGACGTGGAGGCACTGCACGCCGCACTGGAACAGGCCCGGCAGGACTCACGGCTGCCCGCCGAGCCCACCGCCCGGGACGCGCTGGAGGACCTGGTCGTGCGGATCCGGCTGGAGGGCTGACGCCCGCCGGACCCGCACGAGGAAGTCCTCCACCCGGGCCCGGTCCGGCTCGGCGGGCAGCGGGGTGCCGCTCAGCGCCCGGCCGGCCTCGTCGGCCGTGCGCTCCATCCACCTCTCGGCCTCCCCCCACGGCACCTCACCGCGCCCCACCGCCAGCAGCCGCTCGCGCTCCTCGCCCACGTCGAGGACGAGTTCGCCCGTACGCAGCAGATCCCGGCAGCTCATCAGCAGCCGCAGCAGATGCAGTACGGGCTTCCAGCGCGGCTCGCCCTCCCGGCGGAGTCCGGCCTCGACCTTCTTGTGCTGGGCCTCGGCGTAGCGCACGAACGTCCGGTGGACCTCCTGGGACAGGAACGCGTCACGCAGGGAGAGGAGTTCACGGCCGGTGTCGTCGATCCGCTCGACGACCGGAGACGCCAGACACTCCAGGATGTTCGGATTGGCGCGCAGGGCGAGAGCGCAGAACCGCTCCAGCTCCCAGGAGAACTGCTCGTCCGCGGGGCCCTCCACATGCGTCGGGGGCTTCTCGAAGCGCCAGAAGAGGGGCGCGGGCGCGAGGAAGACCCCTCGGCGGTCGGTGTCACTGTCCCGTGTCGCGAGACCGAACGCCCGCGACCCCATCACACAGGAGTACACCGTGTGGTCGCGCACCAGTTCTTCCGGAGTCATCCCGCAAGGCTAAGGTCTGCCGACCGGGTGCCGCCGGGATCGCGCGCCCCCGGCACCAGGCGCCGTGGCTCTCCCTGTGTCGGCGGTCGCCGACGGGCCCGGCAGGCCGTGTCACGGCAGGAGGATCGTGTCCTGGGTGACCGTGATCTGCTGCGGCGGCAGCGGGCGGGTCGCCGGGCCCTTCGCGACCGACGCGTCCGTCACCCGGAACCCGCTGTCGTGGCACGGGCAGACGATCATTCCGTCCGCGACCTCGGAGACCACACAGTTCTGATGGGGGCACACCGCCGAGAACGCCCGGAACTCCCCGGCCGCCGGCTGGGTCACCACCACCCGCTCGTCCCGGAAGATCTTTCCGCCGCCGACCGGGATGTCGGACGTCCTCGCCAGGGTCTTCCCGGCGGGCGCGCTCGCCGCCGCCCGGCCCGTGGCCGGGGAGTGCTCCGTCGCCGAAGCCGTCGCCGGGGGAGCGGACGGGGTCGGCTGCTCCGCGCCACCGCCACCGCCACTGCCGCCGTCTCCGCCGTCGGTGCATCCCGTCACCAGTGCCGCCGCGCCGGCCGCGCTCGCCGCCAGCAGAGTTCTGCGCTCTGTGCCCATCGTTCTGACTCCCTCGCTCGGCCCGCCCCGACCTGCCGCATGCTACGGGCGCCCACGGAGTGTCGCCGAGTGGCGGGCCCGTGCCCGCCGGGTGACATTGAGCCTGATCGGCGCCCGGGGCCCGTACGGCAGCGGCGGCCGTCTCGGAGGGCGGTCGCGGCCGCGCCGCCGTTACCCACCTGACTAGGCTGAACGCCGACGCGAACGGACGAACAGGGGCAGGAGCACGACGTGGCGGTACGAGCGGTCCGAGGAGCCGTCCAGCTGGAACGGGACGAGCCCGGACACATGGACGAGCAGGTCGGCGAGCTGCTCACCGCCGTCATGGAGCGCAACGGCCTCACCGCCGGTGATCTCATCAGCGTCTGGTTCACCGCCACACCCGATCTGCGCAGCGCCTTCCCCGCCGCGGCGGCCCGCAGGCTGGGCATCACCGACGTCCCGCTGATCTGCGCCCAGGAGATGGATGTCCTCGGCGCGATGCCCCGCGTCGTACGGATCCTCGCGCATGTGGAGACCGGGCTCGACCGCGCCGCCCTCACGCACGTCTACCTCGGCGCCGCCGCCGCCCTCCGCAAGGACATCGCCCAGTGAGAACCGCCGTCGTCATCGGAACCGGACTGATCGGCACCTCGGCCGCCCTCGCCCTCTCGGGCCGTGGCATCGCCGTCCATCTCGTCGACCACGACCCCGAGCGCGCCCGCACCGCCGCCGCGCTCGGCGCCGGTACCGAAGAGCCGCCCGAGGGCCCCGTCGACCTCGCGATCGTCGCCGTACCGCCCGCGCACACGGCCACCGCGCTCGCCGGGGCGATGCGCGCCGGTACCGCCCGCGGTTATCTGGACGTCGCCAGCGTCAAGGGCGGCCCCCGGCGCGAGCTGGAGGCGCTCTCCCTCGACCTGTCGGCCTACATCGGCACCCACCCCATGTCGGGCAAGGAGCGCTCGGGCCCCCTGGCCGCGACCGCCGACCTCTTCGAGGGCCGCCCCTGGGTGCTCACCCCCACCCGTGACACCGACACCGAGGTCCTCAACCTCGCCCTCGAACTGGTCGCGCTCTGCCGGGCCGTCCCCGTGGTCATGGACGCCGACGCGCACGACCGGGCGGTCGCCCTCGTCTCGCACACCCCCCAGCTGATCTCCTCGATGGTCGCGGCCCGGCTGCGCGAGGCCGACGAGACCGCCGTACGCCTGTGCGGCCAGGGCATCCGCGATGTCACCCGGATCGCGGCCTCCGACCCCCGGATGTGGGTGGAGATCCTCTCCGCGAACCCGGGCCCGGTCGCCGATGTGCTGTCGGGGGTGGCCGCCGATCTCGACGAGACGGTCCGGGCCCTGCGGGCCCTTGAGGCGGCCGACGAGTCCAAGCGGCGGGCCGGGATCGAGGGCATCGAGGACGTGCTGC
This sequence comes from Streptomyces sp. NPDC004609, assembly GCF_042873655.1. Lineage (NCBI taxonomy): Bacteria > Bacillati > Actinomycetota > Actinomycetes > Kitasatosporales > Streptomycetaceae > Streptomyces > Streptomyces sp. NPDC004609. The sequence goes on along the minus strand of NZ_JBIALS010000023.1, from coordinate 108,688 downwards.
GGCGCGGCAACGAGGGCCGGGCGCGGGTGCCGGGCAAGCACGGTGCCGCACCGGCCTCGTACGAGATCGTCGCGGTGCTGATCAGCGACCGCCCGGGCGAACTGGCGCGGATCTTCGCGGACGCGGGGCGTGCGGGCGTCAATGTCGAGGACGTCCGGATCGAGCACGCCACCGGCCAGCAGGCGGGCCTGGTCCAGCTGATGGTGGAGCCCGCGGCGGCGGCCGTCCTGTCGGCATCGCTGCGGGAGCGGGGCTGGTCGATCCGGCAGTAGGGCGCCTGCCGGCCGGATCGTGCCGGGCGGGCGGGCGAGCACCGGCACCGCACCCCTCGGCCGGGGCCCCCAGGGCGGCGGGTCCCGTCCACGGCCTTCGGCCGGCGCAGGCGGGCTCTCCCGGCGGAGCACCCCTCCGGGCCGGAACCGACCGGTACCGGACCCGCCCGCTGAGCCGCTCCGGCCCCCCGGAACGGGCCCTCTCAGGGGCCGCTGTCCGTGTGTCCATGGCAGCTCCCGGCAGTCGGTAACCTTGGTCGGGGCCCATCGGCACTTCCGCCCGGCCCGCTCCGAACATCAGGGAAGGTGTCCGACACCGTGGAATCCGCCGTGATCGTTGCCATCGACGGCCCCGCTGGCACGGGCAAGTCGAGCACGTCCAAGGCCGTCGCCGCCGCGCTGGGGCTGAGCTATCTGGACACCGGCGCGCAGTACCGGGCGATCACGTGGTGGATGATCACCAACGGTGTCGATGTGGCCGACCCGGCCGCGATCGCCACCGCGGCGGGCAAGCCCGCCATCGTCTCCGGCACCGACCCGGCCGCTCCCGTGATCTCGGTCGACGGCGTGGACGTGTCCGCCGCGATCCGGACCCAGGAGGTCAGCGCCAGGGTCAGCGCGGTGAGCGCGGTCCCGGAGGTACGGACCCGGATCACCGAGCTCCAGCGCGCCATCGCCGCCTCCGCCGCGGGCGGTATCGTCGTCGAGGGCCGCGACATCGGCACCACCGTCCTCCCGGACGCCGACCTGAAGATCTTCCTGACCGCTTCCCCCGAGGCCCGCGCCGCCCGCCGCAGCGGTGAGCTGAAGGACGCGGATGTGGTGGCCACCCGGGAGGCCCTGATCAAGCGTGACGCGGCCGACTCCAGCCGTAAGACCTCCCCTCTGGCCAAGGCCGCCGACGCCGTCGAGGTCGACACGACCGAACTGACCCTCCAGCAGGTGATCGAGCATGTGATCACCCTGGTCACGGAGCGGCGGAGCCGAGACGCAGCGCAGGTTGAGGGTTCCGGGCGAGGTACGAGTGAGGTGCACTCGGCCGGAGCGGAATCGAGGCGGAGCGCGACAGAGGGCACAGAGCGGCGGAGCGCGGCCGGCGGTCCCCGCGGGGTGCGGGCCGGCGACGGGGCCGGGGACCGGAGCGGTGTGAAGTGACGGTCACGGAACCCTCGGCCAGGGGGGCCGCGGTCGGGCGGCGCATCGGCATCGGCCTGATGTACGGCTTCTGGAGGCCGCAGGTGCTCGGCGCCTGGCGCGTTCCGGCAGCCGGGCCCGTGATCCTCGCCGTGAACCACGCGCACGGCATCGACGGCCCGATGCTGATGGGCACCGCGCCCCGGCCGGTGCACTTCCTGATCAAGAAGGAGGCGTTCATCGGCCCCCTCGACCCGTTCCTGCTGGGAATCGGTCAGCTGAAGGTGGACCGTACGGGCACCGACCGCACCGCCGTCACCGGCGCGCTGGGTGTCCTGGAGCGCGGTGGTGTCCTCGGTATCTTCCCGGAGGGCACCCGGGGCGAGGGCGACTTCGCCTCCCTGCGCGCGGGCCTCGCGTACTTCGCCGTACGCTCCGGTGCCCCGATAGTGCCCGTCGCGGTCCTGGGCAGCGGCGAGCGGCCCGGTCGGCTGGTCAAGGCGCTGCCCCCGCTGCGCGGCCGGGTGGACGTGGTCTTCGGAGACGCCTTCGAGGCGGGGGACGGAAGCGGCCGTCGTACGCGCAAGGCCCTGGACGAAGCCACCGTACGCATCCAGGAGCGGCTGACCGCGCACCTGGAAAACGCCAGGCGCCTCACCGGGCGCACCGGGTAAGACTTGAGCTGTTGGATCACCCCATGTGATCCGGTTGAGACACGAGGAACGGACTTCATGAACGACCAGCACGACCACGGAGCGCTTGGCGATGCCGAGTACGCGGAGTTCATGGAGCTTGCCGCGGAAGAGGGCTTCGACACGGAGGAGGTCGAGAGCGCGATCGGCGAGGCCGGTCACGGCCCGCTGCCCGTCCTCGCCGTCGTCGGCCGGCCCAATGTCGGCAAATCGACCTTGGTGAACCGGATCATCGGCCGCCGCGAGGCCGTCGTCGAGGACAAGCCGGGCGTCACCCGCGACCGGGTCACCTATGAGGCCGAGTGGGCGGGCCGCCGGTTCAAGGTCGTCGACACCGGTGGCTGGGAGCAGGACGTCCTCGGCATCGACGCGTCGGTCGCCGCCCAGGCCGAGTACGCCATCGAGGCGTCCGACGCAGTCGTCTTCGTGGTGGACTCCACGGTCGGCGCGACCGACACCGACGAAGCGGTGGTCAAGCTGCTGCGCCGGGCCGGCAAGCCCGTCGTGCTCTGTGCCAACAAGGTCGACGGCCCCAGCGGCGAGGCGGACGCCACCGCCCTGTGGTCCCTCGGCCTCGGTGAGCCGCACCCCGTCTCCTCGCTCCACGGCCGCGGTACGGGCGACATGCTCGACGCCGTGCTCGACGTGCTGCCCGAGGCCCCGGCCCAGACCTTCGGCGAGGCCGTCGGCGGCCCGCGCCGGATCGCGCTGATCGGCCGCCCGAACGTCGGCAAGTCCTCGCTGCTCAACAAGGTGGCGAACGAGGAGCGGGTCGTCGTCAACGAGATCGCGGGCACCACCCGTGACCCGGTCGACGAGCTGATCCACCTGGGCGGTGTCACCTGGAAGTTCATCGACACCGCCGGTATCCGCCGACGGGTCCACCTCCAGGAGGGCGCCGACTACTACGCCTCGCTGCGTACCGCCGCGGCCGTGGAGAAGGCCGAGGTCGCGGTCGTCTTGATCGACGCGAGCGAGTCCATCAGCGTGCAGGACCAGCGGATCATCACCATGGCGGTGGAGGCGGGCCGTGCGATGGTGATCGCCTTCAACAAGTGGGACACCCTCGACGAGGAGCGCCGCTACTACCTGGAGCGCGAGATCGAGACCGAGCTGGCCCAGATCGCCTGGGCCCCCCGGGTCAATGTCTCCGCCCGCACCGGCCGCCACATGGAGAAGCTGGTCCCGGCCATCGAGACCGCGCTGGCGGGCTGGGAGACGAGGGTCCCGACGGGACGGCTGAACGCCTTCCTCGGTGAGATCGTCGCCTCGCATCCGCACCCGATCAGGGGCGGCAAGCAGCCCCGTATCCTCTTCGGCACCCAGGCCGGCACCAAGCCGCCGCGGTTCGTCCTCTTCGCGTCCGGCTTCCTGGAGCACGGCTACCGCCGCTTCGTGGAGCGCAGGCTCCGCGAGGAGTTCGGCTTCGAGGGGACGCCCATCCACATCTCGGTACGGGTGCGGGAGAAGCGCGGCCGCAAGAAGTAGCGCGATGGGTACGGACGAGGGCCCTGTCCCCACCGGTGCGTCCGGTGGGGACAGGGCCCTCGTCCGTGACGGCGCCCGCACACGCCGGGGGCTCGCTCAGTGGCTGCGGCGCGGGGCGGGCGGCAGCGCCGGGGGGTGGTGCCCCGCATGGGACCGGGGGTACGGCTGCCAGCCCACGGTCTGGTGCGTGGTGTGGATGCCGTAGCCCCGGCTGCTCGCCGGCCCGGGGCCGAAGCCCTGGAGGCCGAGGTCCTCCTCGCCGGAACGGTCGCCGGGCAGTGCCCGGAACGCCCTGCGGTACTCGGAGTACAGCGCGTCGTAGATGGGCGTGGGGGAGGGGCCTGCCGATGCCTCGCGCGCGGGGCGCATGGCGGGGATCTGACTCTGGTACGGCTGGCGGGACGCTTCGTATGAGTGCACATAGGTAGAAACGACCCACGACCCCGGCCCGTCACTGTCCACACCCCGTCCCGGTGCGCGAAGTACCAGGACAGGGCAGGAAACGGAGGGTCAGGTACCGGCCAGGGGCATGGCTGCGGCCACCAGTCGGCCGCCCGCCGACGCCATCTCCAGCGCGTCGCGCAGCAGATCCTCGCGCGGCTGCTGACCGATCGACCCGACCGGGGCGGCGAACACCAGCACCCGGTGCGACTTGTTGGCCGCGGTGCGCCAGCCGTCGGTGACCTGGAGCGGCTGGTGCGCCTGCCACCAGGCGACCGGGCCGCCGCCCGGGGCGGAGGGCTGGAGCACGGCGTGCAGTTGGCCCATGGCGAGCAGGACCGACCAGCCGGGCAGGGTCCCCGGCATCTGGTCCAGGGCGTGGACGGGCACGAAGCCCTGTTCGATGAGGAGCGGCAGGAAGTCGTCCCCGCCGTTGCCGGTGGTGCCGGGGCGGGCGATGGGCGCGGTCGGTTCGACGACCAGGGCGGGGTGCAGTTCGCCGTTGATGAGGACGAGCCCGCTGGTGACGCCGAGGACCGCCTGGCCCCCGCCGGTGTCGGGGGCGCCCGCGGCGGTACCCGGCTCCTCGCCGGTGATGGACCGTACGGCGCCCTGGAGCTGGTCCTCGGCGACCTGGACGACCTGTGAGGGAATGCAGGTGGCGTGGGCGAAGGCGAGCACCGCGGTTTCGTCGCCGACGAACAGCACCGTGCTGGTGCGCTCCTGCTCGGTGTCGCCCGGGGTGCGGCAGGAGGTGCAGTCATAGCTGCCCGGGGCGGTCTCGCCGGCGAGCAGCCGGTCGGCTTCTTCGTCGCCGATCTCGGCGCGGACGTCCTCGCTGACGTCGAGCATGCGCGGCACGGGTGGCTCCTCGGAACTTGATCTTGTGTGCCGGGCGGATCCCGGCTCATAAAGGGCTCAACGGCCGATCTGCGGCAGGAGTCACGCATCGGAGGTAAGGGAAGAGAACGGTCCTGTGCGGAGAGTGAGATGACGGCCGGAATCGGCTACTCCCCGTCAGTGGTGGGTGTGCGGGGGGAGGTTGGCGTGGTGAGGGTTGCGATGACCACGAGTTCCCGGAGCACCCCCGGTTCCCCTCGGCAGCGCACCACGGCGGCGCCGGCAGTCAGGGCCCTGGTGGCGCCCCCGGCCCTCCTCGCCGCCACGGCGGGCGAAGTCCGGGCGACGGACGGAGGGGTGGGGGACCGCGTCGCCCCGTGCGAGAGCGGCGGAACCGGCACGCGCTGTACGCGGCCCACCGGGACGTCATCGGCGGCTCACCCGACCTGCCGGCCGTCGGGACCATGCTCGGCATCCCGGGCCGACCGGCCGGTCCCGCGGGAGGCTCCCGGGCCCGCGCACCGCCCTCGGCCGCCCGCGTACCGCTCCCCGCACGGCCGCGAGGACTCCCGCCCGGGGCGCACGGCTCCGTGTCCCCGGGCCCGCCACCGGGTCCGCGCGCAGTAGAGTCGTGGCGACCACATCTGAACAGGGGGACGCCGCAGCGCATGCGCATCTCTTTTCTGCTGCACAACGCGTACGGAATCGGCGGCACGATCCGTACGACCTTCAATCTGGCCCAGGTGCTCGCCGAGCGCCACGACGTGGAGATCGTCTCCGTCTTCCGCCACCGTGAGAAGCCGATGATGGGGGCGCCCGCCGGTGTCACCATGCGGGAACTCGTCGACCTGCGGAGGAGCAGCCCGGACTTCGCGGGCGACCACCCCGACCACCGGCGCCCCGCGAAGGTCTTCCCGCGCGGGGACGGCCGCCACAAGCAGTACAGCCGCCTCACCGACACCCGGATCGCCGAGCATCTGCGCTCCCTGGACGCCGATGTCGTCGTGGGCACCCGGCCGGGGCTCAACGTGCACATCGCGCGCCAGACGCGCCGCGGACCCGTCCGCGTGGCACAGGAGCACCTCACCCTGGACGGCCACGGCTACCGGCTCCGCCGTGAGCTGGGCTACCGGTACGGGCTCCTCGACGCGATCACCACCGTCACCGAGGCGGACGCCCGCGCCTACCGCACCAGGCTGAAGCTGCCCGGCGTACGGATCGAGTCCGTGCCCAACAGCGTGCCGCGGCCCTCCGTGCCGCCCTCCGACGGGAGCGGTACGTTCGTCGTGGCGGCCGGGCGGCTCACCGGCGTCAAGCGGTACGACCTGCTGGTGAAGGCGTTCTCCAAGGTCGTCGCCGCCCGGCCGGACTGGCGGCTGCGGATCTACGGCAGCGGGGACGCCACCGGCAACGAGCGCGACGCCCTCACCGCCCTCGTCGAGGAGCGGCAGCTGAAGGACCACGTCTTCCTGATGGGCAACGCCCACCCGCTCGAACCCGAGTGGGTCAAGGGCTCGATCGCCGCCGTCACCTCCAGCAAGGAGTCCTTCGGCATGACGATCGTCGAGGCGATGCGCTGCGGGCTGCCTGTCGTCTCCACCGACTGCCCCCACGGGCCGCGCGAGATCATCGAGGACGGCGTGGACGGGCGGCTCGTGCCCACCGGCGACGTGGACGCGATCGCGGACGCGCTCCTGGAACTGATCTGCGACGACGAACTGAGGCTGCGCTCCGGGGCCGCCGCCCTCGCCGCCTCCGAGCGCTTCGACCCCGTGCGGATCGCCGCGCGCCACGAGGCGCTCTTCACCGAGCTGGTCGAGCAGGCGCGGACCAGGGGGTCCCGCACCGCCCTGCGCGATGCCGCCTACCGCCTCCGGGGCACTGTCTACGGCAGTGTGTACGCCCTGCGGTATCTGGCCGCCGCCGTGCTCCGCAGGGCGGGCCGCAAGGGCTGAGCCAGGGCCGAGCGGGGCCGCACCGGGGGAGCAGTCCCGCTCGATCAGGCCGGGTCCGGCGTCGGCCCGAGCGAGAGCCGGGCGGTCCGGGAGCCCCGGGCGCCGGCGGGACCTGCGGCGCTCCGGGCCGGTCTCCGGGGGACTTGAGGACAGTCCCTGTCCGCGTGCCTTGGCAGAATTCCCTCATGGTGGAAACCTCGGCACGGCTGCTGCGACTGCTCTCCCTGTTCCAGACCCACCGGGACTGGTCCGGCGCCGAACTGGCGCGACGGCTCGGCGTCACCCCGCGCACCGTACGGCGCGACGTCGACCGGCTGCGCGAGCTGGGCTATCCCGTCAACGCCAGCCCCGGCACGGGCGGCGGCTATCAGCTCGGCTCGGGTGCCCGGCTGCCCCCGCTGCTGCTCGACGACGACGAGGCGGTGGCCGTGGCCGTCGGGCTGCGCACCGCGGCCGGCCACGGCGTCGAGGGCATCGGCGAGACCTCCGTACGCGCCCTGGCGAAGCTGGAGCAGGTGCTGCCCGACCGGCTGCGCCGCCGGGTGAGCGCGCTGAGCTCCTTCACCGTGCCGATGCTGCGCGCACCCCGGTCCCAGGTGGACGCCTCCGTGCTGACCGTGCTGGCGGGGGCCTGCCGGGACAGCGAGCTGCTGCGGTTCGAGTACCGCGACCACGGCGGCGCCCTCACCCGCCGTACCGTCGAACCGCACCGGTTGGTGTGCACCGAGCACCGCTGGTATCTCGTCGCCTGGGACACCGACCGGGCCGACTGGCGTACCTTCCGGGCGGACCGGATCGTCCCGAAGCCGCCGCACGGCCCCCGGTTCACCCCCCGTACCCCGCCCGCCGAGGATCTGGCCGCCTATGTCTCCCGGGGCGTCTCCACCACCGCGTACAGCGACACGGCGGTGATCCGGCTGCTCGTGCCGGCCGAGCGCGCGGCCGAGGTGGTGACCCCCTCCGACGGGGTGCTGGAGCCCGTCGACGACAGGAGCTGCCTGCTGCGCACGGGCGCGGCCGGCCTGGAGTTGATGGTGGTCCATGTGCTGCTGATGGGCGTGGACTTCGAGGTGATCGAACCGGTCGAGCTGACCGAGTACATCAGGGCGGCCCGGGACCGTCTGTCCCGGGCCATCGAGTGACGAGTTCCTGGTCCGGGATGGCCTCGAAGGCCGCGAACTCGGGGTGGTGCAGATCGAAGGCCGGGGATTCGGACCGGATCCGGGGGAGCGTGGTGAAGTTGTGGCGGGGCGGCGGGCAGGAGGTCGCCCACTCCAGCGACCGCCCGAACCCCCAGGGGTCGTCCACCTCCACCTTCCGCCCGTACTTCCTGGTCTTCCACACGTTGTAGAGGAACGGCAGCGTCGAGATACCGAGCAGGAACGAGCCGATCGTGGACAGGGTGTTGAGCGCGGTGAAGCCGTCGGCGGCCAGATAGTCCGCGTACCGCCGGGGCATGCCCTCCGCGCCCAGCCAGTGCTGGACCAGGAAGGTCAGGTGGAAGCCGACGAACAGCGACCAGAAGTGGATCTTCCCGAGGCGCTCGTCCAGCATCGTGCCGGTGAACTTGGGCCACCAGAAGTAGAAGCCGGCGAAGGTCGCGAAGACGACGGTGCCGAAGACCACGTAATGGAAGTGCGCCACCACGAAGTACGAGTCGGTGACCTGGAAGTCCAGTGGCGGCGAGGCCAGGATCACCCCGGTCAGTCCGCCGAGGAGGAAGGTGACCAGAAAGCCCACCGACCACAGCATCGGGGTCTCGAAGGACAGCGAGCCGTTGAGCATCGTGCCCGACCAGTTGAAGAACTTCACCCCGGTCGGCACCGCGATGAGGAAGGACATGAAGGAGAAGAACGGCAGCAGGACCGCTCCGGTGGCGAACATGTGGTGTGCCCACACCACGATCGAGAGCCCGGTGATGGCCATGGTCGCGCCCACCAGCGTCAGATAGCCGAAGACCGGCTTGCGGGAGAACACCGGCAGGATCTCCGTGATGATCCCGAAGAACGGCAGCGCGATGATGTAGACCTCGGGGTGCCCGAAGAACCAGAACATGTGCTGCCACAGCAGGGCCCCGCCGTTCTCCGGCTGGAAGACCACGGCCCCGAGCCGCCGGTCCGCCTCCAGGACCAGCAGCGTCGCAGCGAGCACCGGGAAGGCGAAGAGCACCAGGATCGAGGTGAAGAGCACGTTCCAGGTGAAGATCGGCAGCCGGAACATCGTCATCCCGGGGGCGCGCATCCCGATGATGGTGGTGATGAAGTTGACCGCCCCGAGGATCGTCCCGAAGCCCGCGAGCGCCAGCCCCATGATCCACATGTCGGGGCCGACGCCGGGCGAGTGTTCCTGGGAGTTCAGCGGCGCGTACGCGAACCAGCCGAAGGCCGCCGGTCCGGTCGGGGTCAGCAGTGAGCCGAGCACGATCAGCCCGCCGAACAGATAGAACCAGTACGAGAGCATGTTCAGCCGGGGGAAGGCCACATCGGGCGAGCCGATCTGCAGGGGCATGATCTCGTTGGCGAAGCCCGCGAACGCGGGGGTGGCGAACAGCAGCAGCATGATCGTGCCGTGCAGGGTGAACGACTGGTTGAACCGCTCGGCGCTGATCAGCTGGAGCCCCGGGCGGGCCAGTTCGGCCCGGATCACCAGGGCCAGTACTCCGGCGATCAGAAAGAATCCGAACGACGTGATCAGATAGAGATGGCCGATCTTCTTGTGGTCGGTGGTCGTGAGCCAGTCCACGAGCACTTTGCTCAGGCTCCGCAGTGGCGAGGGCCGGGCGCCGGTTCCGGCGGCGGTGGTGTCCGTGCCCATTACCGCCTCCCGGACCTTCGCAGCGGCATGCCCCGCGGGACGCGTTCACGCCGGAAGCCATACCGGGCCGGGAGCCGTCCGAGTGCCGTCGGGAGACCTCTGAGGGGGGCCGGGAGGACGCCCGAACGGGCGCGGGGATTCTGTAAGGAACCCGTGAATTGTTCACGGTCCGTCAATTTGTCCTCCGGCGCTCGCCCAGGGCAATTCCACGCCGGAATTCTGCACGATCGAGAGGCCGTCCGGAATTACCGCACAGCTGGTGTCGAACTGCTCGTTCGGGTGACGGTCTTTGGGCTGAACGCGTGTCGCGGTCCTGTGACAGAAGCGTGACCGGTGGCGTACGGGCGACCGCGGGCGGAGGTTTCGGCTCCGCTACCGTCACCGTCCGCTGCCGCCTACCGTGGACGCATGGCACCCATACCGACCCCTTCGGCGGAGCCCGCCGACCCCACCGAGGCGTATGTCGGCCTCTCCGCCGACGTCGCCGAACGACGCGCCCGCGAGCAGGGCTGGACCACGGTCAGGTCCCTGCCGCCGGGCGCGATCATCACTCTGGAGTACCTGATGGGCCGTATCAACTTCGAGGTGGAGGGCGGCACGGTCATCCGCTGCTGGCGGGGCTGAAGGTCCGCGGGCGGCGCCGGGCCGTCCTGCGGCGGGCCCTCGTGCGCGCGGTGTGCGCCGTTTCGCGGGCGGGGTGTCCCGGGGGAAGGGACCTCTCGTCCGTACGGGCCCGGCCGGCGCCCCGCCGGGCCCGTACGGACGGCGCGAAGGCCCCGGCCGTTCCCCGGCCGGGGCCTTGGTACGCCGCCGCGGGAGGGCTCAGCCGCCCGTCACCGACCGCGACGCGGGCGGGCGGCGGCTGCCCGACGGGGTGACCGGCGACCGCTCGGAGCGCACTGTGTGCGACCGCTGCTGCGTGAGCTGCGCGGTGGACCTGCCGGACGGGCCGGGCATTCCGCCCATGGCCCCCACCGGCTCCCGCGGGGGCTTCTCCTCCACCGGGCCGCGCGGCACGACCAGCGTCGGCCTCGGGCCGCCCGCCGCCACCGGCAGCGAGGGAGCGAGACGGCGGCGCGCACGCCACTGCTCGCGCTGCGCGAAGATCCACGCCTCCGCACGGCCGATCAGCGGCTCGCACCAGGGCAGCGCCAGCAGGATCAGGAGCCCGGCCGCCCAGCCGAGCAGGACATCGCTGAGCCAGTGCGTACCGAGATAGACGGTGGTGAGACCGACACCGAGCGAGACCGTCGCCGACAGCGCCGACAGATAGCGCCGCGTCTTCGGGGTCGTCGCCAGATAGGCGAGGATTCCCCAGGTCACCACCGCGTTGGCGGTGTGCCCGGAGGGAAATATATCGCCGCCGGCGAACAGCTCGGGTGATCCGATCCGGGTCGCGTAGTGGGGGCCGAGCCGGCCGAGACCGATCTTGACGGCGCCGACGGTCGCGTTGAGCAGCAGCAACGAGACGCCGAGCACCAGCAGGGGCCGCACGGTGTGCTGGCGCCAGGAGCGCCAGCCCAGCCAGGCGGCGACCATCACAGCCGTAGGACCACGCTGGCCGAGCACCACGAAGTAATCGAGAAAGGGGTGCAGCTCCGGCCACTGCTGGTAGGGCCGGAACAGCATGATCTTCCAGTCGATGATCACCAGCCAGGTCGACGCCAGTACGGCGACGACGATGGCGACGTAGAGCGCAGACGTCCCGCCGAAGAGGGCGAGACGGGTGCGGCTCATCCGCGGGATCTCTATCTTCGGCGGTTCCGGCTCCCGGTCCAGGCGGGCGAAGATGTCGGTACGCACCCAATCGACGTTACAGCGAGTGAGGGCGCGACTAGGCCGATCCAGCGGCTTTGTGATGACGATGTGATGTGGGGTAACCCGCTGACGCGGGATTTATTACTGGCCAATTCGGAAATCCCGCGAGGTCGCACCCGCCGTAATGCCGGGGCCGGTCCGCCGGGGTGTCTTTCGATCGCGCAAATGACTGTTCCCCGGTTCCCCGTATGAATTTTTTCTCATGTTCCGGGCCGCCGGAATCGCCCTTGGGGCACGGGGCGTGGCGCACACCACACACCCGCGCGCCAAGTGTTGAGAGATGAACCACGCGCCATCGGCCGGAACTCGCGTACGCTGACGGCTCACTCGTCCGTCGATGCCGGACCGCCCTGAGGGACCGTCCCCGTCCCCGGCTGGCCCGCCGAGCGCGAGGGAATCACTGGAGGTAGGTGCATGGCAGGGACGACTACGGCCGTGGCACGACTGCGTGCCGCAGGCGGCGGGGCCAACCGCTGGGTCGTCCTCCTCGTACTCTGCGTCAGCCTGCTGCTGGTCGCCCTGGACGCCACCGTGCTGCATGTCGCGGTGCCGGCGGTCACGGAGGACCTGCGCCCCAGCGGGGTCGAACTGCTGTGGATCGTGGACGCCTATCCGCTGATCTGCGCGGCCCTTCTCATCCTCTTCGGCACCCTCGGGGACCGCGTCGGCCGCCGCCGGGTGCTGCTCATCGGATACGGCATCTTCGGCGCCGCCTCGGCGGTGGCCGCCCTCGCCACCACCCCCGAAGTGCTGATCGCCGCGCGTGCCCTCCTCGGCGTGGGCGGCGCGATGATCATGCCCGCGACGCTCTCGATACTCCGCGCGGTCTTCCCCGACCGCCGGGAGAGAGCCATGGCGATCGGCATCTGGACCGCGGTGGCCGCCGTCGGCGCCGCCACCGGACCGGTCATCGGCGGCTTCCTCGTCGAGAACTTCTGGTGGGGCTCGGTCTTCCTCGTCAACATCCCCCTGATGGCCCTCATCCTCCCCCTGGCCCGCTGGCTGCTCCCCGAGTCACGCGGCGGCCTCGGCGGGCCCTGGGACGTGCTCGGCGCGCTGATGGCCGCCGCCGGGGTGCTCGGCGTGGTCCTCGGGATGAAGAAGCTCGGCGTGGGCCACGGCCCGCTGGACGCCCAGGCGGTCCTCCCGCTGCTGGCCGGGCTGGTCCTGCTGGCCCTGTTCGTACGTCGCCAGAGGCGCCGCAGGCACCCGCTGATCGACATCCGGATGTTCGCCACCGCGACCTTCTCCACCTCCGTCGGCTGCATCGTGCTCGCCATGCTCGCGCTGGTCGGCCTGCAGCTCATCGCCGTCCAGTACCTCCAGCTGATCCTGGGGCTCAGCCCGCTGGAGACGGGCCTGCGCCTGCTGCCGCTCACCTTCGCCGCGATGGCCGCCGGCGCCACCGGCTCGTACACCCTGCGCCGGGTCGGACCGCGCCGGATGGTCGGCTGGGGATTCGTGCTCACCGCGGCGGCCGTGCTGCTGCTCACCCTGATGGGCCAGCACGACCGGCCGCTGCTGCTCACCACCGGATTCGTTCTGCTGGGCTTCGGGCTCCAGACCACACTCTTCGCCGCGTACGAGTCGATGCTCAGCGAGGCCCCGCCGGAGCGCGCGGGCGGCGCTGCTGCGATCGGGGAGACCTCGTACCAGCTCGGCGCGGGCATGGGGATCGCCCTGCTCGGCAGTGTCATGAACGCGGCCTACGCGCCCGCCTTCAGCTCGCTCGCCGGGGTCCCGGGCTCCGCGGGCACCGCCGCGTCCAACTCGCTGGGGGAGGCGTACCAGGTCGCGGACCGGCTCGGCGGGAGCGCGGGCGAGGTCCTGCGCACCACCGCGCGCCACTCCTTCGTCCACGGCCTCCATGTCACGCTCCTGGTCAGCGCGGGCCTGCTGCTGCTCGGCGCGCTCGCCGCGCTGAGGCTGCCGCGGATCATGGAGTGCGCGGAGCCGGCCGAGCGCTGCGGGACGGGTGTACGGGCGGCCTTCCACCCCGAGGTCCCGGTCCCGGCGAGCCGTGAGCCCGCCGATCTCACCGGCATCCCCGGGATGCCCGGCGTCTCCGGGGCCTTCGCGGCTCCCGGGGTGTCCGGCGCCTCAGCTGTCTCAGGGGCTTCCGTCGCCACCGTCACACGTGACTCGGCCGGCGGTGAGCCCGCGGGTCCGCCCGTTCGCGGGGTGAGGGCCCCCGCGAACCCGGAGGCGGCCGGTCCACCGGGCCGCGGGATCACCGGTCCGGTGAACCGCGAGGTCGCGGGGCGCTCCTGGTGACCGGTTCGGACTATCGCTGCTAGTTTTTCCGGGTTGCCCGCAGTCGGCGGGTGTCCGCCGGTGGACGTCCGCCCGCGCCCGGCCGCCGACATCCGCCCGTGAGTGCCGCCGGAGGCCCACGCCATGCCCGCATCCCCGAAGCCCGCGCCCTTCGACCCGTACGACCCGCTCGGCATCGACGATCTGCTCGACCCCGAGGACCTCGCGATCCGCGACACCGTGCGCGACTGGGCCGCCGACCGGGTCCTGCCGTACATCGCCGACTGGTACGAGCGCGGTGAGCTTCCCGGGATCCGGGAGCTGGCCCGGGAACTGGGCGCGCTCGGCGCGCTCGGCATGTCGCTCACGGGCTACGGCTGCGCCGGTGCGAGCGCGGTGCAGTACGGACTGGCCTGCCTGGAACTGGAGGCCGCCGACTCCGGCATCCGCTCCCTCGTCTCCGTACAGGGCTCGCTCGCCATGTGCGCGATCCACCGCTTCGGCTCCGAGGAGCAGAGGGAGCGCTGGCTGCCCGCCATGGCCGCGGGCGAGATCATCGGCTGCTTCGGCCTCACCGAGCCCGACCACGGCTCCGACCCCGCGGCCATGCGCACCCACGCCAGGCGTGACGGCACGGACTGGGTCCTCACCGGCCGCAAGATGTGGATCACCAACGGCTCGGTCGCCGGGGTCGCCGTCGTCTGGGCGCAGACGGACGAGGAGGGCGGTATCCGCGGCTTTCTCGTCCCGGCCGGCACCCCCGGATTCTCCGCCCCCGAGATCCGGCACAAGTGGTCCCTGCGCGCGAGCGTCACCAGCGAACTGGTCCTGGACGAGGTGCGGCTGCCCGCCGACGCCGTACTGCCGGCGGTCACCGGGCTGCGGGGCCCGCTGAGCTGTCTCGGCCACGCGCGGTACGGAATCGTCTGGGGCGCGATGGGAGCCGCCCGCGCGAGTTTCACGTCGGCGCTGGAGTACGCGCGCACCCGTGAGCAGTTCGGCCGGCCCATCGGCGGTTTCCAGCTCACCCAGGCCAAGCTCGCCGACATGGCGCTGGAACTCCACAAGGGGATTCTGCTCGCCCACCATCTGGGGCGCCGGATGGACGCGGGGAGACTCCGCCCCGAGCAGGTCAGCTTCGGGAAGCTCAACAACGTGCGGGAGGCCATCGAGATCTGCCGCACCTCGCGCACGATCCTCGGCGCGAACGGGATCTCCCTGGAGTATCCCGTGATGCGGCACGCGACCAACCTGGAGTCGGTGCTCACCTACGAGGGCACCGTCGAAATGCACCAGCTCGTCCTGGGCAAGGCGCTCACCGGCCTGGACGCCTTCCGGTGACCCGGGGGACCGGGCTACCGGACACGGCCGGCGAGCGCCCTGCTCAGCTCTGGTTGTAGAAGCCGTCCTGCACGCGGCTCGGGGCCTCGCCGGTGACGACCTGCGTATGCGCGGGGCTCAGCAGGAAGACCCGGGTCGCGACCCGGTCGATGGAGCCGCGCAGTCCGAACGTCAGCCCGGCGGCGAAGTCCACCACGCGCTTGGCGTCGGCGGGCTCCAGGGAGGTGAGGTTCACGATGACGGGCACGCCCTCGCGGAACAGCTCGCCGATGCCACGGGCGTCCCGGAAGCAGGAGGGGGAGACCGTGGCGATCCGGCGGCCCTCTTCCTGGGCGGAGTCGGAGGCTACACGCACCCGCGGGTCGGTGACCCACGCGTCACCGGTCTCGGCACCCTCGGCGTACTCATCGTCGTAGTAACGCTCGTCGCTGTCCTCGACGAGCCCCAGCCAGGCACTCGCCTTGCGCACAGATCCCATCGACGCCTCCTTTCGCTGTGGTCCGCTCACTAGCGGTCTCTTGTTCTTCCCTGTCCCTATGGTCGTCCATCATGCGGATCGCGTGCCACGTGGATAGCCGCCGTGCAGGGGATTCGTGACGGTACTGGTGCAGAGGATGTGGCGGTTCGTCAGGGTTCTTCCCAGATAAGGCGCATGATCTGCTCAAAATATGAAAGTCGGGCCAGATGGGTGAAGCTGGGGACGTACAGGTGAGCGGATCGGTGTGGTTACGATGCCTGGCAGTGTCGACGTCTCACGGGGGGACTGTTGTCGTGTTCGGAATGGTCAGGCCATGCAGCCATCGCCTCACCGATGGACTGAAGACCGAGTGGATGGCCCATCTCTGCGGGCTCTGCCTCGCGCTCCGCGCGGACCACGGGCAGTTCGCCCGGGTGGTCACCAACTACGACGGCCTGATCATCTCCGTTCTGACGGAGGCTCAGTCCGTCCGCACCCCGGACGCGCGGCGCACCGCCGGGCCCTGCCCGCTGCGCGGGATGCGGACCGCGCCCGTCGCCACGGGGGAGGGGGCGCGGCTGGCGGCGGCGGTGTCCCTGGTGCTGGCGTCCGCGAAGGTACGCGACCATGTCGCCGACCGGGACGGGATGCTGGCGCGCGGGCCGGTGGCCGCCGCAGCGCGCCGGGTCGCGGCTGGCTGGGACCGGGCCGGCGCGCGCACCGGGGCGGAACTGGGCTTCGACACGGCCGTCCTGGTTGACGCCGTCGACCGGCAGACCGGGATCGAGAGCCTGGCGGGCCGCGGCACCCCGCTGCTCACCGTCACCGAACCCACCGAGACGGCCACCGCCGCCGCGTTCGCGCACACCGCCGTGCTCGCCGGGCGGCCGGAGAACGCGGCCCCGCTCGCCGAGGCCGGAAGGCTCTTCGGCCGCCTCGCGCATCTGCTGGACGCGGTGGAGGACCGGGAAGCCGATGCCGCGTCCGGCGCCTGGAACCCGCTGACGGCCACCGGCACCTCGCTCACCGAGGCCCGCAGGCTCGCCGACGACGCCGTACGCGGGGTGCGGCTCGCGTTGCACGACGTGCGGCTGACCGACCGCCGGCTGGTCCATGTGCTGCTCGCCCATGAGCTGGACGTCGCGGTGAACCGCGCGTTCAGGGCGGTCTCCTGCGCGCACGAGGGCCGGGTGTCGACGCCGAACCCGCCCCGGGGCGGCGGCCGTCCGCACGGCGGCGGACATCTGTACAGCGGTGGCGGTGCCAGTGGCGGCGGGGGCGCCGGCGCCGGCTCGTGGGGATCGGGCTCCGGTCCGGGCGGTCCGGGCGGTGGACGGCGGTTCGGCGAACCGCCGCCCGAGCCCGAGCGGCCGAAGGGCGGGGCCCCGAGGGGCGAACGGCGCAGTTTCCTGGGCGGCTGTCTGGCCGCCACCTGGCTGTGCTGCTCGTGCCAGATCTGCTGTGCCGACACCTTCGAGGGCCCCTGGTCACGCAAGAGGCGCGAGGGTGCCGGCGGGGACTGCTGCCCGGGTCAGAACCCCTGCGGGGGCTCCCAGGTCGATGCCGGTACCGCTACCGGCGGAGACACGGGCTGCTGCTGCTCCTGCGACTGCGGGTCCTAGACAGCGTGAACACACGCGGGTCGAGACGAGGGGAGGAGAGGCTGTCGCCGGTGCGGTGACGGCGTGCGGGTGACGGCGCGGGGGCGAGGTTCGCTCAACAGGAACAGGACCACACACGACCGAAGTCGATGTGGGAGCGGGTGACCAGCCTCGGCTGCGCATGCATGGCCCCAGTGGAACAGGCATGCGGTGCCCCGTCAACTGCCGTAAGACGCATGGCTCACACTGTGGACGGCCTTGACACCGGACACCGCTCACCCTCTAGCCTCACATCGAGGATCGTGCTGAGGGGCTCGGTCCGTGTCGTGCCGACGTGTCGCGTGCTTCCGTGCCTGTGGTGAAGGCCGTCCCGTGTTCGATCCCGTATCCACGGAGCCTTCGCATGGCCGTGCCCGTCTTCCCCGTGTCCCGTACACCGCTGCCCGGCAGGGCGTGCGCGCGATGACGCCGCCGCCTGCCGCTGTCCACGGCGGCCCCGTCCCCCGCCGGACCCTCCCCGCGCGCGAGGGGCGGACCCAACTCGTGTGTGAGGAGCGGACGGTCCGCCCGTGCCCGGTGGCCGGACGGGCGGGGGCCGCAGGGTCCCGACCACCCGCGACCACCGTCGCGGCCCGCCGTGCCGCCGACGCGCGGACCCCCGGGGCCGTACGGCGCACCGCGCCGCGCCCGGTCGGCGGTGGCCCCCGTCCGGGCGACGCCTTCCGCGCCCGTACCGGCGTCCGCTTCCGCCGCGGCGCACCCACCCGCCCCGAACCGGGCTCCGTCCGGGGGCGGTTGGCCGTCCCCGGTGCCGGGCGGGCCGTGCGACGGCGGAACGACGCCACCGCGCGGACGGCTCCCGCGCCGCCGCGCGACCCGTCCTGTCGGCCTGGACGGCCGACTCCCTGACCTCCGGCCGCGCCAGGTCGTCCACCTCGCGCGGCCGACCCCGAGCGGCCGACCAGGTCCCGGAGCCGACCCGGCTCCCCGACCAGGTCCCGGAGCCGACCCGGCTCCGCCCCCATCCGCCCGGCCAGGAACCGACCCTTCCGGAGAGGCCCCCGACATGACCCCCCATCGCCCCCTTCATCTCGCCGTCGCCCTCGACGGACCCGCGCGTCACGACGCCGGTCACTACGCCGACCTCGCCGCGCTCGCCGAGCGCGGGGCCCTCGACTTCGTCACCCTCGGCGACTCGTTCGCCCGGCCGGGGCTCGACGCCCTCGCGGTGCTGGCCCGGCTCGCGCCCGTCACCCGCCGGATCGGTCTGGTGCCGACGATGACCACCACCTACACCGAGCCCCTCCACGTCTCCACGGCTCTCGCCACGCTCGACTGGGTGAGCAACGGCCGCGCGGGCTGGGTGATCGGGGTCTCGCCGACGGAGGCCGAGGCCGGGCTGTTCGGCCGCGGGCCCGCCCCGTCCACCGCCGCGCTCTGGCGCGAGGCCGGCCGGGTCGCCGACACCGCCGGGCGCCTGTGGGACGGCTGGGAGGACGGCCCGGGATCCACCGGCAGGGGATATGTCGACATGAGGCCGACGGTTCCCCGCGACCTTGGAACCACCCGCGTGCACGACGCGGGATTTCACGACACGGAGACAGATCGACCTGTCGCCGGCGCCGGGGACGGTCTCCGCCATGTCGACTTCCGGGGCACCTCCTTCGGCGTACGCGGCCCGGTGACCGTCCCCGGGCCGCCCCAGGGCCGTCCCGTCACCGTCGTCGACATCACCGGCACCGGCGACGAGGGCCGGCTGACCGCGGCGCGGTACGCCGATGTCGTTCTCGTCCGGGCCGCTTCGCCCGAGAAGGCCGCGGCGCTCCGCTCCCGTATCCACCGGGACGCCGGGGCTCTCGGCCGCGACCCCCGGGAGCTGCGCGTCCTCCTGTCGCTCCCCGTGGACCTCGGCGAGCGGGAACCGGCCGCGGAGCCGGGCCTCGCCGGCCCCTACGGGGGGCCACGGCTCGCCGCCCGGGGCACGTACTACAGCGGCGGGCCGGTCGATCTCGCCGAGCTGATCACCCGCTGGCATCGCGGGGGAGCCGTGGACGGCTTCCATCTCGTGCCCATCGCCCCGCACCGCGATCTGGAGCGGATCGTCAACGGAACCGTCGCTCTGCTCCAGCACCGCAGCCTGTTCCGGGTGTTCCACCCCGGCGGTACGCTCCGGGAGCACCTGGGGCTCGCCCGGCCCACCGGCCGGTACGCCACCGCAGCCCGGAGCACCTCATGACCGGCGCCCGCCGACGGCTCCATCTCGCCGTGCGCCTTCCGGACGCCGATGCCACCGGTACGCCCGGCAGGCCAGGGAGCCGGGCCGGCTTCGCCTCCTTCGAGCGGAGCGCGCGCACCGCCGAGCGCGGGCTGTTCGACTTCGTGCTCCTCGGCGGCGGGCCCCTGCCGTACGGACCCGGGGACGGTGTCCACGACGACGGGGACGCGGTCGCCCGTCCCGAGCCGATCACCCTGCTCAGCGCGCTGGCGGCCGTCACCGACCGGCTGGGACTCGCCGCCACCGTCTACGCCGGTTCCGCCGAACCGTTCACCGCGGCCCGCGCGCTCGCGTCCCTGGACCACCTCAGCGGCGGGCGGGCCGCCTGGCACGTGGCCGACCCGCCCGGAAGGTCTCCCGGGTCCGGCGCCGGTGACGACGGGGCCGGCACCGGCGCGCGGGCCGAGGAGTTCATCCGTACGGCACGCGGGCTGTGGGACTCCTGGACCCCCGCCGGTGAGGCGCGCCGGTTCTCGCACTCCGGCCCGTACTTCACCACGGCGGGCGAGTTCACCCTTCCGCGTCCGCCGCAGGGTCACCCCGTGATCATCCGGGCGGCCGACCGGGGCGAGGACCCGGCGCGGGCCGCCGGGCGCGCGGACGTCCTGGTCACCCGGTACGACCCGCATGATCCGCCCGGCGCGGGCCGCGCCGGGCGGACCGGCGCCGGACGGAGGCCCGCCGCGCACGGCCCGGCGCCCGGCGGCATCAGGGTCATGCCGGCGGTCGGCGTGGTCCTCGGTTCCAGTGACGCCGAAGCGCGGGAGAGGGCGGCCGAGATCCGCCGCCGGGAGATCTCGCCGGAACACGCGATCGCCGCGCTGGAGCGGATCTGGGGGCGGGACCTCTCCTCGTACGACCCCGACGGGCCGCTGCCCGGCGTTGATCCCGCCCCCGATTCGGCACTCACCCGGGGCAGCCGGGTGAGTGCGGGGGACCGGCTGGCGGTCGCGGCGCGCTGGCGGGCGCTGTCGGCGGAGGGAGGGCTGTCGATCCGGCAGACCGTCGCCGAGACGACCGGCCGGCAGTCGTTCATCGGCACCCCGGGCCGCGTGGCCGAGGCGATGGAGGAGTACGTGCGCGGGGGCGCGGCCGACGGATTCGTCCTGGTGCCCCGGCCCGCCGGGGGCGGACTCGACGACTTCGTGGCGCGGGTGGTGCCGCTGCTCCAGGAGCGGGGAGTGTTCCGTACGCGCTACACCGGGACGACGCTCCGCTCGCACCTCGGGCTCGCCGAGCCGGTGTGGAAAGGTTGACGGTATGAGCATGGACGCGCACCCAGCAGACCGGAACGGTCACGACCGCCGCGACGGGGCCACGGGCCCCGCTGGTCAGGAGGGCCGGAGCGGCCACGGGGACTCCGGCGGGCGGGGCGGTCCCGGCCACGAGGAACGGGAGCGGCGGCACTGGCGGAAGTGGCACGAACGGCGTCTGGAGACGATCACCGCGCCGTACGGACCGCTCTCCCTGACGGCCACCCACTGGCTCGACGACTACCCGGAAGGGCGAATTCCGGCCGTCCCGGGCGACTGGCGGGCCGACGGCGACGTGGTGCTCACCGCCGACCACGGCGACGGCCTCACGGTCGACGGCAAGCCCCTCACCGGCTCGGTCCGGCTCGGCGCCGACCACGGGCCGATCCCCGGGGCCCGGGTCGGCTACGGCGCGCGGCGGCTGGTGGTGATGCGACGCGAGGGGCTGTGGGCGGTCCGCGACTTCGACCCCGACTCCCCGGCGCGGCAGGCGTTCGCGGGCATCGAGGTGACCGGGTACGACCCCCGCTGGGCCGTGCCGGGGCGCTTTCGCGCGTACCCGGAGATCCGCGGTGTACGGGTGGAGAACGCCGACGGGCGCGAGCGCGGCCTCGGTCTCGCCGGGGAGATCGCCTTCGCACTCGACGGCGAGGAGCACACGCTGAGCGTGGCGATCGAGGACGACGGTTCGCTGTGGGCCGTCTTCGCGGATGCCACCAGCGGAAACAGTAGCTACCGCTTCCGCTTTCTGCGGCCCCCGGCGCCGGACGGCGACGGCACGGTGACGGTCGACTTCAACCGCGCGCTGCTGCCGCCGTGCGCCTTCGCGGACCACTTCATCTGCCCCTTCCCGCCGCCGGGCAACACCCTCACGGCGGGTGTCCCCGCGGGCGAGCGGAGACTGCGGGCCCGCTGACCGGCCGCCCCGAAAGCGAGCACGCCCGAGAGCCCCCGGCGAAGAGCAGACGCCGGGGGCTCTTCCGCGCCGGCCCGTCACACCCCCGCACCGACACCTCACGCGACCGAAAGACGGCCTTGCGCGGGCAGTTGGCCGGTCGAATACTCCGAGCAGTGCTTGTCAGGGGCACGACGAAAATGTCGGAGAACGGGCAGTGCTTCCTGGCCGCGCCTCACGGGCCCACTCCCCAACGGGCCCCCGATTCCCTCGGAGGAACGCGAAGTGAGGATCAAGCGCACCACCCGCCGCAGCACCCTCGGCAGACGGACGCGGCTGCTCGCCGTCACCACCGGGCTGTCCGTCGCCGGAGCACTCGCCGTCGTCCCCGCGGCCGGTGCCGAGCCCGCACCGGCCGGGGCCTACGGCGCCCGGCAGCTCGCCAACGCGAGCGACGCCGTACTCGAAGCCGATGTGCCGGGCACCGCCTGGCACATCGACCCGGCGAACGGGACCCTGGCCGTCCTGGCCGACAGCACGGTCTCCCGCTCGGGGATCGCCAGGATCAAGAGGGCGGCCGGACCCGACGCGGGAGCGATCCGCGTCGAGCGCGCCCCCGGCGTGCTCTCCCCGCTCATCTCCGGCGGCGACGCGGTCTACGCGACCGCCTGGCGCTGTTCGGCGGGCTTCAACGTCCGCAGCGGCAGCACCTACTACTTTCTGACCGCCGGGCACTGCACCGAGGGCGCCGGCGCCTGGTACGCCAACTCCGCGCGCACCACCGCCATCGGCCCCACGGCCGGATCCAGCTTCCCGGGCAACGACTACGGCCTGGTGCGCCACGCCAACGCGGCGGTGCCCCGCCCCGGCACGGTCGCGGGCGTCGACATCACGGGCGCCGCCGGTGCCGTACTCGGCATGGCCGTCACCCGCCGGGGCTCCACCACGGGCATCCACAGCGGCACCGTCACCGGGCTGAACGCCACGGTCAACTACGGTGGCGGCGACATCGTCCAGGGCCTGATCCGGACCAATGTCTGCGCCGAGCTCGGCGACAGCGGCGGCCCCCTCTACTCCGGCACCCGGGCCATCGGACTGACCTCCGGCGGCAACGGTGACTGCAGGTCGGGCGGTACGACGTTCTTCCAGCCCGTCACCGAGGCGCTCGGTGCCTACGGGGTCAGCGTCTACTGACGACCCGCGGCTCGTCCGGCCGCGGCCGAGTCCCCGTCCGTATGGAGGACGGGGGCTCGACGCCACGCCGTCGTCTGGGACGATGTCAGGGCGTCGGGGGCACGGCAGAGACGGGGGTCGCGGAGCAGTGAAGCGCATCGGAGTGACCGGCCACCGGAACATCCCTCCCGAGGCGTACGCGCATGTCCGCGCCGGGATCCAAACCGCCCTGCGCCATCACCGGGGAGCGCTGGAGGCGTTCTCCAGCCTCGCGATCGGCGCGGACCAGATCTTCGCGGATCTCGCCCTGTCCTGCGGGGCCGAACTGACCGTGGTCATCCCGAGCGGCGACTACGAGGACGGCTTCAGCGCCCCCGGCGAGCTCGCGAGCTTCCGGCAGCTGCGAGGGCGTGCCACCCGCGAGGTCCGGCTCGCCTTCCCGCACTCCACGGACGAGGCGTACTACGCCGCCGGGGCGTACATCGCCGACCACTGCGACCGCCTGCTCGCCGTCTGGGACGGGGGACCGTCGCGCGGGCTCGGCGGCACGGCGGACATCGTCCACTACGCGCGCGGCCTCGGAAAGCCGGTGACCGTCATCTGGCGCGAGGGCGTCGAGCGGCCCTGAGCCCCGTGCGCGCGGGGCGTCCTGGGTGCCGTAGGGCACGGCGACGTCCGTGGAGGACTGAGCCCCGTGCACGCGGGGCGTCCTGACGCTGCGGCGGCTCACCAGCGCGCAGCCGGGCCGTCGCTCTCCCGCGCCGTCCGTGGTGTGCCCGCGCCCGGCCGTCGCCTTCCCGCGCCGCCGCTCGCGTGACTCCCGGTCAGCTCCGGTGGCGTACGAGCCAGTCCGTGTGCTGCGGGGAAACGATGCGCTCCGTCTCGTACACCGCCGAGGGCCACTGGGTGTCGGTCACCGTCGTCTCCATCGCCGTGTGCATCGCCGCGAGGTCCTCCTCCACGAGCGAGTGCGCGGCGATGAGGGGCTGATGGCGGCGGATCTCGCTCCAGGCCAGGCACGCCGCGGCGGCGGCCGACAACATGCCGACCACATTGATCGACTCGGCGAGTGAAAACGTGTGCAGAAGCGAAAAGAACAAGGCGAGAAGCGTCAGCATCCCGATCGTTCCCGACCACAGCAGCGTGGCCTTGCGGGAGATCTCCGCACTGCGGTGGTACCAGTTGCGCTGCTCGATCAGACGGTCCCTGATGTACGTCTCCTTGCGGATGCCGAACGGCTTCTCCCGCAGCCGCCGCATCGCCGGGGTGATGAGTTCTCCACCGGCCACGTCGGGGACATCCGTCCGGGGATCGCGCCAGCCGACCTTGGCCAGCTCGCGCAGTCCTTCCTCCAGCCGCCGGGTGAACAGATCGTCCCCGTCCGGCGAGCGCGAGTCGAAAGGTGTTCCGTGCACCGAATAGCGCCAGCACATGGACTTGATGTACTCGGCGGCCGACCGGTTCAGTTGCCACTGCGACTTCGCCTGCCGCCGTGACACCCGGTAACCCAGCAGCAGTACACCCGCGTACGCCAACGCGCTGAGGGCGCCCGGGAGTTGGAAGGTATCGCCGAGCTTCCAGGAGGAGGGCAGGGCCGCCGCCGCGGCTCCCAGGACCAGAAACAGCAGCTGGCGGCGGGTGGACCCCACGGCCTCCCGCTGACGGGAAATGGCTATGGCGTCCGTGTGATGGAAGAGCGCGGGCAGATCACTGTTGCGGAACACCGTGCTGTGCAGTGGGCCGGGAATCCCGGACATGCGCCCCCCTGTCTGCTGTTATGCCGTCACCCGTTGGGTGGAGTCATTCATTCCGCTCTGTTTCGCGGGAATGTGACGCAACTCTTCCGTTCGATGTTCACGTGCTGAGTTGCTGCGCGTGGCTGTGAGAGTAAAGTCGTGCCGCCGGGCACCGCAATGGTGCCTGGTTTCCGTGCTGTACAGCTGGATCATGTACACAGATCACAAGGACGGCCCCCCATGACGACCTCCGCATCCTTCGCCGCTGCGAAGCAGAACCGTGTCCCCCTGGCGCAGCTCGACGTCCGTGGTGGCGACGCCGCGAAGAAGCTGGCCCGGGTCGTCCCGGCCTCCGCCGACCGCACCGTGCGCGTCTCCACGTTCAACTCGTCGCTGTAGCCCGGCTCTAGACTGGTGGAATGACAGGCCCTCTGGTCCCATTCCGCGAGATCGTGCTGAAGGTCCACAGCAGATGCGATCTGGCCTGTGACCACTGCTACATCTACGAACACGCTGATCAGAGCTGGCGTACCCGCCCGAAGGCAATCTCTGACGAAGCGATTTCCTGGACAGCTCTGCGACTGGCCGAGCATGCCAAAAACCATGCCCTGCCCTCCGTGTCAGTGATCCTGCACGGAGGGGAGCCGCTGCTGGCGGGGCCGGCACGGCTGCGCCGCGTGTGCGAGGAACTGACCACGGCGCTCGACGGCGTGGCGGAACTGGATCTGCGGATCCACACCAACGGCTTACAGCTGAGCCCCCGGTATCTCGACCTGTTCACCGAGTTCGACGTCAGGGTGGGCATCTCCCTCGACGGCGACCGCACCGCGAACGACCGGCACCGCCGGTTCGCCGACGGACGCACCAGCCACCCGCTGGTCCTCAGAGCCGTCGACCTCCTGCGCGAGGCCCGGTACCGCCATCTCTACCTCGGTCTCCTGTGCACCGTGGACGTGGCCAACGACCCCGTCGCCGTGTACGACGCGCTCGCCGAGCTGGAACCCCCGCGCATCGACTTCCTCCTTCCGCACGCCACCTGGGACGAGCCGCCCGCCCGCCCCGACGGCTCGCCCACCGCGTACGCCGACTGGCTGCTCACGGTCTTCGACCGCTGGGACGAGCGGGGACGCCCCGTCCCGGTCCGGCTCTTCGAGTCCGTCCTGTCCACCCTCACCGGCGGCCCCAGCCTCACCGAGTCCCTGGGCCTGGCCCCCACCGACCTCGTCGTCGTGGAGACCGACGGAGCCCTCGAACAGGTCGACTCCCTCAAGAGCGCCTACGAGGGGGCCGCGGCCACCGGATTCGACGTCTTCAGCCACCCCTTCGACGAGGTCGCCGCCCACCCCGGAGTCAGAGCACGCCAGCTGGGGCTCTCCTCGGTCAGCGAGACCTGCCGGACGTGCCCCGTCGTACGGTCCTGCGGCGGCGGGCTCTACACCCACCGCTACCGCACCGGGAACGGCTTCGACGACACCTCCGTGTACTGCGCCGACCTCGAAGCGCTCATCCGCGGCGTCGAGCGGCGCACGGCCGACCGCCTGGTGCCGCCGTCCGTGACCGAACCGGGCGCCCTCCTCGCCGACGGCCAGGACGTGACCCGGCTGCTGACCGCCGCGCTCGGCCGCGAGCTCGACGGCCGGGGCGGCCGGGCGTGGGAGGACGCCTGGGAGCTCACCGTCGACCTGGAGGGCAGCGGCGACCTCCTCGACACCGTCTGGGGCCACCCCTACACCCGTACCTGGCTGGAGGACGCACTCGCCGCGCTCCGCGAGGACCGGCCGGACGCCGTCGCGCTCGCGCTGCGGCTGCCCGCGTACCTCGCCGCCGCGCTCATCGGGGCCGGCTCCGGAGCGGCGATCCCGGTGCCGTACGAGCGGGGTCTGCTGCGGCTGCCCGTGCTCGGCGAGCTGACGGTCGGCGGCCCGGGCGCCGGGCACCCCGGCGAGAGCGGCGTCGCGCTGGTACGGCCCACCGGGGACGGCGGATTCCGGGTCACCGCCGAGGGGCGCGAGCCCCTGGCCGTACGCCCCGGGGAGGACACCCCCGGCTGGCGGCCCGTGCGCACGGTGGGCGGACGGGACGGGACACCCCTGCTGCGGCTGGACGATCTCGACCCCTACCGCGACTGCTTCGGGGCCCCCGTGCGGGACCGGCTCGGCACGGCCGAGGCGGCGCTCTGGGACGAGCGGCTGACCGGAGCCTGGGCCCTGCTGCGCGCCACCGCGCCCGCCCAGGCCGCCGAGGCGGCCGACTCCCTGACCACGCTGACCCCGCTGGCCGCCCCCGCACCACCCGGATGTGGCCGGTCCTCCACGCGTGAGCGGCCCGTCGGCGGGCACGGTTATGGAGCGCTGGGAATCGCCCTGCCCCCCACCTCCCGCGAACTCGCGGTCGAGCTGCTGCGCGGTTTCCGGCGTACGAAGCTGAACGCCCTGCTCCAGGTCAGCGATCTCTACGCCCAGGACGGCCACTGGCGCCACCCGGCCCCCTGGCGGGACGAGGAGGTTCCGGTGTCCGAACTGCTGGCGGGTGCCTGGGAACGGACCGGACTCGCGGCCTTCGACCCCCAGGGAGCAATTCAGGCCAGAAGGGCCCTGGACACCCTGGAGGGCGCGGCCGAGCTCACCGTCGCCGGCCGGCGGCTCCTCTACAGCCTGCGGAGGGAACTGGACGGGGCCGGCCGTGGCTGAGACCGGGCACGCCGACCCGCTGGTGCTCACACTCGCCCGGCTGGGCGTGGACCGCGGCACGACGCTGCTCGTGCACGCCTCCCTGAGCGGCACCGGGCTCGACGCGGACACCCTCAGGGACGCCCTGCTCACCGCGCTCGGTCCCGGCGGCACCCTGGTGGTCCCCGCCTTCACCGAGGAGAACTCCGACACCTCCCACGCCTTCCGCGCCCGGGTGCGCGACATGACACCCGAGCAGGCGGCGGCCTTCCGGGCGGACATGCCCGCCTTCGACCCGGCCGCCACCCCGAGCCAGGGCATGGGCCGGTTGGCCGAGTCCGTGCGCCTCGCCCCCGGGGCCGTGCGCAGCACCCATCCGCAGACGTCCTTCGCCGCCGTCGGCGCCCGCGCCGGAGAACTGCTCGCCCGCCACCCCCTCACCTCCCACCTCGGCTGGGACTCCCCGCTCGGGGCCCTGCACGAAGCGGACGCGAAGGTGCTGCTGATCAATGTCGGATTCGACGTGTGCACCGCTTTCCATCTCGCCGAGTACGACCCGAAAGCTCCCAGAAGGCGCTACTCCTGCGTGGTTCTGATGCCCGGCGGGGGTAAGGAATGGACGGAGTACGAGGACGTCGTCCTCGACGACGGCGAATTCGGCACCATCGGCGCCGATTTCCCGTGGGGGATGGAACGGAAGGGACAACTGGGAGGCCGGCCCGCGCGATTGTTCGCGATCAGGGGCGCGGTACGGCACGCCCAGCGCTGGATGTCCGAAAAGCGGCGGTGAATGACTGAACGAAGGGGGAAGGAGTGGGCCCGGCTCCGGAATGATTAATTCGCTCGCATCTCTCACCGATGCCGGGTGCGGTGCCGGGTGGAGGGCGAGTGCTCACACAGGACGGGGGTCGTGTGTCGGATTCAGCGCAACGTGCGGCGGATCATCGGCCGTACTTTTTCTTGAGCTACGCGCACACGCCGCGGTACGGGGCGGGGGGCCCCGACCCGGACATGTGGGTGGAGCGGCTCTTCCGGGATCTGTGCGGCCATGTGATGGCCATGACGGATTTACCGGCCGGGGCCCCGGCCGGATTCATGGACCGGGAGATCCGCTCGGGGGAGGGCTGGTCCGAAAGGCTCGGTGAAGTCCTCGCCAACTGCCGTGTGTTCGTCCCCCTGTTCTCCCCCCGCTACTTCGCCAGCGAGATGTGCGGCAAGGAGTGGTACGCCTTCGCCCAGCGGGCCATCTACCACCAGGCCAAGAGCAACCGTCCCGCGGACGCGATCGTCCCCGCCCTGTGGGTGCCGATGCCCCCCGAGCAACTCCCCGGACCCGCCGAACGGCTCCAGTTCAACCACCGGGCCTTCGGCGACCGCTATGTCACCGACGGCCTCTACGGCCTGATCAAACTGCGGATATTCGCCGAGGAGTACGAAGCCGCCGTCTACGAACTGGCGAAACGGATCGTCGCCGTCGCCGACACCACCCGTGTCACCCCCGGCAGCCCGGTCGACTACCGCCATGCCCCCAGCGCGTTCGGAAAGCCCACTGGAGGACCCCGGCCGATGCATCTGACGGTGGCCGCACCCACCCATCACGATCTCCCCGACGGCCGCGCCCCCGACTACTACGGCAAGCAGTCCCAGGACTGGAACCCGTACCACCCGGACTCGGCGCGGCCACTGGCGTATGTGGCGCAGGACCTCGTCCGCTCGCTGAACTACCAGGCGACGGTCTCCTCCTTCGACCACGAGACACCTCCCGAACCCGGCCAGCCCCCCAGCCGCCCCGAGATCCTCCTCATCGACCGCTGGGCCCTCGCGGACGACGAGAGATGCGCCCGGCTCGCCGCCTTCGACGCCCAGCCGCGCCCCTGGGTGACCGTCGTCGTCCCCTGGAACCGCGACGACCCCCAGAGCCGGATATCCGAGGCCGAACTGGCCGAACGGCTGGAGCGGACCATGCCGCACCAACTGCACCACGGCCGCCCCGCCTGCCGGGCCGCCGCACGAGGCGTCTTCAGCATGGAGGCGTTCGGGCAGATCCTGCCCCAGGTCGTCGAGGCGGCGGCCCAGGAGTATCTGCGCCACGCCGAGGTCTTCCCACCCGCACCACCACCGGGGACCGCCGCCCGGGGCGAACGCCCCAGACTCCGCGGCCCCATGGCCGAGTACGGCACCACCCAGTACGTCCCGGACATGCGCTCAGCAGCCCCCGATGCGGAGGACACGGATGACAGCCAGTCGTGACGGACGCATCGTCACCTTCTACTCGTACAAGGGGGGTACGGGCCGCACGATGGCCCTCGCCAACACGGCGTGGATCCTCGCCGCCAACGGCAAGCGGGTCCTCGCGGTCGACTGGGACCTGGAGGCGCCGGGCCTGCACCGCTTCTTCCACCCCTTTCTCGACCCCTCCACCCTCGGTGCCACCACCGGCATCATCGACCTGATCACCGAGTACGCCTGGGCCGCGATCACCCCCGACACCGTCCGCCGCGACGACTGGCACACGGACTACGCCCGGATCCAGCCGCACGCCGTCTCCCTCACCCCCGAGAGCCTCGGCTGGGAGTTCCCCGACGGGGGCACCCTTGATTTCGTCTCCGCGGGCCGGCAGAACCGCGAGTACTCCGCCACCGTCTCCACCTTCGACTGGGACAACTTCTACGACCGGCTCGGCGGCGGCCTCTTCTTCGACGCGCTCCGCGACGACATGAAGGCCAACTACGACTACGTCCTCATCGACAGCCGCACCGGGCTCAGCGACATAGCGGACATCTGCACCGTCCATCTGCCCGACGTCCTCGTCGACTGCTTCACCCTCAGCGACCAGTCCATCGACGGCGCGGCCTCCGTCGCCCGCCAGATCGACGAGCGCTACGGCGGCCGGGGCATCAAGATCTACCCCGTGCCGATGCGGATCGACGAGGGCGAGAAGGAGAAGGCGGACGCCGGACGGGCCCTCGCCCGGGTCAAGTTCGACCGCTTCCCCAGCGGGCTCGCCGGGGACGAACTCACCGCCTACTGGGGCGCGGTGGAGATCCCGTACCGCCCCTACTACGCGTACGAG
The DNA here is from genome assembly GCF_042873655.1 of Streptomyces sp. NPDC004609. Taxonomy (NCBI): domain Bacteria; kingdom Bacillati; phylum Actinomycetota; class Actinomycetes; order Kitasatosporales; family Streptomycetaceae; genus Streptomyces; species Streptomyces sp. NPDC004609. Next base: position 78,508 of record NZ_JBIALS010000023.1, on the reverse strand, counting down.
GAGACGCTCGCCACCTTCGGCGACGAGGCCGGTCTCACCAACTCGCTGCTCTCCGCCTTCGAACGGCTCACCTCCGTCATCACCGAGCAGCAGGTCACCTCGATGCCCACGATCGGGGAGGACACCCGGCTGCGTATCAAGGACGCCTTCACCCGGCGCCGCCCCGCCCTGCCCGCCGATCTCTTCCTCAGCTATGTGGCGGAGAACCGGATGTGGGCCGACTGGATCGAGGCCCTGCTCACCCGCGCCGGATTCCGCGTCGTGCCCCGCGATGTGTCCGTCGACCGCGACCCCGGCGACGACGACGGCATCGCCGCCGAGAACGCGGCACGGACCGTGGTGCTGCTCTCCGGCGCCTATCTGAAGTCCTCGCGCGCGGTGGACGTCTGGTCTCGGGCCGCCGCGGAGGACCCCAGCGGCGGGCGGCACCATCTGCTGCCGATCCGGGTCGGCGACGTCAGACTCACCACCCCCTACATCGACCGCAACCCCGTCGACCTGTTCCGCCTCGACGAGGTCCAGGCGACCAGCGCCCTGCTGCGCGCGCTGGACCGTCCCGTACAGCTTCCGGACAGCACGGCGCCGGGACCGCGCTTCCCCGGCACCGTGCCGAAGATCTGGAACGCCCCGCCCCGCAACCCCGGCTTCACCGGTCGCGCGGTCGCCCTGGAGCGGATGCGCGACCAGCTCGGCGGCGGGATGTCGGTGGCCGCCGTGCTGCCGCAGCCGCAGACCCTGTACGGACTCGGCGGCGTCGGCAAGACACAGGTCGCCATCGAGTACGTCCACCGCTTCATGGCCGACTACGACCTCGTGTGGTGGATCTCCGCCGAGCAGACCGACGACGTGATCGCCGGCCTCGCCGAACTCGCCGTACGGCTCGGCGCACAGGGCGGCGACGACATGGCGGCCGCGTCCAGAGAGGCCATCGACCTCCTGCGGCGCGGAGTGCCGTCCACCCGCTGGCTGCTGGTCTTCGACAACGCCGACGACCCCGAGCAGCTGAAGCGGTTCTTCCCGCCGCAGGGCCCCGGGCACATCCTCGTCACCTCCAGGAACCAGACCTGGTCGCAGTACGGCGACGCCCTGCCCATCGACGTCTTCACCCGGGAGGAGTCCATCGAGCACCTCCAGCGGCGGGCCCGGGGACTGACCGTCGACGACGCCGACCAGGTCGCCACCGCCGTCGGTGATCTGCCGCTCGCCGTCGAGCAGGCCGCGGCCTGGATCGCGGAGACGGCGACGCCCATCGCCGCGTATCTGGAACAGCTCAAGGAGCAGACCACCAGCGTTCTCGCCCTCAACCAGCCCGCCGGATACCCGGAGCCGGTCGCCGCGACCTGGAACGTCTCCATCGAGCGGCTCAAGGAGCGCTCGCCCGCCGCGGTACGGCTGCTCCAGCTCTGCGCCTTCTTCGCGCCCGAGCCGATCTCGGCCAACCTGCTCTACAGCAAGGAGATGATCGACGCGCTCAAGCCGTACGACGCCTCCCTCCAGGAGAAGCTGGTCCTCGGCCGGGTCATCCGGGAGATCGGCCGGTTCGCCCTGGCCAAGGTCGACCAGGTCTCCAACAGCATCCAGGTCCACCGGCTCGTCCAGGCCGTCATCAGAGCCCAGCTGTCCGAGGAGGAGCAGCAGGCCGCGCGGCACGCCGTCCACCGGGTCCTCGCGGGCGCCCGGCCCGATGACGACGAACCCATCGACAACCCCGAGACCTGGCCCCGGTTCGCCACCATCTGGCCGCACCTGAGCACCTCGGAGGCACGCAACTGCCGGGAGCCGGAGACCCGCCGGCTCCTCATCGACCGGGTGCGCTATCTGTGGAAGCGGGGCGACTGGGCCACCGCGGCCACGCTCGGCCACGAGGTGCGCGCGACCTGGCGGGAGATGCTGGGGAACAACGATCTCCAGTACCTCTACCTCCGCTTCCACCTCTCCAACATCTACCGTTCGCAGGGCCGCTACGTGGAGGCCAAGGAACTGGACGAGGTGACCCTGGAGCGCCAGCGGAAGGTCCTCGGACCCACCCATCCGCACACGTACATGACCACCAGCGGTCTCGCGATGGACCTCGGCACCCTCGGTCAGTACAGCAGGGCGATGGAGCTGGCCACCGAGGCCCACGAGGGCTTCAGCCAGATCTTCCACGAGTCCCATCCGCGTACGCTCGCCGCCGCCAACAACCTGGCGCTGAACCTGCGCATGGTCGGGCAGTACAGCAGGGCCCGCGAGATCGACCAGGAGGTCTTCGACCGGCGCACCGAGGTCCTCGGCCCGGAGCACCCCTACACCCTGTCCTCCGCCACCTCCCTCGCGCGCGATCTGCGCGAGGTCGGCCGGTACGAGGACTCCGTCAATCTGCTCGCCCGGACCTACGACCTGCTCAAACAGCAGCTCGGACGGACCTTCCCCGGCACGCTGGCGGCGGGCAAGAGCCTCGCCGTGTCGCTGCGCAGGGCGGGGCACCTGGAGGACGCGCGGCGGCTGACCACGGCCACCCGCAACCGCTACCGCAGCCAGTACACGTCGGCGAACCCGGACTCGCTCGCCTGCGATCTGAATCTGGCGGCCGACCTGTTCGCCGCGGGCGAGCCGGTCGCGGCGCGCGACCTGGCGCAGGAGGTCGTCGACCAGTACATGCTGGTGCCGGGGGAGCGGCATCCGTACACCCTCGCCGCCATCAACAACCTGGGCATCTTCCACTGGGGATGCGGCGACCCGGAGGCTGCGGAGCAACTGCTGATCCAGGTGACCGAGAAGATGACCCAGGTCCTCGGGGAGAGCCATCCGCACGCCCTCTACAGCACCATCAACCTCGCCAACGCCCTCGCCGACCTGGGCAATCTGCGGGACGCCTTCGACATCGAGCAGCGGACCGTGACCCGGCTGCGCGAGGTGCTGGGGCCGCACCACCCCGAGGTGCTGGGCATCGCCTCCAACCTGGCGGTCACGATGGGGATGCTGGGCCGCAAGGACGAGGCCGCGCAGCTGAGGGCGGAGACCGTGGAGGAGCTGACCCGGCTGCTCGGGGAGGAGCACGCGCTCACCCGGATCGCCCGCGACGAGCGCCGGGTGCACCGCGACCTGGAGCCCCTGGCGGTCTGATTCCGGGCCGGGCCGGGCCGGGTGGTCGGGTCGGCCCGGGTGGTCGGCCCGGCCACCGGGTCGGGCCGGGTCGGCGGCTGGTTCGGCGGGCGGTCTGCCACCCGGCCCGGCCGGTGGCCGGGTCCGGCCCGGGGCCCTTCGGTTCCGGTGCCCGGCGAGCCCCTGCTCGCCGGGCACCGGTCTCACTGGTCCAGCAGCCAGTTGAGGATGCCCGGCAGCGCGTGGAGGGCGTCGAAGTGGGCGGCGGCCGGTTCGAGGACCGCGGTCGCCCCGGGGATGCGCTCCGCGAGCCAGCGGGAGTGGCCCACGGGAGAGAAGACGTCCTTCTCGCCGTGCCACAGCATGACCGGGCCCGTGATGTCCGCCGGGTCGAAGCCCCAGGGGCTGCAGAACGCGAGCGCGTCGTCGATCCAGCCGTACGCCGAGGTCCGCAGCGCCTCCTGGTAGTTGCGCAGCAGCATCGCCCGTACGCCCGCGTCCGCGACGACCATCCGGTCCGAATCGGTGAGCTCCCTGCGCAGCTCGTCCAGGAGCCGGATCGGGTCCCGCCGGATCTCCGCCGAGCGCACGATGAACCGCTCGGTGAGCCCGGCCGGGTCGTCCAGGGCCGAGGTGTACGCGTGGACATTGGACGCGGCCATGCCCTCGAACCAGTCGAGGCCGTCCGCGTCCCGGGGCGCGAGAGTGACCAGCGCGGCGGTACGGGTCACCCGGTCGGGCATCAGGGCCGCGCAGGCCAGCGCGTGCGGGGCGCCGCCCGAGCGGCCCACGACGGCGAACCGGTCCAGCCCCAGCTCGTCCGCGATCGCCCGGACGTCCTGGGCCACATCGCCCACACTCCGGCCGGCCAGCCGGTCCGAACCGCCGTAGCCGGGACGGTCGTACGCGATCAGCTGCGTACGGCGCTGGTAGAGCACCATGCCGCGTGGTGCCGGGCCAAGCCTGCTGCCCGGTGTGCCGTGGAGCAGGAAGACCGGCTTGCCGCGCGGATCCCCCAGCCGCTCCACCACCAGATGCCGCCCGTCCGCCGCGCGCACCCGACGTCGCACCCCCGCCCCCTTTTCCGTGGATGCCCTGCCCGGGCACGCACCATGAGCCTTTGGCATTCCCCGCCCCCTTGATGATGACCCATCGGTGGCCTGAAGGGGCCGTGGCTTTGTCATCACTTGGCGGCAGGTTCGACGCCCCCGAGGCGCGGTGTGACCGGATTCCGGACCCGTACCGAATCCGTTCCGGGCAGCGAGGGAAGAAAACAGGACAGGTCCAGTCCTCACCCGTTGCCCCTGCTCCGGTCGCGCACGGTGTTCGCAGGCGGGACGTTCCTGCGGCGGGGCACCCGGTGAAGGCGCCGCGCACGGACCCGCGTTGCCGGACCGGCGTCCTGAAGTCGGCCTTGTGCGGCGGCGATCGGCATCGGAATAGTGGGCCGTTGATCCTCCGTGTCCCCACGCTCCCCACGCGCGCGCGGATACGGCCCCCACAGGAGGTCGACGTTGAAGCACCGACGCATACCGAAGCGAAAACTGGCCATCACCGGCGGTTCCGTTCTCGCAGTGATGGCGGCGGGCCTGACCTTGCAGAGCGCGAACGCGAGCGATGTCACCCAGCGGTATCCCGTCACACCCCTGTCGGTGACGGCGGCCGGAAAACTCGCCTCCACGCTGAGTGACGAACTGGGCCCCGATGTCATCGGCACGTACTACGACGCGGAGGCCAGGTCCCTGGTCGTGAACGTCGCCGACGAGGCCGCCGCCGACTCGGTGCGCGACGCGGGCGGACGGGCGAGGGTCGTGGAGAACACCCTCGCCGAACTGGCGGGCGCCCGGCGCACCCTCGCCGACAGGGCGGCCATCCCGGGGACGTCCTGGGCCCTGGACCCGGTCACCAACAAGGTCGTCGTCACCGCCGACCGCACCGTCACCGGCGCGGAGTGGAACCGGCTCAGCAAGGTGGTCCGAGGGCTCGGCCACACGGCCGAACTGAGGAAGTCCGCCGGAGAGTTCAAGCCGTTCGCCGCCGGAGGCGACGCCATCCACAACGACGGCGGGCGCTGCTCCCTCGGCTTCAACGTCGTCAAGGACGGCGCCCCGCACTTCCTGACGGCCGGCCACTGCGGAGCGGCGGGCAGCCGCTGGTCCGCGTCCCCGGGCGGGCCGGACCTCGGGCGGATGGCGGACTCGCGATTCCCCGGCGACGACTTCGCGCTGGTCGCGTACACCGCCGGCGGACCGCGGCCGAGCGAGGTCAACCTCTACAACGGCCGGAGCCAGCGGATCACCGGCGCGGCCGAGGCGACCGTCGGCATGCCGGTCCGGCGCAGCGGCTCCACCACCCGGGTGCACGACGGGCAGGTCACCGGCCTCGACGCGACCGTGAACTACGGCAACGGCGAGATCGTCAACGGGCTCATCGAGACCTCGGTCTGCGCCGAGCCCGGCGACAGCGGCGGTCCGCTCTTCTCAGGCGACAGGGCGGTCGGCCTCACCTCGGGCGGCAGCGGTGACTGCACCTCGGGCGGACAGACGTTCTTCCAGCCGGTGACGGAGGCGCTCCGGACGTACGGCGCGACCATCGGCTGACACCTCCGCGGTGCGCCGGTACGGTGCGCTCCGCTCGGAGCGGCCGGACGCCCGAGCACGTGTCCGCCCCCGGCGCACACGGGCCGGAACGCGCCGTCAGCGCACGCGGGGCGCGGCCCTCGGGCGGGCCGTCCCGGGTCCGGGACCCTCAGCCCGCGGACCGGGGCTCCACGGGCTCCGCCGTCCGGCGCCGCAGCAGCGCGCACACCATGGTGACCGCCGCCCCTCCCGCCGCCCAGGCGGCGAGGACCAGCATCGGGCCACCCGCGCCATTGCCCCGGAAGTACGCGATGGAGCGGGCCGCGAACGTTCCCGCGCCCGGCGGCAGCGCGGGCCCGATCGTCCGCCAGAACGAGGGAAGCAGCGGATACGGATAGGCCCCGCCCGCGCTCGGATTACCGAGGACGACCACCAGCAGGATCGCCAGTCCGACCCCGATGATGCCCGCGAGGCCCTGGAGCGCCAGCGTGACCGCGCCCACCGCGAAGACCAGCAGCGCGCCGAGCCCCCACAGAGCGGGCAGACTGCCGGGCAGCGCGTCCAGCACCGGGCCGGCGATCACCGCGCCGAGCAGCCCGGCGACGATCGCGTACACCAGCAGCACTCCCAGCCGGATCACGGCGCGTTCCGGGTTGGCGGGCCGTGCGCCCGCGCTGATCGCGAGGACCGCGGCGCACAGATAGCCGCCCACGCACCACCCCACGACCAGATAGAAGGACGAGAGGCCGCGGGCGTCGCCAGGGGAGCCGGGGACCACGTCCACCACTTCCAGGGTGCGTCCCTGGGCCTTCTCCACCGCGGCCACGACCTCGGTGAGGGCCTGGGCGAGCGAGGCGCCCGACGCCCCGGCGACGAGGAGGCGGTCGGGGCCCCGGGGGCCGATCACCAGCGCCCCGTCGACCTCGCGGTCCTCGATCTGCCGCCGCGCGGCCGCCTCGTCGGCGACGGCACGCGGATCGAGCGGATCGCCCGGCAGCGAGGCGAGCAGCGCCACGGTCTCGTCGTCGGCCGTGACGGAGGGGGTGACGACGGCGAGCGGGATCCGATGCGGCTTCGGCTCGTGGAAGGCGCCGATGTACGAGGTGATGAAGGCGAGCTGGAGCGCCAGCACTCCGATGACCAGGAGCGCGGCGCGCAAGCTCACCGCGTCCCGGACCTCGGCCGGAAATCCGGTACGGCGTGGGGAAGGCGGGCCCTCGTGCGGGCCGTCCGATGTCCGCGTCATGGCCTCACGGTCGGCGGAGCGCGCGGATCGCGCAGGCGGGGCGGGGCCGAATGGCCGACGTCCGCGCCCGCCCGGGCGACCGGCGGGCCGCCGTCGGCTCTGCTGACAGGGACTCAGTTTTTACCGACGCGTAACTTCCCAGCCGTGATTACCCGTGCGTAGCTTGTCGTGGGCACCACAATCTACGCTCGTCGCCACTCCCCTTGAGCCGCAAGGAGACTGCCCGATGCCGCCCTGGAAGCGCCTGCTCGGACCCGCCGCCGCCCTGCTGCTGGCCACCGCCGTCGGTCTGACCCCCACCGCCACAGCCGCCCCCACGGCCGCCGTACCCGCCGCCGCCGGTCCTGTCACTGCCGGGGCGGCCGCCGCCCCGGCTCCCCGCAGTGGCTGGAACGACTGGTCCTGCAAGCCGTCCGCCGCCCATCCCCGCCCGGTCGTCCTCGTCCACGGAACCCTCGGGAACGCCGTCGACAACTGGCTCGGCCTCGCCCCCTACCTCGTCGCCCGCGGCTACTGCGTCTACTCCCTCGACTACGGGCAGCTGCCCGGCGTGCCGTTCTTCCACGGCCTCGGCCCGGTCGACACGTCGGCCGGTCAGCTCGGCGCCTTCGTCGACCGGGTGCTCGCGGCGACCGGAGCGTCCGAAACCGATCTCGTCGGCCACTCCCAGGGCGGCATGATGCCGCGCTACTACCTCAAGTACCTGGGCGGTGCGGCGAAGGTGAACGCGCTCATCGGCATCGCTCCCAGCAACCGCGGGACCACCCTGTCCGGTCTCACCCGGCTGCTGCCGTACTTCCCCGGCGCCCGGGAGCTGATCTCGTCCGCCACCCCCGCGTTCGCCGACCAGATCGCGGGGTCCGCCTTCATCGAGAAGCTCAACGAGGGCGGGGACACGGTGCCCGGTGTCCGGTACACCGTCATCGCCACCCGGTACGACCAGGTGGTCACCCCGTACCGCTCGCAGTTCCTGACCGGACCGGACGTCAGAAACGTGGTCGTCCAGGACCTGTGCGCCCTCGACGCGTCCGAGCATGTCGCGATCGGCCTCTTCGACCGGATCGCGCACCACGAGGTGGCCAACGCCCTCGACCCGGCGAGGGCCACCACAACGAACTGCGCGTCCGTCTTTGAATGACGGACGCGCAGTTTCACCACCGGCGGTGCCGTGGGGGGAAGTCGGATTCACCACCGGAGGTGCTGTGGGGGACGGTCAGCGGCCCCGGCCGCCGACCGCCCTGCGCCGCGCCGCGGCGAACATCACTCCGGCGCCGATCGCGAGAGCCGTGGCACCGCCCAGCGCGAGGTACGGCGTGTTGCTGTCGCCGCCCGTCTTGGCGAGCCTCTCGGTGCCGCCGCCCTGCGCCTCGGGAGCGCTGCCCGAGGTGCCGGTCCCGGCCGCGTCCGTACCACCGGCCGCGGTGCCGTCACCGGCCGCCGAGTTCTCGGCGTAGGTCTCGTTCCGCTTGGCCTCGGCCGGAGTGTCCCCGCCGTGGCCGTTGTGGTCGACCGAGGACTTCGCCGTGCCCTTCTTGATCTGTCCGTCCGAGGGGGCGGACGCGACGACGGCGCCGCCCGCACCGCCGAAGACGACGTCGGAACAGGTGTAGAACGCCTCGGGGGAGTCCGAGCGCTGGAGGATCGAGTACACCAGGTGACGGCCCGACTTGTTCGGCACGGTCCCGTTGAAGACGAACGCGCCGTTCTCCAGCGACGGGTCGGTCACCGAAGCGAACGGCTGCTCCTCCAGGTCCGACCACTTCAGCGGCTGAGTCGGGTCGTAGCCGTCCTTGGTGATGTACAGCGACAGCGTGCCCTTGTGCGGAGCGGTGGCCCGCCAGCGGAACGTGTGGGCGCCCGCGGTCATCTTGGCGGACGGCCAGTCCGTGCGGGGAGCGTCCAGACCCCGGTACTTGTCACGCCCCGCGCTGCACAGCTTGCCGTCCGGGATCTTGCTCTTGTGCGCCCCGGCGGCGTCGCCGATGTTGACCTCGTTCCAGTCGTACAGCGGCTGGGTGCCGCCCGTCGAGACGAGAGCCTTGCACGCGTCCGAGTCCGGGCTCTCCGGGCCCTCGGCGTAGCACGCGGCAATCCGGCTCACCGGGTCCGTCATGGAACCGTGTGCGGAGGCCGGAGCGGCCGCCAGCCCGGCCAGCGCGAGCGGCGCGAAGCCGAGTGCGACGACCGTGGTGACCTTACGGCGAGCGGTCATGGTGACGTTCTCCTCAAGACGGGCATTCGTGGGGGTCCAGGGCTGGTCCGAACGGGCGGCGCGGCCCGTGTTCACCTCTTGCGCACTGGTTCGGACCAAGCCCCGGCGAGCAGCAAGCTAGCCCCTCGACACACGGAAAACGCCTCGGAGGACAACAACATCCTCATCCTTATCCTTGCTTTAAGGAGGCGCTAAGAACGGGCTGAGGAAGAGGCCGGAAAGCGGCCCTCACCGAGCCCGGGGCGGGCTCCCGGCGATGGACGGGGGCCTGGCCGCGGCTTCCGCAGGCGAGGCTCATGGGGCGGGTGGGGCCGGTTCTCGCTGATGGGGGGAGGGGGTGGGGGGTCTTTCGGGGGCGTAGGGGGTGTAGGGGGCGTACGGCGGGGGGTTTGGTGGGGGCGGACGGGGTGGGCCGTGGGAACGTGGTCCGGACAGTGACCGACGCGCTGTATTTTTTGTGGTTCCCTCTCCCCCAGACTCCGTCCGGGGGGACCCCCACCGGGGGCCTTCAGTGTGTGTCGACGGTCGATCGTGCTCGACCGCTCGTTCCTCACGGCCTCCGCGCGTTCTCCCTTTCGACACCCACGGCCCCCTTCGGCTCACTCACCGGGACATGGGGTGAAGGCGCAGGGACGGCGCGGTATCGCGGCCTGCGCGCGTTCTCCCTTTCGGCACCCCAGGGCCCCCTTCGGCTCACTCACCAGGCACATGGGGTGACTCACTCGCCGGGTGTACGGGGTGAGGGGGCTCACCAGGCCCAAGGGGTGACTCATTCCCGGGTGTACGGGGTGAGGGGCTCACCGGGTCATGGGGGTGAGGGGCGTGGGGGTCAGCCGGCGCCGATCAGGCGGTAGCGGCGTTCGGGGCGGCCCGTGCCGCCGTAGCGGAGGGTCACTTCGACGCGTCCGGTCTCCACGAAGTACTCCAGGTAGCGGCGGGCGCTGACCCGGGACAGGGAGCCCGCTTCGGCGCACTCGGAGGCCGAGAGGTCGCCGGGGTGCTCGCGGAGGATTCGTTCGACGAGTTCGGCCGTGTGGGCCGCGAGGCCCTTGGGGAGTTCGCGGGAGCCGGGCGGGCGGGTGCCGAAGATCTGGTCCACGTCCTCCTGGCGCGCCTCGCGCAGCCGCTCGAAGCGTGAGCGCAGCGCGGCCACATGGCGCAACTGCTCTTGCAGGGCTGCCTGGTTGAACGGCTTGATCAGATAGTGCAGCGCGCCGGCACGCAGCGCGGCCCGTACCAGGCCGGCGTCCCGCGCGGCCGTGATGAACAGTGCGTCGACGGTCGTGCGCGTCGCGTCACGTTCCTCGGCGGCACGCAGTTCACGCAGCACACTCAGGCCGTCCATATCGGGCAGATAGATGTCCAACAGGACAAGATCCGGCCGCAGCCGCTCCGCCGCACGCAGGGCTTCCGCCCCGGTATGGGCCACCCCGACGACCCGGAATCCCTCCGTAGCCGCCACATAGCGGCAGTGCAGCTTGGCGACCATGAAGTCGTCGTCCACCACCAGCACGTTCATCACGCGCACACGCTATGGCGCGACCACAATGACCACAACGTCCGTTGATTCCGGAAGAGAGACACTTCCTTAACGCACCGGCAACATGTGGGCCACCTCACACCTTCCCCCTACCTGAGAGGCGGCTCACGTGCGATTGCGCACTCCCCTCGCCCTGCTCGGGGCTGCGTTGCTGGTGATCGTGGGGCCGCCCCTGCTCAGCACCGGCGACGCCTCCGAAACCGGTACCCAGATCCCCGGTCTGCGGTTCATGGTTCCCAACACCCCCGGCGGGGGCTATGACATCACCGCACGTACAGCGGCCAAGAACGCCGAGGACGCCGACCTGACCCACAACATCGAGGTGTTCAACCTGCCCGGCGCCGGCGGCACGGTGGGTCTGGCCCGGCTGGCCGGCGAACACGGCAACGGCCGGCTCGCCATGTCCATGGGCCTGGGCGTCGTCGGAGCCGTACACACCAACAAGTCCCCCAAGACGCTCTCCGACACGACCCCGATCGCCCGGCTCACCGAGGAGCAGGGCATCGTCGTCGTCTCCAAGAGCTCCCCGTACAAAACCATCCAGGACCTCCTCACCGCCTGGAAGAAGGACCCCGGTGACCTGGCCGTCGGCGGCGGCTCGTCACCCGGCGGGCCCGATCACCTCGCCCCCATGCTCATGGCCCAGGCCGCCGGGATCACCCCCAAGACCGTCAACTACATCCCCTACGACGGCGGTGGTGAACTCCTCGCCTCCATCCTCGGGAACAAGGTCGCCTTCGGCGTCTCGGGTGTCGGCGAGTACCTCGATCAGATCAAGTCCGGCGAACTCAGGCTGCTCGCCGTCACCGGCCCCCAGCGGGTCCCCGGCCTGGACGCCCCCACCCTCCGGGAGGCCGGGCTCGACACCGAGTTCACCAACTGGCGCGGCATCGTCGCCCCGCCCGGCCTCTCCGGAGCCGAACGCGACAAGCTCATCGGCCTGATCGAGGCACTCCACGACTCGGAGCAGTGGCGTCAGTCGCTCAAGAAGAACGGCTGGAGCGACGCCTTCCTCACCGGTGACAAGTTCGGTGACTTCCTCAAGGAGCAGGACAAGCGCGTGGACTCGGTGCTGAAGGAGCTGGGACTGTGAACTCGCAGAAATCTCCCGGGCCGCAGATAGCGGACAGCCCCCCGAGCGCGGGCCGTCCGGGCCGGGCCTGGCTGCGCGAGCACTCCGAACTCGGCGTCAGCGTGCTGCTGTTCGCCATCGGGGTGCTCGTCCTGACCGACGCGCTCACCATGGACGTCGAGATCGCCCAGCGCGGACCCGTCGGCCCCAAGACCGTACCGGTCGTCGTCGGCATCGGCCTGCTGCTCGTCGCCCTCCTGCTCGCCGTCGACGTCCTGCGCGGCGGGCACGGCGAGGCCGAGGGCGGTGAGGACATCGATCTGAGCGAACCCAGCGACTGGCAGACCGTCCTCCTTCTGGCCGGGGTCTTCCTCGCCTTCGCCGTGCTCATCGGCCCCATCGGCTTCCCCATCGCCGGAACCCTGCTCTTCTGGGGAGCGGCCTTCGCCCTCGGCAGCAGGAACTACACCCGCGACCCGATGATCGCCGCTGTACTCGCCCTCCTCACGTACTACGTCTTCAACGACCTGCTCGGCGTTCCCCTGCCGGGCGGCCCGCTCATGGGGGTGCTGTAGCCAGTGGATTCACTCAATTCGCTCCTGGACGGCTTCGGCACCGCCCTGACTCCGATCAACCTCCTCTGGGCGGCGATCGGCGTACTCCTCGGCACCGCGATCGGTGTACTGCCGGGCATCGGACCGGCGATGGCGGTGGCCCTGCTGCTGCCCGTGACCTACGGCCTGGAACCGACCGGCGCGTTCATCATGTTCGCCGGTATCTACTACGGCGCCATGTTCGGCGGGTCCACCACCTCCATCCTGCTCAACACACCGGGGGAGAGCGCGGCCGTCGTCGCCGCCATCGAAGGCAACCCCATGGCCAAATCGGGCCGCGGGTCGCAAGCGCTCGCCGCCGCCGCGATCGGCCACTTCGCCGGCGGCATGATCGGTACGATCCTGCTGGTCGCCCTCGCCCCCAAGATCGCCGACCTCGCGGTCGACATCGGCGCCCCCGACTACTTCGCCATCATGGTGCTCGCGTTCATCGCGGTCACCTCCGTCCTCGGCTCCTCCCGGGTCCGCGGACTCGCCTCCCTGCTGATCGGCCTCACCATCGGGCTCGTCGGCCTCGACCAGATGACCGGCCAGCAGCGGCTCACCTTCGGCTCCCTCCAGCTCGCCGACGGCGTCGACGTCGTCATCGTCGCGGTCGGGCTCTTCGCCATCGGCGAGGCGCTCTGGGTCGCCGCCCACCTGCGCCGCAACACGGCGGACCCGATACCCGTCGGCCGCCCCTGGCTCGCCAAGTCCGACGTACGGCGCACCTGGAAGTCCTGGCTCCGCGGCCCCGCCATCGGCTTTCCCTTCGGGGCGATCCCCGCGGGCGGTGCGGAGATCCCGACCTTCCTGTCGTACGTCACCGAGAAGCGGCTCTCCAAGCACAAGGAGGAGTTCGGCAAGGGCGCGATCGAGGGTGTGGCCGGACCCGAGTCGGCGGCATCCGCCTCCGCCGCGGGCACCCTCGTCTCGATGCTCACGCTCGGACTGCCGACGACGGCGGTCGCCGCGGTCATGCTCGCCGCCTTCCAGCAGTACGGCATCCAGCCCGGACCGCTCCTCTTCGAACGCGAGCCCGACCTGGTGTGGGGCCTGATCGCCTCCCTCTTCGTCGGCATGGTGCTGCTGCTCGCCCTGAACCTGCCGCTCGCCCCGGTCTGGGCGAAGCTCCTGCGCATCCCCCGCCCCTATCTGTACGCGGGAATCCTGTTCTTCGCCGGAGTCGGCGCGTACGCCGTCGGCGGCGAGGCACTCGATCTGATCATCCTGCTGGTGATCGGTCTGATCGGCTTCGGGATGCGGCGGTACGGGCTCCCCGTCCTGCCCGCCGTGATCGGAGTGATCCTCGGCCCGGCCGCCGAACAGCAGCTGCGCCGTGCGCTCCAGATCAGCAACGGCAGCGTCTCCGGTCTGTTCGACACAGCGTTCTCCATCACGGTCTACGCCGTGATCGTCATCCTGCTCGCGTGGCCGTGGTTGAAGAAGCTGATCATGCGCCGCAGTAACGTATAGGTATGAACATGGACACTCGCCCCGCCGCACCTGAAGATGTGCTTTTGGTGAAAACCGTGACCGATGCGGCCTACCACCACTACATCGACCGGATCGGAGTCGTGCCCGCCCCCATGAAGGCGGATCACGCCGCCGATGTGGCGGCGGGGCGGGTGTTCGTCGCGGGGGAACCCGTACGGGGCGTCATCGTCCTCGTCCCCCACGACGACCATCTCTTCCTGGAGTCCGTCGCCGTCCACCCGGACGCCCGCGGCACCGGACTCGGCCGCGCGCTGCTCGGCCTCGCGGAGGCCCGCGCGCGGGAGCTGGGGCTGGGCGAGATCCGCCTCTACACCAACGCGCTGATGTGGGAGAACCAGAACCTCTACGCGCGCTACGGGTACGAGGTGGAGGCGCGGCGCGCCGACGGTCAGTACAACCGCATCCACTACCGCAAGGCCGTCGCCTGAGCGCTGTCCCACCGTGGATTGCGGGACGGCCCTGAGATCCGGCACCGGTCGCCCCCGTCCTCCCCTACTGGTGCGCGAGCAGTTCGTCCAGGCCGCCGGCGAGCGCCAGCGCCTCCAACTCGTCCAGGGCCTTCACCGCGCGGGCCGCGGCCTCGGGGTCGCTCACGGCGAGACCGCTCTGTGCGAACTCGTCCTCGTCCAGGCGGAGCACCTCGGCGCGATCGGCCGACACCCACAGATCGAGATCCAGATCCTCGACCGTCAGCACGCCCCGGCTCAGTTCGGCGGGCCGGGTGATGTCGCAGTACCAGCCCTTGAGTACGCCGCCCCCGGACCGGACCTCCTTCACCGCGTACCATCCGTCCCGCCAGTAGTGCTCGGTGAACACATCGCCCGGCTCGAAGCGGACGAACCCGAAGTCCCGCACACCGCCGGAAGCCCACGGGGCACGCACCACCAGATGACGGCCGTCGTCGGCGACGGGCGCCGCGGGGTAGCGGATCTTGGTTCTGCCCGCCTTGACCAGGTGGACCTCGACGGTCATACCGGCTGCCTTTCATGTTCATGGGGGAGAATCCCCGGGTGACCTTGAAGATCGTCGTCGACGCCGATTCGGGCGTGGCACCATTCGAACAGCTCCGCGCCCGGATCTCCGAACTGGCCCGGTCCGGCACGCTCCCCGTGGGCTACCGCCTGCCGACCGTACGGGGCCTCGCGGAGGACCTCGGCCTCGCGGCGAACACCGTCGCGAAGGCGTACCGCGCGCTGGAGTCCGACGGGGTCGTCGAGACCCGCGGCCGCCACGGGACCTTCGTCGCGGCGGTGGGCGGTGCGGCGGAACGTGAAGTCGCCCTCGCGGCCCGCGCGTACGCCGAGCGGGCGAAGCGGCTGGGCCTCACCCGCGACGAGGCCCGCGCGGCCCTGGACGACGCCCTCCGGGTGACGTACGACATCTGACCCCGCGCCATCGGACGATCCCCCCTGATTCCGAGGCGCGGGACGGATCTCTGCCCCGGACCGGTCCGGGGCGGGGTTCGGATTCTCCGCTTCCTCCCAGTTCGGGGGCAGGGGGTGGATTCTTTGCCTCCTCCCGGTGTGGGGTGCGGAAATTCAGCTTCCTCCCGGTCCGGGGGCAGGGGCGGATTCTCCGCTTCCTCCCGGTTCGGGGGCGGGGTGCGGAATTTCAGCCTCGCCGGCGTTTGAGGCGCGGGGTCCGGGGCGGAGCCCCGCAAGGGCCCGCAGGTCGTGGGGGCCGTACCCCGGGTAACCCCGCCGCAGAGCAACCTAGAGGTACAGGCCCGCCGTCGGCGGGTGCTGGTCGGGGATCGAGGGCGGCGTACTGCCCCTCCGCAGCGCGTACAGCTCCGCCAGCGTCGCGCCCTCACGGCCGACCCCCTCCTCCGTGCCCAGCCAGCCCGCCGACTCCTCGCGGGTCAGCGGGCCCACCTCGATCCGGGCCAGGCAGCGGCCCGGTCGCACCACCGCGGGATGGAGCCGCTCCAGGTCCTCGTTGGTCGTGACGCCGACGAGGACATTGCGGCCCTGCCCGAGGAGACCGTCCGTGAGGTTCAGCAGCCGGGACAGCGCCTGGCCCGCGGTGTGCTTCGCCTCACCCCGGATCAGTTCGTCGCAGTCCTCCAGCAGAAGCAGCCGCCACCGGCCCTTCGCCGTGCCCTCGTCCTCGCCGATCGCGATGTCCATGAGGTAGCCGACGTCGTTGAAGAGCCGCTCGGGGTCGAGGACGCAGTCGACCTGGCACCAGTCGCGCCAGGAACGCGCCAGCGTCCGCAGCGCGGAGGTCTTGCCGGTGCCGGGCGGCCCGTGGAGCAGCAGCAGCCGGCCGGAGATGTCGTCCGGGGTGACCTTCATCAGACGGTCCATCGCGTCGGCGACGGGCGCGGTGTAGTTGGCGCGGACCTCGTCCCAGGTACCGGCCGCGATCTGGCGCGTGGTCCGGTGCGGACCGCGCCGCGGGGAGACGTACCAGAACCCCATGGTGACGTTCTCCGGCTGCGGCTCGGGCTCGTCGGCCGCGTTATCGGTCGCCTCCTTGAGGATGGTCTCGGCGAGTTCGGCCGTGACGGCGGTCACGGTGACATCGGCACCCCGGTTCCAGCGGGAGACGTGCACGGTCCAGCCGTCACCCTCGGCGAGCACCCGGCTGTCGTCGTCGTCGCGCGCGGTGCGCAGGACGGTCGCCGCCGCAGGGAGCAGCGTGACACCGGGCCTGACACGGTCGATGCTGCTGCTGTGGGAGTACGGCTGTGCTCCCGTCGCGAAGCGGCCGAGGAACAGCGCGTCCACGACGTCCAGGGGTGAGTCGCTGTCGTCGAGGTTGAGCCGGATCGGGAGCGCGTCATGGGGCTGTGCGGCAGACATGCGCCCCATGATCCGGCACCGGCCCGCCCGTCGCACGGAGTTTTGTCCCGGGGCGCGGCGGGAGCACGGTCACCGTGACACGGCGGTGTGCCGTACTGGTACGCGGATCCGCGCGCGGGGACCGACCGGTACGCAGACCCGCGTACCGGAGGCTCCACCGGGGCGGGTACGTCCGCCGGGCCCGCCGTAGGTGACTCAGTCGCTCGCCAGTTCGGCCGCCGTCCGCCGGATGACCGTGACCGCCCTGCGGGTCCGCCGCACCGCCGCGTATCCCTTGGTCAGGGCGCGGTCCTTGGCGAAGTTCCGGCCGATGGCCCGCCCCTCGACGAGCCGTTCGAATTCGTCGATGCCGGTGTTCCGCCGCACGGTCACCCGTTCGATGGCGTACGGCCCCTGCGCGGGCCGCGCGAGCGCGTTGCCGACGGCGAAGGACTGCGCGAAGCCCGCCGCCCGCACGGTGGCCCGCACCCGGCGGCTGGAGTAGCCGTAGGGGTAGGCGAAGGAGAGCGGCGGGGTGCCCAGTTCGTCGGTGATGATGTCGCGGCAGCGGACGGTCTCGTACCGCAGCCGCTCGTCGTCGAGCTGGTCCATCTGCGGATGGCTGTGGGTGTGCCCGCCGATCTCGGTGCCGGCGGCGGCCAGTTCCCGCACCTGGTCCCAGTCGAGCATGGTGTCGATCGCGCCGCCCTCGTCGTACTCCCCGCGCAGCCAGCCGGTCGAGACGAACAGGGTCGAGGCGAAACCGTGCTCGGCCAGGACGGGGAGGGCGTGCCGGTGCACGCCTTCGTATCCGTCGTCGAAGGTGATCAGCACCGGCCGTCCGGGCAGGGGCCTGCGGCCGCCCGAGCGCCAGGACTCTCCGAGCTCGGCGGTGGAGACGGGCGTGAAGCCCCGTTCGCGGAGGAGTTCCATCTGCTCGGCGAAGGCCCCGGGGGAGACGGAGAGTCCCAGGGTCTCCTTCGCCGGACGGTGCCCGACGGCGTGGTACATCAGGACGGGGACGGGCCGGCTCACCGCGCCGCCCCGCCCTGTGCCGCGGGCGACGGCGAGCCTGCGGCTCCCTCGGCGGGCAGCGGCTGGATCGGTCCCGACGAGAACGTCACACCGCCCTTGCGAGCCCGTGCCGTTCCGACCACGTATCCGCCCGCGGCCACCGCCACCCCGGCGATGATCGCGCCGGCCCGGCCCGCTCCGCCCCGGCGTCCGCGGGCCGCGTCGCGCAGCCCGCGCACCACTCCGGCGGGCAGCACCCGGGTGGTGTAGCGGCGCTCGGACTCCAGGCCCTTGCCCGCGCCCACGCTCTTGGCGACGAGTGCCTTGGACAGGCCCTCGGCGTAGGTGCGCGTACGGAAGTAGGCGAACCGCTCGCGCACGGCGGGGACCTTGTGGTGGATCACGGCGCGGTCGTCGATGAGCAGGACGGCGCCCGGTACCGCCTCGGCGAGGCGGATGCACAGCTCGGTCTCCTCGCACCCCAGCGGGCGCTTGTCGCCGTCGCGCCCGATGCCGGTGGCGAAGCCGCCGGCGGCGTCGAACGCGGTACGCCGGAAGGAGGCGTTCCCGCCGAGGACGTTGCGCACCCGCACCTTGCCGGCGGGCAGCCCCCGGTAGGTGCAGCCCACGACCCAGTCGAACTCCTCGGGGAACCAGGCCGGCCGGCGGCCGGAGGCCCAGGCGGCGTCGGTCCGTCCCCCGACGGCCATGACCGCCGGGTCGTCGTACGCCTCGGCGAAGTACCGCAGCCAGTCGCGCTCGGCCACGGCGTCGTCGTCGAGGAAGGCGACGAACGCGCCGCGGGCGGCCGCGATTCCGGTGTTGCGGCCGGAGGACAGGCCGCGGGGGCCCGCGTTGGCGAGCACCCGCACCCGTGCGCCCGGGGCCGGGTCCCCGGCCTCTCGCCCGTACTCCTTGTACTCCCTGGTGAGCCGCTCCAGCAGGGCCGGGTTGTGGTCCACCACGAGCAGCGTCTCCAGCGCGGGCAGCGACTGGTTCCGTACCGAGTCGACCGCCGCGAGGATGTCCTCCCAGCGGTCCTCGGTGTAGGCGCAGATCACCACCGAGAAACGGTGGTCGCTCAAGACGTCTCTCCCCGCGCGACCTTCACTCCGAGCGTGCCCGCGCCCCGACGGCGTGCGGCGCGGGTCACACCCTTCTCCTTGAGGATGACCTTGAGCACACGGATCCCGTCGCGGACGGCGCTGAGGTTGCTGACGCCGTGGATGCGGTTGTACTCGTGGCTCGGGACCTCCTGGACGCGCAGCCCGGCCTTGACGACCCGGATGTTCATCAGGGTCTCGATCTCGAAGCCGGTGCAGTCGAGGGTGATCTCGTCGAGGCAGTGCTTCCAGAAGGCGTTGTAGCCGTAGCAGAGATCGGTGTAGCGGGCGCCGAACTTGGCGTTGACGACGCTGCACAGGGCCCAGTTGCCCATCTTGCGGATGAAGGTCATGTCGTCCGTGCCGCCGCCGTTGGCGAAACGGGAGCCCTTGGCGAAGTCGGCGCCGGAGACCAGGGCGGAGACATAGGAGACGATCTCGTTGCCGTCCGCGGAGCCGTCGGCGTCGACCATGACGATGATGTCGCCGGTGCAGGCGGCGAATCCGCTGATCAGCGCGTCGCCCTTGCCCTTGCCCGCCTGCTTGACCACCTTGACGTCGGGCCACAGCTCACGCGCGACCTCGACGGTGTTGTCGGTGGAGTTCCCGTCCACGAGGACCACTTCATGGATCCAGTCGGGCAGGGTCTTGAACACGTACGGCAGGTTCTCGGCCTCGTTCATCGCGGGGATGACCACGCTCACGGGCGGGGTGATCGCCAGATGGGACGAGATCGGCCGGTAGCGGGCCTCCGCGGATTCCGCCGTCGGCTGTATCGGAATGCGGACAGCGGCGCGGTCGGTGGCCGACAACGACTGATCTTGCCCCGGAGCGGCCGGGCGCAGGACTGAACTCATGGGTCTGTTTTCCCTCTCCACCGGTGGATCGCCCGCCCCCGGGCGATCCGGATGAGTGTCCGGTTTAAAGGGGGGTTACTTCTTCACCGGCCCATCACGGAGCAGCACTCCGTACAGGTCCGGCGAGTTGCAGAACTGGCCGCGCGGCACGGCTCGGCAAGAGCACGAAAACCGAGACGGCACCCCCCTACCGCACCCACCCGCTCCGGACCATCGCGACGCTTGAGCCCTCCCCTAGAGCCGCTTGCTGATGAGCCAATGCGGGTGGAAGTGTGACGGTATTGATGTTTGCGACTGTATGACAAGCCCAGGAACGTGGTCTTGCTTTTTACATTTTTGATACCGATTTGGTGGCCAGTTGTGCACCTGCGCTGATCGGATTTCCTTGATCGTGTTTCACAGGCGATCAACTGGACTTGCGCGTTCCGGTTCCTCCTCGCGGAGGGGCCCATCGGCGCGATCCGGCCTCCGGGTGGAGGGGGTTCGCCCGTTCCGACGACCCCCCGCCGCCCACAGGAACAACAGTGCGGTTACTACCACGATAGCGGTCACTCCGCCGTTCGCGGCCGGAGTGTCCAGGGATGACAGCACTCCGGCGACCGCCAGGTCGATCCCGGCGGCCCCCGCGGCTGCCGTGGTGGCGCGGGTCGTGGAATCCAGTCCCCGCAAGGCCGCGTACAGTCCGGAGGCCGGCCCAACGAACAGGAAAAAAAGGATAAAAGGAGCACGCAGGGGTGAATCCGCGTTGGCGAGCGCCAAGACAACTCCGGTGCCTGAAATGGCGAATGTCACACCGGAAAGGATCGCCGGAAGATCATTTCCGGCCAATAGGGGTGTGCCTTTGATGCCCTGCATGACCGGATTTGCTCCCAGGCTGCCTGATATCGGTTCCTCATGCTGCTCAGCCTGCGGGCTTCCGTCAAGGACGCGGGCGCGGCGGCCTCGTGAAAACTTGTCATGGACACTTCCGGTGAAGTGTGCGGGCTGCTACGAAAGTTGTGGCAGAGATCCTGCTAAACGGAGGTTCCATGAAACTGTCCCGTATCGCGGCTTTCTCATCGTCACTCCTCCTCGCCGCCGTACTCGCTCTCACCGGAGCGAACCCGGCGCAGGCCACCGCAGCCCCCGCCGCCCTGGACTACGCGGCGCTGGGCGACTCCTACTCGTCGGGCGTCGGAGCCGGCGCCTACGACGGCGCGAGCGGCTCCTGCAAGCGCAGCGACCGCGCCTTCCCCAGGCTCTGGGCGGCCCGGAATTCACCCTCGTCGTTCGCTTTCGCCGCTTGCTCGGGCGCTCGTACGAGTGACGTCACGGAGGGCCAGCTCGGTTCCCTCGGGCCCGCCACCGATCTCGTCTCCCTCACCGTGGGCGGCAACGACGCCGGCTTCGCCGACGTCATGACCACCTGCGTCCTCATGTCCGAGTCCACCTGCCTCGACCGGATCGCCGAGGCGCGCTCGTACGTCGACCGGACCCTGCCCGGACAACTCGACGGCGTGTACGCCGCGATCCGGGCCAAGGCCCCCTCCGCCCGCGTCGTCGTCCTCGGCTACCCCCGCTTCTACCAGCTCAACGGCACCTGCGTCGCCGGACTCAGCGAGCGGGAACGGTCCGCGCTCAACGCGGCCTCGGACCACCTCAACACCGCCACCGCGAAGCGCGCGGCCGACCACGGCTACACCTTCGCGGAGGTCGTCACGGCCTTCACCGGGCACGAGATCTGCTCCGGGGATGCCTGGCTGCACAGTGCGAACCTGCTCAGAATCGGAGAGTCGTACCACCCCACCGCCGCTGGTCAGTCCGGCGGCTATCTGCCCGTCTTCACCGCGCACGCCTGACGGCCGGACCGGCCCCGGTGTCCGGCGTGCGGGAGACGCCGTCCGACGGCGTCTCCCGCACGCAGGTGACCGAGAATCCGATCCAGGCGGACCGCGCCTCGACCGGGCTCCGGACCTCCACCCGGATCCGGTCGTGGCGCGTCCCGGCCTCGGGGTACGCCTGCTCGGTGTGCTCGACCGCCTTCTGCCGCTCCCCGCCGGACGGGAACGTCAGCGTCCGCCAGCGGGAGTACGAGCCGTCCCCGCTCTCGGTCGCCCAGCGGTACTCGACGGTCGCCGGGGTACGGCCCACGGTGATCTGCGCCCGGAAGGCCGGGGCCCCGGAATCGGGCGGCGGGCAGGTGCCGGAGTATTCGTCCCGCACGGCCTGGACGTGCACCGTGACCGTCTGCGGCCGGTCGTCCGGCGGGGGAGTGTTGTTCCCGCCGGTGTTCCGGCTCCCGGTCCCGCCGTCGTCCGTGCCACCGCCGCCCGGCGCGGTGGTACCGCCACCGCCCGAAGGGGACGGGGGCGGCGTCTCCTTCGGCGACGACACCCCGCCGGAGGAGACGCCGCCACCGCCCCGGTCGGCGCCGCCTCCGTCTCTGTCCATCAGCGCCCAGGCGAGGCCGCTCACCGCGAGCAGCAGCACGGCGATCCCCGTGGCCAGCACGGCCACCGACCGGCGCGAATGCGGCGGCGGCCGCAGGCCCGTCGTCGTGGCCGGCCCGCCCGCCGGGGTCGCCGGCCCGGGGGCGGGCGGCCCCGGCGCGGGAGTGGCCGCCGTCGTCCGGGCGGAGACCGTCGGACTGTACGGACCCGGTGGCACCGCCGTTCGCGTGCTCCCTCCCGCGCCGACCAGCCGGAGCTGCCGCTCGGCCTCGGCGGCCGGCATCCGCTCCGCCGGCTCCTTGCGCAGCAGCCCCGCGATCACCGGCGCCAGCTCACCGGCCCGGCGCGGCGGCGGCAGTTCCTCGTCGACCACCGCCCGCAGGGTGCTCAGCGGGGTGTTCTGCCGGAACGGGGAGATGCCCTCGACCGCCGCGTACAGCAGTACACCGAGCGACCACAGATCCGACTCGGGCCCCGGGGTCCGCCCCAGGGCCCGCTCCGGGGCGAGGAATTCGGGCGAGCCGATCAGCTCGCCCGTCATGGTGAGATGGGACGTCCCCTCGACCACCGCGATCCCGAAGTCGGAGAGCACGACCCGGCCGTCATTGGCGATGAGGACGTTCCCCGGTTTGACGTCGCGGTGCAGCACACCCGCGCCATGGGCCGCGTTCAGCGCCGCGAGGACCTCGGTGCCGATCTGCGCCGCGCGCCGGGGGACGAGCGGACCGTCCGACTCCAGCACTTCGGCCAGGGACAGCCCCCGGATCAGCTCCATCACGATCCAGGGACGGCCGTCCTCGACGGCCACGTCGAAGACCGTCACCACGTTGCGGTGCGAGATCCGGCCGGCGGCCCACGCCTCCCGCTCCAGCCGCTGGTACAGCCGCCGTTCCTCGGTCGCGCCGAGCCCGGCCGGGGCCCGTACCTCCTTGACGGCGACCTCGCGGTCGAGCACCTCGTCACGGGCGCGCCAGACCACACCCATACCGCCCTCGCCGAGCGGGCTCAACAGCCGGTAACGCCCGGCGATCAGCTGGTTCTCCGGCACGCGAGCCCCCATCCGTAGCAGCAGCACGGCATCTCGTGGAATCCCGGTGGAAACCACTCCAAGCTAGCTCAACTCCAGGCCGCTGCCGCCCCCTTGAACAGCAATCCGCAGCCGAGAAGCAGAACCGTGCACGCGGTGCCCAGCGGAGCCGCGCGGTGCGCCAGGGCGACGAGCTGTCCGCCCGGCCTTCTCGGGGCCGCGAGCCGCGCGGCGGCCCGCTCGCCGACGCGTACGACCAGGAGGCCCGCGGCGGCGAGGGTGAAGGCGAGCCCGGCGCCGTACGCGAGAACGAGGAGGAAGCCGAACCACGCCCGGCCGAGAGCCGCCGCGCCGACCAGCACGACCACGGCGGACGGGCTGGGCACGAGCCCGCCGGCGAACCCGAGGAGCAGGGTGCCGACCGGTCCCCGCCGCTCGGGGGTGCGCGCGCGGTCGTGGTGGCCGTGCCCGTGCGGCCCGGGGTCGTCGGTGTCGTGGCCGTGGCCACGGCCGTGCTCGTGATGCCCGTGGTCGTCCGCGTGCCGGTCGGGTTGTCCGTGCCCGTCAGAGCCGTGTCCGTGGCCGGGGTGTCCGTGCCCGTCAAGTCGGTGGCCGTGAGGGTGAGGGTGATGGCCGTGGTGGTGCTGGTCGGGCGGAAGTCCCCGGCGGCGCCAGGCCCTGCGGACGAGCGCGGCACCTGCCGCCGCCACCAGCGCGCCGCTCGCCACCCCCAGCCACGCCACCACCGAAGCGGCCGCGGCCGACCCCGCCGCCACCAGCCCTCCCAGCGCGAACACCCCGAGGGTGTGGGTGACGGTCACCGAGGCGCCGAGCGTGAGGACGTCACGGACCGAGTGACGGCCGCCCGCGGCCGCGGCGGCGGCCATCAGCGTCTTGCCGTGACCGGGCGCCAGGGCGTGCATCGCACCGAGACCGGTGGAGACCGCGATAGCGAGGGCGGCGAACGGCAGGGTGATCTCCCGGCGTTCGACCAGCCCGGTGAGGGCCTGCGTCCAGCGGTCGGCCCTGCGCGGAAGGACCGGGAACGTTCCGTCCCCGCCCGCGCGCCCGTCGTCCGTCAGCGCCGGGCCGCCCGGGACCGCGGTCAGCGCGGCCCGCGTACGGCCCGGCGGCTGCGCGAGACCGTCCTCCGGATAGTCCGTCAGCCGGCGGGACAGGGACTCCCCGGGAGCGTCGGACCGCTGCAGCGTCATCCGGTCGCCGCGTGCCGTGATCTCACGCCAGCCCGGTCCGCCGTCTCCTCCCGGGGCCCGGAAGACGAGGGCGGCCCTCCCGTCCGGCAGCGGGGCCGTCAGCCGGCACTCCACACGGAGGGTCGGCAGACCGGCCTGCCCGGGGCGCAGTTCGGCCCGGCTCGCGTCCGACCTGAGCGCCACCGCGCGCCCGTTCACCTCGACGCGCCCCTCCTGTGCCGCTGCGGCGCACCGGGCGCGGGCCCAGGAGGGCAGCCGCCCCGGCGTCCGGGAGGACGGGTCGATCTGCGCGGTGGGGATCTCGGCCAGATCCTCGACATGGTCGACCCTCAACTCGCCCCGGGCGACGACCAGTCCGTCGTAGCGGTTGACGGTGAAGTTGCCGAGCGGATGCGCGGCCGCGCTCCCGCCGAGGACCAGGAACACCCCGGCGACCAGTGCCGCCGTGACGGCGAGACGGCTCCCCACAGCACCCCGCCCGCCGCGGCTCCCACCGTCCGCGCGGCCCCCTCCCGTGTCTTCACGGCCTGCGCCGTCTCCGGCGGACCTCATGCGCCCTCCCCGAGGACGCGCCGCGCCTCGGCCGCGCCGAGCGGTGAGAAGGCGGGGTTCAGCCGCAGCGCCTCGGTCAGGGTCCGGCGGGCCGCGGCCCGGTCGCCCGCCGCGTGCTCGATCATGCCCCGGTGGTAGAGGAAGGCCGCGTTGCGGTATCCGGTCGCCGTGGCCTTCCCGGCGTACGGCAGCGCCTCCTTCGGCCTCCCCGCCCGGTGCAGCGCCCACGCGAGCGCGTCGGCCGTGTGCACCGTCCCGCGCCGCCGGTACTCGGCACGGGCCGCGACCAGCGCGGCCGCCCGGTTGCCGTGGTCGGCCTCCGCGAGCGCGGTGCCGGGATCCGGGTTCATGCCGCTCGCGCGGGCGAGTGCGGTCCAGGTGCCGATCAGCGCGTACTGCCGGCGGGCGGACTCCCGCCGCCCCGCCGCCTCGTACAGCTCGCCGAGCGCCACCGATCGGCCGGGGAGCGGGGAGCGTGCCACGATCCGCTCGTACTGCGAGATCGCCTCGGCCGTCCGGCCCTGCGCCGCGTACGTCCTCGCCCGGCACTCCTCGGCGGCGATGTTGCCCGGCTCGGCGCGCAGCGCGGTCGCGCAGTGGCCGAGAGCGGTGGCGTACTTCCCCCGCGACCAGGCGAGTTCCCCGAGCGCGGTCGCCACGTACGCGGTGTCGGCGGGCGTGCTCGCGGACCGCAGCGCCAGCTTCAGCACTTTTTCGGCTTCCCCGGTGTTCCCGCGCAGCTCGTGGACGTACGCGAGCCGGGTGAAGACGGGGACGCCGGGCCGCTTGCGGTCCGCCTCCCCGGCGGCCCGCAACGCCTCGTCGTAGCGGCCGAGTTCGACGAGGGCGTCGATCCGGACCGCGAGCCCCTGTTCGCTGTACGGGTTGGCGGCGACGGCCCGTTCCGCGTCCCCGAGCGCGGCGGGGAAGTCGTGCCGGGCCGCCGCGAGCGCGGCACGCCCCGCCAGCGCGGCGTCGTTGCCGTCCGGCCGCAGTGCGAGGGCCCGGGCGAACGCGTCCTCGGCGCGCGGGTAGCCGCCGGGATCGCCGGAGGTCCGCGACCGTTCCACATACGCGGAGCCGAGGGCGGCCCACGCCCCGGCGTCCCCGGGCCGGTCGCGCACCCGGGCCTCCAGTGCGCGCACTCCGGAAGCGGGACCGCGGGCGCCTCCCACGGGATCCGGGGGCGCCGCCGGGCCGCCGCCCCACACGGCGGCTCCCGCGCTGATCGCCAGCGCGACCCCGACGGCTCCCAGCCCGGTGGCGACCCGCCGCCGGATGCCGCCGCGCGGTGCGCGGAGGGCTTCGCCGGTCTGCTGAGACATGCTGTCGCTGTCCTCTCGGGCGGGGCTCGTCGGTGAGCCCGTCGGACGGGCTCGCGAGGGAGCCCCTGGCGGTGGGGTGCGGACCGGAGCCGGACCCCGGCCCGCCGTCCCCCGGCCCGGGCGGGGCGAATGCCCGGGCGCCGGCACCGCCGGTCCCGGCCGCCCCCGCCGCGCCGGTCAGTAGTAGCCCTGGTCGCGCCGGCGCCTGCGCCACCAGGACAGGGCCGTGCCGATCAGCAGGACGCCCGCGACCGCGCCGCCGGCCGCCGTGTACAGGACGGTCTCGTCGGTGCCGCCGCCCGACGCCGACGACAGCGAGGCGCCGCCGTTCAGCGCGTTGCGGGAGCCGCCCTTCGCGGTCGGACCGCGCGAACCGGCGGTCGGCAGCGCGACATACGGGAAGCTCGTCCCGAACTCCTGGTCGTTGGCGTCCACCGCGTCGCCCAGGTCGTTCGCCGCACCCACCAGCTCGCCCTCCACGACCTGGAGCGCGATGTCGATCACATCGTCGGTGAGCCTGCGCCCGTTGGGGAATCCGGCGTTGTCGCCGTCGAGCACACCCAGCCGCCGGGGCTCGGCGGCCGGCCGGACGGCCGTGTTGAGCCGCAGGGTCTCGGCGGGCCGGACACCCGGGGGCTGGTTGAGGTCCTTCACCCCGGTGAGGAAGACCGACACCAGGTCGTCACGCGGCTCGGCCGGGGCCTTGATTTTGTAGAGGGCCTCGATCAGCTTCGGCAGCTCGGGGTTGGTGACCGACTTCAGGAAGTCGGCGTCGTTCCGGGGCGCGGACGCGTTGAACCTGTCCTTGTCCTTCACCGGGATGACGACCTCGTTGACCAGGGGCATCCCCAGCCGTGACACCTGGGCGAACCCGCCGTCCGCGGTCCGGCGCCGGGTCGTCGACCAGACGCCGATCACCGGCTGCCGACCGGACTGCCGCAGATAGTGGCTGGGGATCTGGAGGGCGACGGTGTTGACGTTGTAGCCCTTGAGCGTGTCGTTGCCGACCTCGGAGAGATCACCTCCGTACAGCAGGTCGAAGACCCGCAGATCGAGGAAGAAGGGGTCGTCGGCCTGTCCCGCGAACGCGGTGATGCCGCTGGGCAGCCGGTGGATCGCCTGGTCCCGCAGGTCGGCGTACCGGGGCATGGACGCCTTGCCCACGTTCGACGGCGCGACCCGCACGTCATCGGCGATCTTGATGGTGGAGCGCACCCGGTGGTGCCGCAGCCGCAGCAGATCGATGTCATAGGTCTGGGCGACATGGAGATCCGGGTCGTCGAGGCTGGTGACGGGGCCGGTGTTGTAGAGGAACGTGTCCCCGTTCCTGATGTGATCGGTGAAGGTCCAGCGGTAGACGAGGTCGGCCATCGCGTCGCCGTCGCTGTCGATGTTGATGTCGTACCGGGCGTCCTCGGCGAACCGGAAGAAGTTCGGCCCGCCCGCGGGCTCCGAGAACGGCAGCCAGTTGGCGACCAGGGTGGTGGTGTCCGGTTTGTCGGGGCTGACGAAGGCGTACACATCGGTGTTGTCGAACTGGGGCTGCCCCGAGACCAGCGGGGCCTCCCGGTGGCTGGAGGCGGTCGCCGGCCGGGGTGTGAGAGCACTCACACCGGCGGCGGTGAGCGCCCCGGCCGTCAGGGCGCCACAGGTGAGCACGGCGAGGCCCCTGCGCCCCCGGAAGACCCCGGCGGTGCCGGTCCTCCACCCGCTCTTGTCGGTAGCGGTCATCGGTCCGTCCGTTCTGAGCAACGAGTTCGGTTGCCTTGCGCACGCCATTCGAGGCCGTGCGACGGATGGATTGGTGGAGCCGCAAAACTGTCCAACTCGCCCTGGAATCAGATGTATTCACCGTGGAGTCGTCAACTCCGATACCGGAGTGGTGAATCCTGCCGCCGGGATACACGGGTGTCACCGCGGGGCGATAGGGTTAACCTGCCCGGGCCGGGTGCGTCGTACGGGTGGGGAGTGACATGGAACAGATAACAGTGCGCAGCAGGCCGCGCGTGCCTGCGATCACCTGCGGGAACAGCGCGACCAGCTCGCGTCTCGACCGGCATCTCTCGGTGCTCGGCGGTCCCGCCGTCCCGCAGCGCGAGACCGTCGAGGCGACCTCGCTGATGCGTGAGCTGACGTCACGTGATGTGACGCGCGACCGCAACAAGTCCAAGAGCGGGCGGGTCTCCCTCTTCGCGCCGCTGCGGAGACTGCGTCGGACGCTGTTCGGCAGCCGCCGCTGACCCTCGCCCGCCGCCCGTCGGCACGCGTACCGCTCCCGTATCCGAACCCTCATGTGTCACCGCCTGTGCGGCCCCGCGCCCAGGCGATCACACTCCCC
Source organism: Streptomyces sp. NPDC004609 (assembly GCF_042873655.1). Lineage (NCBI taxonomy): Bacteria > Bacillati > Actinomycetota > Actinomycetes > Kitasatosporales > Streptomycetaceae > Streptomyces > Streptomyces sp. NPDC004609. Next base: position 50,040 of record NZ_JBIALS010000023.1, on the reverse strand, counting down.
GGCGCCCCGCCGAGGGCGCCCGTCATCACCTCCTCAGGCGACCACGCCGTCCCGGCGCAGCGCAGCCGTCCCCTCCTCGGTCATCCCCAGGGCCTTCAGCAGGGCGTCGGTGTGCTCACCCAGCGCCGGGACCGCTCCCATCCGCGCCTCCGGACCGCCCGGCAGGGTGATCGGAGGCAGCAGCGCCTTCAGCGGCCCGGCCGGTGAGCCCACCTCCCGCCACCGCTCCCGCGCGGCGAGCTGCGGATGCGCGGCCACATCCGTCACCGTGTTGAGCCGCGCGCAGGCGATGCCCGCCGCCTCCAGCCGGGCCACCGCCTCCGCGGTGGGGAGCCTTCCCAGCGCCTCGGCCACCTGCGCGTCCGTCGTCGCGCGATGGGCCGTGCGGGCCGTATTGGTCGCGAACAGCGGGTCGAAGCCCAGTTCGGGCCGCCCCAGGACCTGCTCGGCCAGCCGCCGCCACTCGCGGTCGTTCTGCACCGACAGCAGCACCTGTCCGCCGTCGGCGGTCGGATAGACGTCGTACGGCACGATGACGGCGTGCGCCACACCGGTACGCGCCGGGGGCTCGCCCCCGTGCATGCCGAAGTGCAGCGGATGCCCCATCCACTCCGCCAGCGACTCCAGCATCGAGATCTCCACCGGGCCGCCGCGTCCGGTGACACCGCGCCGCACCAGCGCCGCCAGCACCCCGGAGAAGGCGTACATGGCGGCCGCGATGTCGGCCGCCGGAATGCCCGCCTTCACCGGCTGTCCGGCGGTGCCGGTCACCGACACCAGGCCCGCCTCGCACTGCACGAGCATGTCGTACGCCCGCTTGTGCGCGTACGGGCCCTGCGCGCCGTACCCGGAGATGTCCACGGCGATCAGCCGGGGGTGGACCGCGCACAGAGCCGGTGCGTCCAGACCGAGCCGCGCGGCGGCGCCCTGGGCGAGGTTCTGGACGAACACGTCGGCGTCCGCGATCAGCCTCCGCACGATGTCGAGTCCGCGCGGGTCCTTGAGGTCGACGGCGAGGGACTCCTTGCCGCGGTTGCACCACACGAAGTGGGAGGCGAGCCCCTGCGCCGCCGTGTCGTAGCCCCGCGCGAAGTCACCGCCGTCGGGGCGCTCGACCTTGACGACCCGCGCGCCGAGATCGGCGAGCTGGCGGGTGGCGAAGGGGGCGGAGACCGCCTGCTCGACGGCGACGACGGTGATCCCGTCGAGGGGCAGTGGCGGGGGCGGTGGCTGAGTGCTCATGGTGCCGTGACTACCGTGTGTACGGGGCATTTGTCACGTCCCGCCCGGCGGGCGCAGCGGGGGAGCAGGCTCAGAGCAGGGCGAACTGACCGTCCGGGCCCTCCTCCAGATGGTCGAGTACGGACGCGGGACGGCGGGCGGCCCCGGGCGGCGGCAGCACGCCGGGCAGCTCCGTGATCTCGGGGTGGACGCCCAACGCGGTTCGCCGGTCGGCCAGTTCGCCGAGCAGGGCCAGTACGGTGATCAGCTCCAGCAGGTCCGAGGTCCACTCCTGCGGCCAGGCCGGGGGCCGGATCGCGTCCAGCGTGCCCGGCTCGGCGGGAGCGGTACGCCGCTCGAACCACAGCTCCAGGACCCGTACGCCCCCGATCCGGAAGTCCCAGGCCGGCGCGGGCACCGGGGAGATGCGGCCCTCACCCAGACTCAGCGTCTCCGTGCCCGGCTCGTACCCGATCACCTCGGGCCGCGCGGGCACCGCGGCGCGCACATAGGGACGGCGCCCGCCCGGCAGCCGGGGCCGCTCACCGCCCCGGGCGCCCCGGAGCTGGATCTCCAGCAGGCGCCGCCCCAGCTCCACCCCGGTCAGCCACACCTCGGGGTCGGCGGGCAGCGGCACCCTACATCCCGACGGCGAGTGCCTCGCCGCCGCCACGATCCAGGCGAACACCGCGTCGGCGTCCACCCGCCGGCCGTAGCGGGCGCCGAGCGCCGCGGGCAGCCCCGGTGCGAGATTCGGCTCGGCCCCGCCGGGCCTGCGGTACAGCGGGCGGATCCGGCCCGGCCGGCCCGCGGGGGAGTACCCGTCGGGCAGCGGTGCGGACACCACGACGGCCGGGCCCGGGGCCTCGGTGCCCGCCGGGAGCGGCCCCTGCTCGACCAGGAACACCTGGTGCTCGTCCGCGACCCGCCACAGCTCCGGGCGGGCCACGTCGATCAGCCGGTGGTCCGGGATGATCCACTGCCGGTCGAAGGGGCCGTGGTCCATCCGCACGGGCGCCGGGCACCGGCCGTCCTCCCCGGCGAACGGGCCCGTCCCCGTGGCCTGTCCGGGCAACTGGCCGACCGCGCTGCGCGGGGTGCGCGCCCGGGTGCCGCCGAACAGCGCGTCCTGCTCCGCGCCCCGCGCCCGTACGACCGTGTCCCAGCGTGCGATCAGCGATGCGGCGTCCGGGGCCATCACCCAGGTACGCCCCGTCCTCAGGGGGCGTACGCCCCAGGGCATCAGCTCGTCGAGCATCGGCATACGGACATTCTCCCGGACGCCGCGCGGGGGTCCGTCCGGTGCCGTGACGCACGCGACAGCCGGGGCGCGTGCGACGCCAGGGCGCAGGTGCCGCCGTGTGCCGTTCGCGGCCGGGGCTTCTCCGCGCCGGCGGACCACTCGGCGCGGTGGATCATTCCGCGCGGTGGATCACTCCGCGTCGAGCGTGACCGAGAAGGAGAACCGGTCCCCCCGGTACCGGATGCGCGCCACGTCCACGACCCGCCCCGCCGTGTCGTAGGTGACGCCCGTGTAGTGCAGGATCGGGCTCAGCAGCGGCACCTGGAGCAGCCGGGCCGTCGGCGGATCCGCGAGCCGTGCCTCCACGGTGTCCGTGATCCTGCCGATCCGCACACCGAGCGCGTCCCGCAGCACCTTCGTCATCGGCCAGCGCGCCAGATCCGCGAGATCCAGCCCGGCGGCGACCTCCGGACGGACCGCGTTCTCGGCCCAGTTGGTCGGCTCGCCGGAGTCGCCGTCGCAGCGCAGCCGGCGGTACGTCATGACCTCGGCCGTGTCCGGGAAGTGCTCGGCGAGTTCGACGGGGACCGGCTCGGGGCCGTGGCCCAGGATCGTGGTGCGCTCGCCGGACTGCTGCGCCACGATCGCGTCGACCGACCCCAGCAGCCGCCTCGGGGCGCCCCGGCGCGCGCCCGGTTCGATGAAGGTGCCGCGCCGCCGGTGCCGGCTGATCAGTCCCTCCTCCTCCAGCTCCTTGAGGGCCTGGCGCATGGTCAGCACGCTCACGCCGTAGTGGGCGGCGAGCTGCTCCTCGGTGGGCAGCCGCAGCGGCGCCTCGGGCGCCCGGCCGAGTATGGAGGCGCGCAGCGACTGCGAGACCTGGTACCACAGCGGCAGTTTGCGGTTCAGGACCAGCGAATCAGGGGCGAAGGAGGAGGTCACGGGGACTCCGTATCAGGACATGAAGTGACGCTCAAGACCCTGCCACACGTTGTCGTACCCCTTCTGCCGATGATCCGCTCCCGCCGCCTGCCCGGTCACGGTCAGCGGCCAGCGGGTCTCGAACATGAACGCCAGCCCGTCGTCGACCCGCTGCGGCCGCAGTTCGGCCGCGCTCGCCCGCTCGAAGGTGTCCCGGTCGGGGCCGTGCGCCGACATCATGTTGTGGAGCGAGCCGCCCCCGGGGACAAAACCCCCCTGTCCGGCGGTTTTGGCGTCGTACGCGCCTTCGATCAGGCCCATGTACTCGCTCATCACATTGCGGTGGAAGTACGGCGGCCGGAAAGTGTCCTCGCCCACCAGCCAGCGCGGAGCGAAGACCACGAAGTCGACGCCCGCGAGACCCGGGGTGTCGGTGGGGGAGGTGAGGACCGTGAAGATCGACGGGTCGGGGTGGTCGTAGGAGACGGTGCCGATGACATTGAAGCGGCGCAGATCGTAGACGTACGGGACGTGGTTGCCGTGCCAGGCGACCACATCGAGCGGGGAGTGGCCGTAGGTCGCCGACCAGAGGTTGCCGCAGAACTTGGTGACGACCTCCACCGGGCGCTCCACATCCTCGTACGCGGCGGCGGGCGCGAGGAAGTCACGGGCGTTCGCGAGGCCGTTGGCGCCGATCGGGCCGAGGTCGGGCAGCTGGAACGGCTGCCCGTAGTTCTCGCAGACGTATCCGCGTGCCCGCTCGTCCAGCAGCTCCACCCGGAAGCGGACACCGCGCGGGATCAGCGCGACCTCGCCGGGGCGGGCGGCGAGCATGCCCAGCTCCGTGACCAGCAGCAGCCCGCCGTGCTCGGGGACGATCAGGAGTTCGCCGTCCGCGTTGCCGAACACCCGGTCGGTCATGGGGGAGTCGGCGTGGTAGAGATGCACGGCCATGCCGGTGCGCCGGGCCGCGTCGCCGTTGCCGCCGAGCGTCCAGAGCCCGTCCAGCCAGTCCGTGCCGGGCACGGGTTCCGGCAGCGGGTCCCACCGCAGCCGGTTGGGGTCGGGGACGGTCTCGGTGAACGGCGCGCTGCGGATGCCGCCGTTGCCGGCGCGGTGGAACGGGGGGTGCGCCGCGGACGGGCGGATGCGGTAGAGCCATGAGCGCCGGTTGCGGGCGCGCGGCTCGGTGAACGCGGAGCCGCTCAGCTGCTCCGCGTACAGCCCGAGGGGGGCGCGCTGGGGTGAGTTCCGGCCGAGGGGGAGCGCGCCGGGGACGGCCTCCGAGCTGTGCTCGTTGCCGAAGCCGGGGGAGTACGCCAGGGACTCGGCGGTCTTGCGGGCGCTCTCGCGCCTGTGCCCGGACCCGGCGGCGGGCCCTTCCGATGCCGGCCCTCCCGGCAGCCCCGGGCCCTCCGGATCTCCCGGCTCCGACCGGCCGGGCTGGTGCGGCTGTTGCGGCTGTGTCCGTTCCGGTTGTGCCCGTCCGGACTGTGTCCGCCCGATCCCGCTCATCGTCAGCTCCCGGTGCCCGAAGTAATCCTATGGACAACCGTAGGATTGCGGGACCGTCCCGTCAACGCCATCGGGACGGCATGATGGTCGGCGTGTCCCACGCTCCTCTTCGCCGTGAACCCGTCCAGCGGCGCAGCGCCCAGCGGCTCGCACGGATCCTGGACGCCTGCGCCGAACTCCTCGACGAATCGGGTTACGAGAAGCTGTCCACGCGGGCGGTCGCCGAGCGGGCCGGAGTACCGATCGGGTCCGTCTACCGCTTCTTCGGCAACAAGCGCGCCCTCGCGGACGCGCTGGCCGCACGGAATCTGGACCGGTTCGCGGAGCGGGTCGACGCGCGGCTCCCCTCCCTGGCCGCGGGGGACTGGCGAGGGCTCCTGGACGTCGTCCTGGACGAGTATCTGGCGATGAAGCGCACGGTTCCCGGGTTCTCCCTGGTGGACTTCGGCCATCGGATCCCGCTGGGCGGACGCCCGGCCGGCGCGAACCACCGGGTCGCGGACCGGCTGCTCTCGCTCGTCGCCGCGCAGGTCGGCCGGGAGGCCGACGAGGAGCTGTCCCGGGCGGTCCTGGTGGCCGTGGAGGCGGCGGACGCGCTGCTCCAACTGGCGTTCCGGGTCGGCCCGTGCGGGGACGAGGGGATCGTCGCGGAGGTGCGCAGGCTCTTGCGGGCGTATCTGGGGGATGTGCTGGAGAGCCCGTCCGGTACGCCCGGCGCGTGAGGGCGGACCGCGTCGGGCGCACCGGACGGGCGTCACGGACGGTGGACCGGCGCCCGGCCCCTTGTGCGCCTGCGGCCACCGGATATCGAGCCTCGCCCGTGACCTGGGGTTTTGCTCGTATTGCTCACGCGTCACCATCTTGTTAACGCTGTGGGCCGCGTCCTAACGTCATCCGGGCCACCCGCGAACCCCGGTGGAAGTTCAAGGATGAACGTTAGGTAACCCCCCATGCTGACAATGCTCGGCTTCGCCATGATCGCGACCTTCCTGGTTCTGATCATGACGAAGAAGATGTCGCCCATCGCGGCCCTGGTCCTCATTCCCGCCCTCTTCTGTGTGATCGTCGGGCAGGGCGCGCAGTTGGGGGACTACGTCATCGAAGGCGTCGGCAATCTCGCCCCCACCGCGGCGATGCTGATGTTCGCGATCGTCTATTTCGGTGTGATGATCGACGTCGGTCTCTTCGACCCGATCGTCCGCGGCATTCTGCGGTTCTGCAGGGCGGATCCCCTGCGGGTCGTGGTCGGTACGGCGGTGCTCGCCGCGATTGTCTCGCTGGACGGCGACGGCTCGACGACTTTTATGATCACCGTCTCCGCGATGTATCCGCTCTACAAGCGCCTCGGCATGAGCCTGGTGGTGATGACGGGCGTGGCCGCGACGGCCAACGGTGTCATGAACACCCTGCCCTGGGGCGGGCCCACCGCCCGCGCGGCCACCGCGCTGAAGCTGGACGCCGCCGACATCTTCGTGCCGATGATCCCGGCGCTCGCCGTCGGACTGCTCTTCGTGTTCGTCCTGGCGTACGTGCTGGGCCTGCGGGAACGCAGGCGGCTCGGGTATCTGACGCTGGAGGAAGCCCCGGAGCCGGAGCCGGAGGCCGGGACCGTGCTGGTGACGGCGGGCGGCGGTGCCGGTGACTCCCGTACGGCCTCCGGGGCCGCGGGCGGCACGGAGGCCCATGAGGACGGCAAGGGCCGCGGCCGGGACGGCGACGGGGAACGGACCGAGGGCCGTACCGGAGCGGCCGGGGAGGAGGCCGGGGGCTTCCAGGGACTCGACCCCCACCGTGAGACCCTCCGCCCCGGGCTCTACTGGTTCAACGCGGGCCTCACCCTCGCCCTCCTCACCGCGATGATCATGGAGTTGCTGCCCATCCCGGTCCTGTTCCTCCTCGGCGCGGCCCTCGCCCTGACCGTCAACTATCCGAAGATGGCCGATCAGCGGGCCCGGATCGGAGCACATGCCGAGAACGTCCTCAACGTCTCCGGCATGGTCTTCGCCGCCGCCGTCTTCACCGGGGTCCTCACCGGCACCGGCATGGTCGAGCACATGGCGGACTGGCTCGTCGGCGCCATCCCCGACGGCATGGGTCCGCACATGGCCGTCGTCACCGGAGTGCTGAGCCTCCCGCTCACGTATTTCATGTCGAACGACGGCTTCTACTTCGGCGTCCTGCCCGTTCTCGCCGAGGCGGGGGCCGCCCATGGGGTCTCACCGCTGGAGATCGCCCGCGCCTCGCTCGTCGGGCAGGCCCTCCATATGTCCAGCCCGCTCGTTCCCGCGGTCTACGTCCTCGTGGGCATGGCCAAGGTCGAGTTCGGCGACCACACCAGGTTCACGGTCAAGTGGGCCGCGCTCACCTCGCTCGTGGTGCTGGCCGCCGGAGTCGCGATCGGCATCATCTGACGGTCCGGCACCGGATCGGCCCGCGCCGAAGGGCCCGGCACGGGACGGCCCGGCGCCCGACGGCCGGGCGTCGGGGTTCGGGGCGCACGCCCCCCGCCGTGCGCGCCGCCCGCCGAGCCGCTCCTGTCCCTGGCCTCGTCCCCGCCCTCGTCTCCGTCTTCGTCCCGTCCCCTCCTTCGTCCCGTTCCCGCCTTCGTCCCCGTCCGGGTCTCCGTCTTCGCTTCGCCTTCGCACAGACCACCGTGCCGGCGGCGAGGCCCACCGGCCCCTGCCGCGCTCCCTCCTTCCCCGGGGTGCGCGGCAGGGGTGTTTCCGCCGCCGGGTGCCCGGGGGGCACCCGCCGCGCGGGGATGCTTCTCGGCCATCCCGGTACCTTTCCCGGGCGCAGCCCATGGTCGGGCGCGGCTCGGCGGCCCCGGGCCGGAAATACGTTTTCGGCCATGGCGCCCGTCGGCCCCGCCGCTGACCGTCTCGGGCGCGCTCACCGCTCCCGACCGCCCAACCGCGTGCGAGGGGCTTCCCTCACGGGCCACCGCGCATCCTCGGCACGGCCCCGGGCAGCCGAATCGGGCCCGCGGCGCCCTGCGCCGCCCTGCCGGGGCCGGCCGCCCCAGAGGACACGGGAGCGGCCGGAGGCCGCCGTCACCGGCCGCGGACCGCCGCCCCGGCGGTCCGGTCCGTGCGCGGCCGCCCGCCGAACCGCCCGCCGTCACGCGGCTTTTGCCGGGTTCCCCGGTCCCGCGGGACCTTTTGTCACGCTTGGCGTACTTCCTCCCCGTGGGGCGTCCCGGTATCCGCAAGGCGAATCCCCGGGCGGAAATGGAAATCGGTGGCGCGCGCGATCAAGTACCGGTGCAGGCAACAATCCTGCATAAATCCAGAACCCCAACATCATCCGTCCGACTTATTCCCCGACAGAGATCGGTCGGCTAGTTTTCAGGGTCTCAGCCGCTCCCCCACTTCTCGGCGGAAACACATGACTCGCGCCATCTCTCTTCACAATGTCAGCAAGCGCTACGGACGCGGCTCGCGCGCCGTCGACCGTTTCACCCTCGATATCGAGCCAGGAGAATTCGTTGTTCTCCTGGGACCATCGGGCTGCGGAAAATCGACCGTGCTCCGCATGATCGCCGGTCTGGAGGAGATCACCGACGGTGAATTGCTTCTCGATGGCGAACCGGCCAACGAGATGCCCCCGCGCGACCGCGCCATGGCCATGGTGTTCCAGAACTTCGCCCTCTATCCGACCATGACCAATCGGGACAACATCGGCTTCCCGCTCCGGCTGGAGAACCGGCGCTGGGACCGAAATCCCCGTGTCGAGGCCACGGCCAAGGTCCTCGGGATCGAGGATGTACTCGACCGATACCCCAGTCAGCTCTCCGGTGGCGAACGCCAGCGGGTCGCGATGGGCCGGGCCATCTCCCGGCGGCCCACCGCCTTTCTGATGGACGAACCCCTGTCCAATCTTGATGCCAAACTTCGCAACTATTTGCGAGCAGAAATTTCCCAACTCACCCGGCAGCTGGGTGTCACCACGGTCTATGTCACCCACGACCAGGCGGAGGCGATGTCACTGGGCGACCGTGTGGCGGTGATGCGCGGCGGAGTCCTCCAGCAGGTGAGCAGCCCGCGCGAGACCTACGCGCTGCCGGAGAACGTCTTCGTCGCGGCCTTCATCGGCACACCCCGGATCAATCTGCTCCAGGCCGTCGTCTACGCCCCGCTGGCCGACCACATGTCGCTCGTGCTCGGCGGGCAGCGCCTCCCGCTGCCCGAACCCCTCCGGCCCGACCACCAGTTGCTCCGTATCCACCAGGGCAAGCAGCTCATCCTGGGGCTGCGCTCGGAGGCCGCGAGAATCGCGGCGCCCGGCCAGGCGCACCCCGGAGAGGCCCTGCTGACCGGGACCGTGGAGTACGTGGAGTACCAGGGGCACGAGGTGCTGGTGCATCTCGACACCGGTTCGCGGCCCGCCGTGGTGCCCGAACTGGAGTCGGCCCGCGGGGCCGAGGCGCCCGCGCGCCGCCGCAGGACCAGAAACGTGCCGAGCATGCTCAGCCGGCTGAAGGAGCGGGCGGCCGCCCATGTCGGGGCGGCGCTGGTCCCGGTGAGGGAGGAGGAACCGCTGCCGTACGGGGCGTACGGGCCGTACGACCCGGAGTGCCCGCCCGTCCCGTCGAGCGACCTCGTCATCCGGACCAGCCCCGACACCTGGCTGCGCCCCGGCGCGCAGGTGCCCGTACTGATCGACCTCGCACAACTGTACGTCTTCGACCACCGGGGCCGCAGAATCTGCCCGGCGCCCGCCCATCTGCTCAGTTTCGACGTCTGAGCCCCGGCTCTCGCGGCCCGCTCCCGCCGGTGTCCCGTGCCCTCCCGCACGGGGCCGCGGCGGGAGCTTCTGTCCGTACGCCCCGCTCGCGGTGCCCGCAGGAGCCCGGAGCACCGCGGGCGGCTCAGTCGCGCGCGACGGCCGCGTACTGGACGGCCAGCCCGTCGATGATCGCCCGCAGTCCCGTCTCGAACGCGCCCTCGTCCACCCGCTCCTGCCGCTCGGCGAGCAGGTGGGCCCGGCCGAGGTGCGGATACTCGGCGGGGTCGTACGCCGACGCGTCGTCGACGAAGCCCCGGGCGAACGAGGCGAGCGCCGAACCCGCGATGAAGTACCGCATCAGCGCGCCGATGTGTGTCGCCTGGGCAGGCGGCCAGCCCGCGCGCACCATTCCGCCGAAGAGCGCGTCCGCCACCCGCAGCGCCGCCGGACGGCGCCCGGGGCCCCTGGCGAACACCGGAACGATATGGGGGTGGGCCTTGAGAGCGGCACGGTAGGAGAGGGCCCAGTCGTGGAGCGCGGTCTGCCAGTCCCGTCCGTCGCCCTCGTCGAACATCGACAGATCGACCTGGTCGCTGACGGCGTCGGCGACCGCTTCGAGGATCTCGTCCTTGGTGCGGAAGTGGTTGTAGAGGGAGGGGCCGCTGACTCCCAGCTCGGCCGCGAGCCGGCGGGTGGAGAGCCCCTCCAGTCCCTGCGCGTCCACGAGCGCGGCGGCCGTCTCGACGATGCGTTCCCGGCTGAGGAGCGGCTTGCTGGGTCGGGCCATGCGGCACATAGTAGGGCCGCCGCCCGGGAGTCCGCGGCGTCGCCCGCCGGGGCGGGACGCGCGGCCGGACTCCGTGCGAGGGGGCTTCTGAGCCATCCGCCCGGAGTGCCTAAGCGCTTGCTCAGCTTCAGGGTATGGTGTTCCCCCCTGATGAGCCGAAGGAGAGCGGATGACTGCGGCCAAGGACACGAGCGGCGAGAGCGTGCCGTGGGGCGAGGTCGAGCCCGAAGCGGCGAGGAAGCTGCTCGTCGCCGCCGTCGAGGCATTCGCCGAACGGGGCTACCACGCCACGACGACCCGTGACATCGCGGGCCGCGCCGGAATGAGTCCCGCCGCGCTCTACATCCACTACAAGACCAAGGAAGAACTGCTCCACCGGATCAGCCGTATCGGGCACACCCGCGCGCTGGAGGTCCTGGAGACCGCGTCCGGCAGGGGCGGGACGCCGGGCGAGCGGCTCGCCGAGGCCGTCGGCTCCTTCGTCCGCTGGCACGCGGGGCGGCACGACACCGCGCGCGTGGTCCAGTACGAACTCGACGCGCTCTCGCCCGAGCACCGGGTGGAGATCGTGGAGCTGCGCCGCCGCAGCGACGCCGTCGTGCGCGGGATCCTGCGCGAGGGGGTCGAGTCGGGGGAGTTCGACGTACCGGACGTGCCGGGGACCACGCTCGCCGTGATGTCGCTCTGCATCGATGTGGCGCGCTGGTTCAACACGCGGGGGACCCGGACGCCGGAGGAGGTCGGCGCGCTCTACGCCGACCTCGTCCTGCGCATGGTCTCCGCGCGCGGATGAACACGGACGCCCCCGGACGGGCGCTGATGACGGCCGGCGGACGCCGTTGGGGGAGCGGGCGCGGGAGGCGGTCCGCCGCCTGCCGGTCCCCGCGCCGGCGCGGTCGGGGGCGTCGGAAGCAGTACGTGGTCGGGGGCGTCAGAAGTAGTAGCGGGACAGCGTCTCGGCCACGCAGACCGGCTTCTCGCCGCCCTCGCGCTCGATCGTGACGAGGGCGGTCACCTGCACGCCGCCGCCGGTCTCCGCCACGTCCTGCAGCGTCACCGACGCGCGCAGCCGTGAGTCCACGGGTACGGGCGCCGGGAACCGGACCTTGTTCGTCCCGTAGTTGATGCCCATCTTCATGCCCTCGACCCGCATGACCTGGGGGACCAGCGACGGCAGCAGCGAGAGCGTCAGATAGCCGTGGGCGATCGTCGTCCCGAACGGGCCTCCCGCCGCGCGCTCGGGGTCCACATGGATCCACTGGTGATCGCCGGTCGCGTCCGCGAACAGGTCGATCCGCTTCTGGTCGACCTCCAGCCAGTCGCTGTGCCCCAGTCGCTCGCCGACCCCGGCGCGCAGCTCCTCCGCGGAGGTGAAGATCCTCGGCTCGGCCATGTCCCTCGTCCCTGCCTTTCGCACACTGTGAGCACACGCCGTTGTCTAAGCGCTTGCTCAGCATGAAGCGCCCGGGTGCTCCTGTCAACGGACCACCAGTAGGCTTCGATGGGTGCCCCAGTTTCCCGAGAACTTCTTCGAACTCACTGTCGGCCAGCTGTCGGAGCGCAGTGGTGCCGCCGTCTCCGCCCTGCATTTCTACGAGTCCAAGGGCCTGATCCGGAGCCGCAGGACCAGCGGCAACCAGCGCCGGTACACCAGAGACACACTGCGGCGGGTGGCGTTCGTCCGGGCCGCGCAGCGGGTCGGCATCCCGCTCGCGACGATCCGGAACGCTCTCGCCGAACTGCCCGAGGAACGCACGCCGGACGAGGAGGACTGGGCGCGGCTGTCCCGGGCGTGGCGGGGTGAGCTGGACGAGCGGATCAAGCAGCTCGGCCGGCTGCGGGACACACTCACCGAGTGCATCGGCTGTGGCTGCCTCTCGCTGGAGACCTGTGCGCTGTCCAACCCGCAGGACGCGTTCGGCAGGAACCGGGCGGGGTCGCGGCTGATGCCGGTGAGCCGCGAGAAGGACTGCTGCTGAGGTTCCCGGCCCGTGTCCCCGGGCGCCGGACGGGCTGGAGTCCGCTGTCCCTGTGTGCCTGTGTCCCAGGGGGCGGCCTGCTCCGGGCCCGGCGGCGGTCCGTCCTCGTACGCGGACGGGGTGGCGGTGGCTGCGCCCGTCCCGGTGCTGCGCCGTGTGCCGCCCGCGCGGGACGGAGTCGTCCCCGTACGCCCGACGGGCAGGGGGCGGTTGCACCCGCTCCGGTGTCCGCCGAGCGGCCTTGTCCGGGCCGGGCTTCCCTTGGCCCGGTCTCGTCGAGTCGGCTCCCCGGCGGGGCGTTCGTCCTGGGATGCCGGTCGGCGGAAACACCCGGGCGGCACGGGGTGGGCTCCTCCGGGCCGGGGGCGGCCCGGAGGAACCCCGGGGTGCGGGCGGGCCTGTCCGCGAGGGCGGGCCCGCACCCCCGTGGCGGGCCCGCCCTCGCGGACCGAAGGCCCCGGGGAAGAGGTCCCGGGGCCTGTCTCATCCGGTCACTACTCTCCGGACGGGAATCGGGTGGGGCGAGCGGATTTCCGTCTGCTACGGTCCGCCCTCGCGCGGGCGACGGGCTCCGCCTTCGACCGGGCACGGCTGCCACCCGGGAGGACCGGGGCGTCCTTCCGTCCGGCTCCCGGCCGATACGGGGTGTCCGGCCCGAGCCGCCGCACCGGCCGCGGTACGGGCCCCGCGCCCCGCGCCTTCGCCGTGCGGCCGGACCGGTCGGCCGCGAGCCGGACCGAGCCGCTCGTACGGGGCGGGGTCCGCCCGGCCCCGCCCGGGTCCACGGGTTCGGCCGGGGACCGCATCCCGGGGCCGCCGCGCGGACGTCCGGAGCCCGGTCGGCGGCGCGATCGGCGCCGACGACTCCTGTCCTCCGCCCTGGGTCCGTGCCCGGCCGGAGGATGCCCACTGCCTGTGCCATGCGCCGGCGGTGCCGCTGTCACCGGCCGGGGGCACGGTCGGGAGCGCCGCGCGGCCCCCTGCCGGTCGTACGCACGCGCCTCACCGGGTGGCTCCGTCCGCGTGGAGCCCGCGCACGCCGCCGGGCCCGGCTCCGTCTCCGCACCCGTCGTCCCGTCGGAAGCGGCCCCGCCCAGCGCCCCGGCGACGACGCGCCGTGACAACGTCCCGCCGCCGCTACGGCTCCCCGGGGCTCCTCTTCCGCACCGGCCGTCACGACCCGTGCCGCCGACTCCGCACGGCGCACCGGGAGTCGGCGGCACGGGCGGGCCGTCAGCGGCCGGGCGCGACCCGTCCGGGCGGATCCGGAGCATGAGTCCGATGCTGCCGGACACCACTGACAACGGCCGGGTGCCCGTCGGCGAACCAGCACCCGGCCACGGTCGGTGTCCACCGGCGGCGCGGCGGCCACCGCACCTCTCGGCCCGCCGCACCACAGGGGGCGTGCCACCCACCGAGGCCCGCCCCCGGACCGCTCAAGCCACCGACGCCAGCTCCCGGCGTCCGGCCTCCTTGGCCGCGGCGACGGCATCGGACGTCAGCACGGGCCGCGGCACGAGGATGCCGCAGCCCGTGCACACCGGTCCGGTCCAGGGCTCACCGGCCAGGTCCTGCCGCCACACGATGCCGGTCGACCCGCAGACCGGGCAGGCCGCGCCCGGCTCGTCCTCCAGCGCCGCGATCAGACGGCGCAGCACCTCGTCGAGGGGTGCCGAGGGATGCTCGGCCGGGCTGTCGCAGCGCGCGACCCCGTTCCCGCCCCAGGTGTGCCGGTGCCAGTCGTCGATCGGCGACGGCTGCCGCAGGCCGAAGTGCTTCTCGCGCTTGCGGCGGTCGGCGAAGTTCTCCTCGTACGCGAGCCAGACGGCCCGCGCCTCTTCCAGTTCGTCGAGCGCGGCCACCAGCCGCGCCGGGTCGGGAGCCCGGTCCTCGGGCTCGATACCGTGCCGGACGCACAGGTGATCCCACGTCGCCCGGTGCCCGTAAGGGGCGAATCGTTCCAGGCACTTGCGCAGCGAATAGCGCCGCAGCGCCAGATCACATCGCGTATCGCGCACCTGTCTAGCAAGACTCCGGAAACCGGCCATCGATACTGCCACCTCCGTCGCTGGTACATCGGCGTTGAGATATGGACGTACGAGTGCCCGATCCGGCTCCATCGAAAATCCGATGGAGCCCATCAGCGAACCGTCCCTACGCTGGCGCATGCCCCGCCCCGCGCCGCCTCATCCTCCCCGTTCGTCACAAGAGGTCCGACCTGAACCCGTACGCTCCGCACGGCATCGCCGCCCGTCCCGCACTGCCGGGACCGGCGTTCGCCGAACTCGCCGGTACGGCCGGTGAATCGAGACGTACGCGACCCCGCCGTCCGCGGTGATCCGACCTCGGGTCAGACGCGGACGCCGCTCGCGACGGGCGGTGCGGACACCGTCCGTACCCTCATCGGGTCCGGCCCGGTGACGTCCCCCGGACCCCGGCCGCTGGCCGCCGCCGAGGCGGCCATCGCCGCGCCGGGCGTCGTCCACGGACCGCGCCCGTGTGCGCAAGGCCCCGCGGCCCGGCGCGGGTCACCCGGCGGCGCGGGCGGGCACGCTGACGCTCTGTCCGGAGGACCCGGACGCCCGGCGGCGCGGCGGAGCACCCGCCGCGGCGCCGGAGCGGATCGCCGTACGCTCGACGACGTGGACCCGCCGGTGGCCGAGACCGCCCGGCACCGCGGACCCGGCCCACCCGGTGACGGCGGCGCGGCCGAGGGCGACCGGCGGTTGGCGGGACCGGCGTCCACCGGGCCACGGGCGGCATCACCCGTCCCGGGATCCAGCGGCCGAACCGGCCTGCCCGTCAGCGGATCGCGGAGTTCCCGGGGGCAGCCCCGCGGTGACGGACCGGCGATCACCGCGGGCCGGATCGGGAGCCCCGTGCGCGGGCGCCCGCTGCGGCCCGCGGATGCTCAGCGGCCGATACGGCCCGCGGACACGACCACCTGTGCCAGCTCCCGGTGGCAGATGTCGCTGTGCGCGCCCGAGGGCGGGCCGCCGCGCCGGACCACCGACGCCGCGTCCACGCTGACACAGCCGGAGGCGGGTACACCCCGCGCCAGCACCTCGTCCAGATCGAAGCGGGCCGACGGCCGGACGGCCTGGAAGCCGTCGTGCCCGATCGCCCACCAGCGCTTGTCGGGCCGGATCGGGACGGTGAACGCCCGGTCGTCCCTGGCGAGGCTCGACGCCATCGGGTAGATCGTCCCCAGCGCGCTGTCGTGCCGGGAGTAGCAGGCCACCACCGGCCCGTCCACGCGCTGCTCCAGGGTCCGCAGGGCGCCCGAGTGCCCCGGGGCGTGCGGCAGGCTCGGCGAGAACGCGTAGTGCGAGAACGCCCCCTGAAGCAGCGTCACCGATTTCACGTTCCGGGCACCGTCGGGCAGCCCGCGCAGGGCGAAGGCGACCAGCCGGGCCCCCTGGCTGTGCCCCACCAGATGCACCCGCAGCGCCGGGCGGCTGCGGGCGAGCTGCCCGAGCAGCGGCCCGAGACCCAGCTCGCCCACCGTGCCCGCGCGGCGCTTCATCGCGTAGTACGTGGTCTGCCGCAGCAGCTCCTTGGCGCCCTTCCAGGTCTTCCTCAGCGCGCCGGGCACGGGGACGGCCTCGGCGGCGGGCTCCCCGGGCGCCACCGAGCCCTCCGGAGGTCCCTCCAGGGCCCGCGCGAACCTCCGGGACATCGTGAACGCGTCCTCGAACAGCACGGCCGGCGGGCCCTGTTCGTCGTCCGGGAGATCGTCCGTGAAGCAGGCCGTCTCCAGCCCGCCTGCGGGCGCCTCCGCCAGCCGCCGTGCGAGCCTTCCGAACTCGGCGAACGCCTCCGGCGACTCGGGCCGCTCGTCGAGGAGCCGCGCGAGCCGCTCCACGGTCTCCCCGTGTCCGGGGAAGAGCCCGTTGAGGGCGAGCCGGGTCTCCGCGTCCAGGGAGATGTCCGGGTCGTCCGCGGAGCCGCCGGCGGAAGCCGCCGGAGCCGTTGCCGGGGCCGGTACGGCTCCGGCGGCCGGCGGGGCGAAGTCGGGTATCGGCTCGTCGGCGAACTTCATCGACGGCCACACCACCCCCGCGTACCCCAGCCGCACCCCTGCCCCCAGCAGCTCCGGGAAGGGCGCGAAGAACGCGGAGTACAGCCGGCCCGCGACCGAGGGGGAGTTGTTCCAGCCATGCGCGAACATCACCAGATCGGTGACCTCCATCCCCAGCAGCCGGTCACGCTGCGCGCGGTCGACATCGCCGTCCTTGTCGAACGTGATGTCCTGGTACGGCCCCACACTCATCCCCGCCATGACGGCCTCCCCCTGGTTGTCGCCCTGTCAGCAGGATGCTGCGCAAGGGGGGATACGGCCATACCCGCGACGCGCGCGGTGTGCGCCGGACGCCGATCAGTACCGCAGATACCGCTTGCGTACGGCCCGGAACGCGGCCAGGTCCTCCTGCCACGCGCCCACGACCTCGTCCGTGCCGGCTCCCGCGTCGATCATCGTGCGGACCCTCGCCGAGCCCGTGAGCTTGTCGATCCAGGTCGGATCGGTGCGCAGCCAGGCGAAGCCGCGCCAGCTCCGCCGGGCCGTCACCAGCAGGCCGATACCGGTACGCACGGGGTCGTACACACTCCGGTCGTGCACATGCACCTGCACCCCGCCGATCGTCTGCCCGGCGAACTTGGAGAACGTCGGCGCGAAATACGCCTCGCGAAAGCGCACGCCCGGCAGTCCCAGCGCATTGGCCGCCTCCGCCCACCTCCAGTCGACGCCCTTCGCGCCGAGCAGTTCGAAGGGACGGGTCGTGCCGCGCCCCTCCGACAGCTCCGTGCCCTCGAACAGACAGGTGCCCGCGTACACGAGCGCGGTCCCCGGCGTCGGCATGTTGGGGCTCGGCGGCACCCACGGAAGACCCGTCAGGTCGAAGAAGTCCGAACGGCGCCAGCCCGACATCCGTACGGTCTCCAGCTCGGCCGGCCGCTCCCGGAGGAACTCGCCGTTGAACAGGTGCGCCAGCTCGGCCACCGTCATCCCGTGCGCCTGCGCGATCGGCTCACGGCCGACGAAGGTCCCGAACGCCCGGTCCAGCACCGGTCCCAGGGCGGACCGTCCCGTCACCGGGTTCGGCCGGTCGAGCACGACGAACCGCTTGCCCGCCGTCGCCGCGGCCCGCATGCAGTCGTACAGCGTCCAGATGTAGGTGTAGAAGCGCGCGCCCACGTCCTGGATGTCGAAGACGATCGTCTCCACGCCCGACGCGGTGAAGACGTCCGCGAGCGGCTGTCCGTACTTCCGGTAGATGTCGTATACCGGCAGTCCCGTTGCCGGGTCGTCGTGGCGCCCCTCGGAGCCGCCCGCCTGAGCCGTGCCGCGGAAGCCGTGCTCGGGGCCGAAGACGGCGACCAGGTTCACGCGCTCGTCGGCGTGCATGACATCCACGATGTGGTGGAGGGCGGAGGTGATCCCGGTCGGGTTGGTGACCACTCCGACGCGATGCCCCGCCAGCGTGCCGTAGCCGTCGGCGACGAGGCGGTCGAAGCCGGTGCGCACCCGCGGGCGCGCGGCGGGGGAACCGCCGGCCGCCCGTGCGCCGGCACCGCCCGCGGCGAGGGCGCCCGCGGCGCCCGACGCGGCCAGCACACCCCGTCTGGACAGGCTCATCGGACTCCCTCCGGAAGGATGTCTGTCATGACCACGCACGTTAGCGCGCGGGGCGGGCGCGGGGAACGACCCGGCCGGCCGTGGCGGCATCGCGTTCTGGCGGCACGGTGGCACCGCCCGTGCGGCTCGCGGGCCGGACCTCTCTTCCCCCGAACATACCGACTGGTTAGTCTGTTGCTGAAGCGGTCAGGGAGAGGCGGAGAGCGATGAGCACGGTGCAGGGCGCTGGAGTGGTGGTCACGGGCGCGGGCGGCGGTATCGGAGCCGCGCTCGCCCGCAGATACGCGGCGGAGGGCGCCCGGGTCGTCGTCAACGACATCGACCCTGGCCGGGCGCGGGCCGTCGCCGCCGAGATCGGCGCGACCGCCGTCCCCGGAGACGCCTCCGGGATCATCGAGGAGGCGCGCGACGCCCTCGACGGCACGGTCGACGTCTACTGCGCCAACGCGGGCCTCGCCTCGCCCGGCGACGCCTTCGCCGGTGAGCCGGTCTGGGCGGCGGCCTGGGACGTCAATGTGATGGCCCATGTCCGCGCGGTCCGCACCCTGCTGCCCGACTGGCTGGAGCGCGGGAGCGGACGCTTCGTCTCCACCGTCTCTGCGGCCGGGCTGCTCACCATGGTCGGCGCCGCCCCCTACAGCGTGTCCAAGCACGGCGCCTACGCCTTCGCCGAATGGCTCTCGCTCACCTACCGGCACCGGGGTCTGAAGGTGCACGCCATCTGCCCCCAGGGCGTGCGTACGGACATGCTCACCGCGGCCGGTTCGGCGGGCGAACTGGTCCTCGCCCCCGGCGCGATCGAGCCCGAGGACGTCGTGGCCGCGCTCTTCGAGGGCATCGCCGCCGACCGCTTCCTGATCCTGCCCCACCCCGAGGTCGCCGGCTACTACCGGTCCCGCGCGGCCGAGCCCGAGCGGTGGCTGTCCGGAATGAACCACCTCCAGCGGAAGTGGGAGGACGCCGGGGCGTGAGACCGCAGGCGGCGGGCGGGTTCCCCCGCCGTTCGGCGGGGAGAAACGGTGAAGGCGTACGCCCGTACGCGTCCCGCGGCCGAAGCTGAGCCGGGCGCGCCCCGCGCGCACCGGTGACCGGAGCCCGCGCGGGGCGACAAGTGGGAAGATCCTCGGGCGGGAACTCCGCTTTCCCGGATACGTTACCGAGTGTTATCGATGGAGAGGTGGGTGGCGGCATGGCCAGGACGACGGACGGGGATGACACCCCCGTACCGCAGAAGTTGCTGGCCGCTGCCACCAGGCTCTTCGCCGAGCGGGGATACGACCGCACCTCCGTCCAGGAGATCGTCGAGGCGGCGGGGGTCACCAAGGGCGCGCTGTACCACTACTTCGGTTCCAAGGAGGACCTCCTCCAGGAGGTCTACGCCCGGATGCTCCGCCTCCAGCAGGAACGCCTCGACGCCTTCGCCGACGCCGACGAGCCCGTGGAGCAGCGCCTGCGCGGAGCCGCGGCCGATGTCGTCGTCACGACCATCGACAACCTGGAGGACGCGCACATCTTCTTCCGCTCGATGCACCATCTGAGCCCCGAGAAGCTCAAGCAGGTGCGGGCCGAGCGGCGCCGGTACCACGAGCGCTTCCGGGCGCTGGTGGAGGAAGGGCAGGCTAGCGGGGTGTTCTCGTCGGCGACCCCCGCGGACCTGGTCGTGGACTACCACTTCGGGTCGGTCCACCACCTGTCCACGTGGTACCGCCCCGACGGCCCGCTCACCAAGCAGCAGGTCGCCGCCCACCTCGCGGACCTCCTGCTCCGCGCCCTGCGTCCCTGATCCGGCCCGGGCCCCGCACCCCGTCCTCCCCGCCGTACGGCAGTGACAGCCCTGCCGGCGTGTGAGACGCGGGGGCGGGGCGGAGGCCCCGGGACGGGCCCTACGCGTACGACCTGAGCTCGCGCCGCGCCAGCGACCGCTGGTGCACCTCGTCCGGCCCGTCCGCCAGCCGCAGCGTCCTCGCCGCCGCCCACAGCTCCGCCAGCGGGAAGTCCTGGCTCACCCCGCCGGCGCCGTGGATCTGGACCGCCCGGTCCAGGATGTCCACCACCGCCCGCGGAGTCGCGATCTTGATCGCCTGGATCTCGGTGTGCGCACCCCGGTTGCCGACCGTGTCCATGAGCCACGCGGTCTTCAGGACCAGCAGCCGCAGCTGTTCGACTGTCACCCGCGCGTCGGCGATCCAGTTCTGGATCACGCCCTGCTGCGCGAGCGGCTTCCCGAAGGCGGTACGGGACGCGGCCCGCTCGCACATCAGCCCGATCGCGCGCTCGGCCATGCCGATGAGCCGCATGCAGTGGTGGATACGGCCCGGACCCAACCGTGCCTGCGCGATCGCGAACCCGCCGCCCTCCTCGCCGACGAGGTTCGACACGGGCACCCGGACGTCGTCGAAACCGACCTCGGCGTGCCCGCCGTGCCAGTGGTCCTCGTAGCCGTACACCCGCATGGCACGCCGGATCTCCAGTCCCGGGGTGTCCCTCGGCACCAGGATCATGGACTGCTGGCGGCGGATGTCCGCGCCGTCCGGGTCGTTCTTGCCCATCACGATGAAGATCCGGCAGTCGGGGTTCATCGCACCGGAGATGTACCACTTGCGGCCGTTGACGACGTAGTCGTCGCCGTCGCGGTCGATCCGCGTCCGGATGTTCGTGGCATCCGACGACGCGACCTCGGGCTCGGTCATCGCGAACGCCGAGCGGATCTCGCCGGAGAGCAGCGGTTCCAGCCACTGCTTCTTCTGCGCCTCGCTGCCGAACTGGGCGAGCACCTCCATGTTCCCGGTGTCGGGGGCCGCGCAGTTGACCGCGGTCGGGCCGAGCTGCGGGCTGCGGCCGGTGATCTCGGCGAGGGGGGCGTACTGAAGGTTCGTCAGCCCGGCTCCGTGCTCCTCGTCCGGCAGGAAGAGGTTCCACAGGCCCTGCCTGCGTGCCTCCGCCTTGAGGTCCTCCACGACCGCGGGCGTGTCCCACGGCGAGGCGAGCCGCGCCCGCTGCTCCTCCGCCACCGGCTCGGCGGGCAGGACGTGCTCCTCCATGAAGGCGAGCAGCCGGCCCCGCAGCTCTTCGGTACGGGCGTCGAATGCGAAGTCCATGGGTGTCCTCAGCCTTCCTGGAGGGTGGTGAGCCCGTGCTCGATGAAGACGGGCACGAGGCCGCCGATCCGGTCGAAGCCGTCGCCGACGGTCTGCCCGAGGGTGTACCGGTAGTGGATGCCCTCCAGGATCACGGCGAGCTTGAACCAGGCGAAGGCCGTGTACCAGGAGACGGCGGAGGTGTCCCGGCCGGACCGGGCGGCGTACCGCTCGATCAGCTCCGCGGTCTTCGGGTGCCCGGGCGCGGCGGCCGTGGTGTTGATGGGCGCGTCGGGCACGTTCAGCTCCTCGCTGTACATCGCCAGCAGCCCGAGGTCGGTCAGCGGATCGCCGAGGGTGGACATCTCCCAGTCCAGGACCGCCTTGATCCGGTCGTCCGTACCGACGAGGACGTTGTCGAGCCGGTAGTCGCCGTGGACGACGGTGGGCGCGGGGGAGGCGGGCAGCGAGCGCCCGAGCGCGGCCTGGAGTTCGTCGATCCCGGCGAGTTCACGGGTGCGGGAGGCGTCCAGCTGCTTGCCCCACCGCCGCAGCTGCCGGTCGAGGAAGCCCTCCGGGCGGCCGAAGTCGCCGAGGCCGACCGACTCCGGGTCGACGGCGTGCAGATCGACGAGGGTGTCGACCAGGCCGAGGAGGACCTGCCGGGTGCGCTCGGGGCCGATGGGTGCCAGCTCCTCCGCCGTGCGGTACGGCGTACCCTCCACGAACTCCATGACGTAGAACGGTGATCCGAGCACCGACTCGTCCTCGCACAGCAGCACCGGCTCGGGCACCGGGACCCCCGTGGGGTGCAGCGCGCTGATCACCCGGTGCTCGCGCTTCATGTCGTGCGCCGTCGCCAGGACATGCCCCAGCGGAGGACGGCGCACCACCCAGCGGCCGGTGCCGTCGGTCACGGAGTAGGTGAGGTTGGAGCGCCCGCCCTGGATCAGCCGGGCGCTGAGCGGTCCGCTCACCAGGCCCGGCCGCTCGCGGTCGAGGCGACCGCGGAGGCTCACGGGGTCGAGACCGGGCGGGGGGACGTGGCTCATCTGGGCACCTCCGGGGGAGGACGGACATGACCTCCCGATAATGACCGACCAGTCGGTATGTCGTCCAGTGCGCGGCCGGAACGGGGTCCGGATCACACGCGGGGCCGGCCGTCGGCCGGGAAACGCGGGACTCCCCGGGGCGCGAGCCGCCCGGGGAGTCCGGGATACGGGATACGGGATACGGGATACGGAGGAGCGTGATGCCGGACGGCGGTGCGCCGGTGCGCGAGGCGAAGGCGTGCGGGGTGCCCGTACGCGGGGCGAAGACGTGCGAGGAGTACGTGTGCGGGGTGCCGGGACGGGGCTCGGCGGGCCGGGGCGCGAGGCCCCGGTGCCGGAGGTCAGTGATCGTCCCAGTGCCCGTCGTGGGCCGCGTGCCGGTGTCCGTCGTGCACGTAGTCGACATGGTCGCCGTGCTCCACCGCCGGGTGCCCGCAGGAGGGCCCGTGCTGGTGCGTGTGACCGCTGTGGGCCACGTGCTCACCCGGCTCGCACTCGTCCCAGTGGCCCGAGTGCTCGCGGTGGAGATGCCCGTCGTGCGCGTAGTCGACATGGTCGCCGTGCGGGACCCCGGTGTGGCCGCAGGCCGGACCGTGCGTGTGCTCGTGGGCGGAGTGTTCCTGATGGAGAACGGTCATGACCCTTACCTTTTGTCTGGTTAGTGTCGTTCTGTCCTGCCCAGGCTAGTCCCCGGAACCTCCCGACGGGCCCACGCGCCGCCCCCGCGCGTCACCTCAGGATCGCCACCGCCGAGACCGCCAGTGCCACCGTGAACCCCACCGCCGCCAGCGCCGCCCGCACCGGCAGCACCCGCGGCCGGGGGTCGGCCCCCAGGATCCGTATGCGCCACTGGGCCACCCGCAGAAAACCGAGCCACATCAGCAGACTGAAGGCCAGCCCCACCACCGCCGCCGTGCCCACCTCGCCGCCGCTCACCGTCCCCCGGACCGCGAGCACGGTCACCACCGTGAACGCCAGCGTGGTCCTGCGCCACGCCAGCCGGGTCCGCTCCGGCTGGAGCCCCGGATCCCGCCCCGGGACCCCGGGGCCCCCGGGGCCCGCCGTCACCGCCCGGCTCCCGGGGATACGGGTGCGGTACCCGGCCCGGAAGCGGCCGGGGTCACCGCGTGCCTCCCCAGCCGAACAGCACCACGACCACCATCCCCACCGCGACGAGCGCGATCACCAGACTCAGCAGCGCGGGCAGCCGGGACACCGGCAGGTCCTCGCCGCGCCGCATGGCCCGCTCGCACCGCACCCAGTGGTTGACCGCCCGGAGCGCGCACAGCACTCCGGCCGCCAGCAGCGCCAGCGCCATGCCCGCCCGGACCGCCCACCGCAGATCGGGCAGGAACTGGTCGACGGCGAAGCCGCCCGCGATGAGCGCGAGGGCGGTCCGGAGCCAGGCGAGAAAGGTCCGCTCATTGGCCAAAGAGAAGCGGTAGTCGGGGGTCTCGCCCTCGTCCCGCACTCGCTCGGGCGCGAACCACAGGCGCAGGCTCCGTACGAAATCGGTCACCCTGCGCACCCTACTCGCGGCGTGATCACGGGGCTCCGTGGTCCCCGTCACGTTCCGGGCGCCCGGGCCCGGGGCGCCGGGCCCCGGGGCGCCCGGCGCGCAGCCGGGCGTAGGCCGCGAGCCCGTCGGGCACCCACTCCCACTCGCCGAGCCGCCGCTCGACCTCGGCCTCCGTCAGAAAGGCGTGCCAGGCGACCTCCTCGGCCTGCGGCCGCACGGGCAGCTCGCAGCGGACCTCGTACACCGCCGACCACCACGACCCGGTGCCGTCCTCGTACAGAAACCTGAACAGCGGTACGGGCCGGGGGAGTCCACGGACGCCCAGCTCCTCCTCGGCCTCCCGCAGCGCCGCGTCGTCGTAGCTCTCGCCCGCCCCGACGACACCGCCCACGAACATGTCGTACAGCGAGGGGAATACCAGCTTGCCCGCCGTCCGGCGGTGGACGAAGATCCGGCCGTCGGCGTCCCTGGCCAGGACGAACACGGCGCGGTGGCACAGCCCCCGGGCGTAGACGTCACCCCGGCGGGCCCGTCCGACGACCCGGTCGGACGCGTCGACGACGTCCAGGATCTCGTCGGCGGAACTCATCCCTGCGTTCATGCCCCTCATTCCATCACCACCGGGTCCGCCCCGGCGGTTGACTGGTTACCGGCCCGTACGGAGGATCGGACCAGCCAACTGCCCGACCCGGCCGGACAAGGATGGACACCATGGCGTACGACGCTGATGTGATCGTGATCGGGGCGGGTCTCGCGGGTCTGGTGGCCACCGCGGAACTCGTCGACGCCGGGCGCAAGGTGATCCTCCTGGACCAGGAGCCGGAACAGTGCGTCGGCGGCCAGGCGCACTGGTCCTTCGGCGGACTGTTCCTCGTCGGCTCGCCCGAACAGCGCCGGATGAGGATCAGGGACAGCCGGGACCTGGCGTACCAGGACTGGCTGGGCACGGCCGGGTTCGACCGCGAGGAGGACCACTGGCCGCGCCAGTGGGCCGAGGCGTACGTCGACTTCGCGTCCGGGGAGAAACGGGCCTGGCTGCACGAGAGGGGAGTGCGGTTCTTCCCGGTCGTCGGCTGGGCCGAGCGGGGCGGCTACGACGCCACCGGCCACGGCAACTCCGTCCCCCGTTTCCACATCACCTGGGGTACGGGACCCGGGCTGGTCGCGCCCTTCGAGCGGCGGGTCGGGGAAGGCGTCGCGCGCGGGCTCGTCCGCACGGCGTTCCGGCACCGGGTGACCGCCCTCGGCAGCACCGGCGGCGCGCTCGACACCGTCAGCGGTGAGGTGCTCGAACCGTCCGCCGCCCGGCGCGGCACCGCGAGCAGCCGTGAGGTCGCCGGGGCCTTCGAGTTCCGCGCCCAGGCGGTGATCGTCACCTCGGGCGGGATCGGCGGCAACCACGACCTCGTACGCGCCCAGTGGCCCGGCCGGCTGGGCGCGCCGCCGGAGAGGATGCTCTCCGGCGTGCCCGCGCACGTCGACGGGCTGATGCTGGGCATCGCGGAGCGTGCGGGCGCCAGCCACATCAACCGCGACCGGATGTGGCACTACACCGAGGGCATCGAGAACTGGAACCCGGTCTGGGCCCGGCACGGCATCCGGATCCTGCCCGGCCCCTCGTCGCTCTGGTTCGACGCGCGCGGGAAGCGGCTGCCGGTGCCGCTGTTCCCCGGCTTCGACACCCTCGGCACGCTCGAACACATCATGCGGTCCGGCTACGACTACACGTGGTTCGTCCTCGACCAGAGGATCATCGGCAAGGAGTTCGCCCTCTCGGGCTCCGAGCAGAACCCCGACCTCACCGGGAAGTCGGTGCGCGGGGTCATCGGGCGCGCCCGGGCCGAGGTGCCGGGCCCGGTGCGGGCGTTCATGGACCGGGGCGTGGACTTCGTGGTCGAGAAGGACCTCTCCGCCCTCGTACGCGGAATGAACGCGCTCACCAAGGAGCCGCTGATCGAGGAGGCGGAACTGCGGCGCGAGATCCTCGCCAGGGACCGCGAGATCCGGAACCCGTTCACCAAGGACCTCCAGGTCACGGCCATCCGAGGGGCCCGCAACTACCTCGGTGACAAGCTGATCCGCACGGCCGCCCCGCACCGCATCCTCGACCCCGCCGCCGGTCCGCTGATCGCCGTGCGGCTGAGCGTCCTCACCCGCAAGTCGCTCGGCGGGCTGGAGACCGACCTGTCCTCCCGGGTGCTCACCGAGGACGGCGGCCCGCTGACGGGGCTGTACGCGGCGGGGGAGGCGGCCGGCTTCGGCGGCGGCGGTGTTCACGGCTACCGGTCCCTGGAGGGCACCTTCCTCGGCGGCTGCGTCTTCTCCGGGCGCGCGGCGGGGCGTGCCGCCGCGGCGGCGACCGGCTGAGCCGCGCGGGGCTCGCGACCGCCGGAGCGGCCGGCCCGACGCGAGTGTCGTCCAGCGGCTCCGGCAGGGCCGACCGGGACCGCCGGGCGGGCGTTCCCCGGCACAACGATGTCCCGCGGTGGGGCGGACCCACCGCGGGACATCCGGTCCGCGCGCCCTACAGCACCAGCGAGAGCAGCAGTACGAAGACGATGCCGACGACCGAGATGATCGTCTCCATCACCGACCAGGTCTTGACCGTCTGGCCGACGCTCATGCCGAAGTACTCCTTCACCAGCCAGAAGCCGGCGTCGTTGACATGGCTGAAGAAGAGGGAACCGGCACCGATGGCCAGCACCAGAAGCGCCGACTCCGTCGTCGACATCCCGGCCGCGAGCGGCGTGACCAGGCCGGCCGCGGAGATCGTCGCCACCGTCGCGGAACCGGTCGCCAGCCGGATCGCCACCGCGATCAGCCAGGCCAGCAGCAGCGTCGGGATCGACCAGCTCTCGGAGATGTCCAGGATCATCTCGCCCACACCGGCGTCGATCAGGGTCTGCTTGAAGCCACCGCCCGCGCCGACGATCAGCAGCACACCCGCGATCGGGGCGAGCGAGGTCTCGACGGTCGAGGAGATCCGCTCCTTGGTGAACCCGGCGGCGCGGCCGAGGGTGAACAGCCCCACGAGCACGGCGGCGAGCAGGGCGATCAGGGGCGAGCCGATGACGTCGGTGACCTTCTGCACCGGATTCCCGGGGTCGTCGACGACGATCTCGACCAGCGCGTTCGACAGCATGAGCACGACGGGCAGCAGCACCGTGAACACGGTCGCGCCGAAGCCGGGGCGCCTGTCCAGGTCTTCGGAGGGCCGCGCGGGGATCATGTTCTCCGGCGCGGGGATGTCGACCCAGCGGGCCGCGTACCGGGAGAACAGCGGACCGGCGATGATCACCGTCGGTATGGAGACCAGGACGCCGAGCGCCAGGGTGACCCCGAGGTTGGCGCCGAGGGCGTCGATCGCCACCAGCGGGCCGGGGTGCGGCGGAATCAGACCGTGCATCACCGAGAGGCCGGCCAGCGCGGGGATACCGATCCGCATCAGCGAGTAGTTGCCGCGCTTGGCGACCATCAGCACGACCGGGATCAGCAGGACGATACCGACCTCGAAGAACAGCGGCAGACCGATCACGGAGGCGATCAGCACCATCGCCCACGGCATCGTCCGGCCGTTCGCCTTCGCCAGGATGGTGTCCACGATCTGGTCGCCGCCGCCCGAGTCGGCCAGCAGCTTGCCGAGGATGGCGCCGAGCGCGATCAGCACACCCACACCGGCGACCGTGGAGCCGAGCCCCTTGGAGAAGGACTCGATGGCCTTGCCGAGCGGTGCGCCCGCGAACGCCCCGAGCGCCAGGGACCCGATGGTCAGCGCGAGGAAGGCGTGCATCTTGAACTTGGTGATGAGCAGCACGATGACGGCGATGCCCGCGAGGACGGCGATGCCGAGCTGGGCGTTGCCCGCCGAGGTGATCGGCTCGGTGGCGCCCGCCGCCAGCGTCTCGACGCTGAGACTGGTCACGGTGATTCCTTCGTGGAGGGTGAGTGGTGTCGTACGGGGGATGCGGGGGAGGTCACGGGGTCGGGCGGCCCAGCGCGGCGAGCGCCCGGGCGGTGATCTCCTCCGGGGTGCCGGAGACATCGACGGCGACGCCCGACTCGTCCGCGTCGAGCGGCTGGAGCGCGGCGAACTGCGAGTCCAGCAGCCGTGTGGGCATGAAGTGCCCCCTGCGCCCGGCCATCCGGCGCTCGATGAGTTCCCGCTCGCCGGTGAGATGGAGGAACACGGCGCCCGGGGCGGCGGCCCGCAGGCGGTCGCGGTAGGCCCGCTTGAGCGCCGAGCTGGAGACCACCCCGCCCGCGCCCGCCCGGCCGTGCGCCCACTGCCCGATCGCGTCGAGCCAGGGCCACCGGTCGTCGTCGCCCAGTGGCGTCCCGGCGGACATCTTGGCGATGTTCTCCGGCGGGTGGAAGTCGTCGCCCTCGGCGTACGGAACGCCCAGTGCGCGCGCGAGCAGGGGCCCGATCGTGGTCTTGCCGGTTCCTGCCACGCCCATCACCACGACGACGTGTGGGGTGCTCATCTGCGTGCCTCGCTGTCTGACGTCGACTCCGGTGTCGACATCGGTCCGTCGCGCTACTGAAACCTATTACGTACGACTTATTCAAGTGGTCGAGACCTAAACGTCATACTTTTAAGGTGTGAGGTGCGCCCCGTAGGCTGGGTTTCATGACCACAGCGGGCCATGGCCTCCATACACATGTGCTGGACACCCTTGGCCTCGCGATCACGGCGGGCGAGTACGGACGGGGCAGCGTGCTGCGCACCGACGAGATCGCCCGCCGCTTCGACGTCTCGCGCACGGTCGTCCGTGAAGTGGTCCGCGTCCTCGAATCGATGCGCCTGGTGGAGTCCCGGCGCCGGGTCGGCGTGACCGTACGCCCCATCGAGGAGTGGAACGTCTACGACCCCCAGGTCATCCGCTGGCGGCTGGCCGGGGCCGACCGTCCCCGGCAACTGCGTTCGCTGACCGTGCTGCGGTCCGCGATCGAGCCGGTCGCGGCCGGTCTCGCCGCCCGCAACGCCACCCCCGAGCAGTGCGCCCGGCTCACCGAGTGCGCGCTCGGGATGGTCGCCACGTCGCGCGGGCACCAGCTGGAGCGCTATCTGGAGCACGACATCGCGTTCCACCGGATCGTGCTCACCGCGTCGGGCAACGAGATGTTCGCGCGGCTCGGCGACGTGGTGGCGGCGATCCTCACCGGCCGTACGCACCACCAGGTCATGTTCGACGACCCGGATCCGGCGGCCGTCACCCTGCACGTCCAGGTCGCCGAGGCCGTACGGGAGGGAGACGCGGTCCGGGCGGAAGAGGTCACCCGGCAGATCGCGGTCGGCGCGCTCGCCGAGCTGGACGTCCTCGCGCCGGACCCGGCGACCTGACCCGTGACGGACCCGGGGCACCCGTACCGCTGAGGCTCCCGCTCTCCCGTGGGCTCCTCTGCGCGCGAAGTCCCCGGTCCGAGGCCGGTACCCGGCGCGGTGTCCTCACCCGCGCGCCGCGTGCGCGTCCCGCCCCGGTGCCGGTCCGGCCGGCACGCGCGGTCCCGCGTCCGCGGCCCCAACCTCAGAACTAGCTCAGATCTCTATCTGCGCGGCGGTGAACCCTGACACCATCGCCGGAGGTGCCCGGTACGTGCCGTCGGGCCGTTCCCCGGTGACCACCCCCCATCGTGGCCGAGGCCCGGCCGGCACCCCGAGCGCCCGGCGACGGCGGATCACACCCTCACGAGAGCCCCGAGGCGCCGGGGCCCCTGAACGTATACCGCACAGGTATACAGGCAGGGCTCGCGGAGACGGCGGATTCCGCGGGCCCTGCCGGACAGGTCACCGCCCTCGCCCTCACCACCCCCGCCGCCGGGCCCGACGGCCGACGACGCCCCGGCCACGCCTCTGCGCGAACGCCGCCGCCCAGGGCGGTCACCGCCACGAACGGCCCTGCCCCACCCCGTCGTCCTGCTCCGGCGCGGGGCCGGTCATGCCGTACCCCGGCCGGGAACACACCCGCCGAGACCGGTGTGTACCGTACATCCGGGCCAGCGCGGCACACCGCCGGAACTGTCCGTAGTGTGGTCGACACCGATGTGCGGAGAAGGGCAGGGTTTTGATGTCGCAGCAGGTGCGGGGCGTGGTGGCGCCGGGCCGGGGTGAGCCGGTGCGGGTGGAGACGGTGGTGGTTCCCGATCCGGGACCGGGCGAGGCGGTGGTGACGGTCCAGGCGTGCGGGGTCTGTCATACCGATCTGCACTACAAGCAGGGCGGGATCAGTGACGATTTCCCGTTCCTGCTCGGCCATGAGGCGGCGGGTGTCGTCGAGTCGGTGGGCCCCGGTGTCACCGAGGTCGCCCCGGGTGACTTCGTCATCCTGAACTGGCGTGCGGTGTGCGGCCGTTGCCGGGCGTGCCGACGCGGGCGGCCGTGGTACTGCTTCGACACGCACAACGCCCGGCAGAAGATGACCCTCACGGACGGCACGGAGCTGTCCGCGGCGCTCGGTATCGGGGCCTTCGCCGAGAAGACCCTGGTGGCGGCCGGTCAGTGCACCAAGGTCGATCCCGCGGTGTCGCCGGCGGTCGCCGGGCTGCTGGGCTGCGGGATCATGGCGGGGATCGGGGCCGCGGTCAACACCGGTGAGGTCGGACGCGGGGACAGTGTCGCGGTGATCGGATGCGGTGGCGTCGGCGACGCGGCGATCGTCGGCGCGCGGCTGGCGGGTGCGGGCCGGATCATCGCGGTCGACATCGACGACCGCAAGCTGGAAACGGCGGCGAAGATGGGCGCCACCCACACGGTCAACTCCCGTACCGGCGATCCGGTGGAGGCGATCCGGGAGCTGACGGGCGGGTTCGGCGCGGATGTGGTCATCGACGCGGTCGGGCGCCCCGAGACGTACCGGCAGGCGTTCTACGCCCGTGACCTGGCGGGCACCGTCGTCCTCGTGGGCGTGCCCACCCCGGAGATGACGCTGGAGCTGCCGCTGCTGGACGTGTTCGGGCGCGGAGGTGCGCTGAAGTCGTCGTGGTACGGGGACTGTCTGCCCTCCCGTGACTTCCCGATGCTGATCGACCTGCACCAGCAGGGCCGGATCGACCTCGGCGCGTTCGTCACCGAAACCATCGGCCTCGACGACATCGAGGACGCCTTCACCCGCATGCACCAGGGCGACGTCCTGCGCTCCGTGGTGATGTTCTGATGGCCGCGCGCATCGAACGGCTCGTCACCTCGGGCACCTTCTCCCTCGACGGCGGCACCTGGGACGTCGACAACAACGTGTGGATCGTGGGCGACGACGCGGAGGCGATCGTCGTCGACGCCGCCCATGACGCCGCCGCGATCGAGACCGCGCTGAACGGCCGCGCCCTCCGCGCGATCGTCTGCACCCACGCCCACAACGACCACATCGACGCAGCCCCGGCGCTCGCCGCCGCCACCGGCGCCCCGATCCTGCTGCACCCCGACGACCTGCCGCTGTGGAAGCAGACCCACCCCGACCGCGCCCCCGACGGTGAACTGGCCGACGGCCAGGTCCTCACCGTCGCCGGAGCCGAACTGACCGTGCTCCACACCCCGGGACACGCGCCGGGCGCGGTCTGCCTGTACGCCCCCGCTCTCGCGACGGTCTTCACCGGTGACACCCTCTTCCAGGGCGGCCCCGGCGCGACCGGCCGGTCCTTCAGTGACTTCCCCACCATCATCGGCTCGATCCGCGAACGGCTGCTGACGCTGCCGCCCGCGACGGCGGTCCTCACGGGCCACGGCGACCCGACGACCGTCGCCGACGAGGCGCCCCACCTGGACGAGTGGATCCGGCGCGGCCACTGAGCCGCGTCACCCCCAGCGGGAGAGCCGCAGCCTGCTTTCAAAGCGATACGGCTCTCCCGTCACCGGATCGGTGAACTCCAGTACCTTCGCGAGCAGTTGCAGTGGCCGGGACCAGTCGTCGTCGGCGGGCTCCCGGACGGCCGGAAACAGCGGATCGTCCAGGAGCGGCAGCCCGATCGCGTTCATATGGACCCTGAGCTGATGGGTGCGTCCGGTGACGGGCACCAGCCGGTAGCGACCGAGCCCGCCCCGCCGTTCCACCAGCTCGATCCGGCTCTCGCTGTTCGGCTCGCCCGCCACCTCATGGGCCGCCATCACCCCGTGCTCCTTCACGATCCGGCTGCGTACGGTCCGGGGAAGCTCCACCGCGGGATCGTGACGGGCCACCCCCTCGTACTCCTTGCGCACCCGCCGCTCGCCGAACAGGGTCTGATACGCCCCCCGGTCCTCCTCCCGCACGACGAAGAGGACCAGCCCCGCCGTGAGCCGGTCCAGCCGGTGCGCGGGCTGCAGCCTCGGCAGCCCGAGATCCCGCCGCAGCCGCGCGAGCGCGGTCTCGGTGACATGGCGCCCGCGCGGTGTGGTGGCGAGGAAGTGCGGTTTGTCCACGATCAGCAGCCGCTCGTCGCGGTGCACGATCCCGATCTCGAACGGAACCCGCTCCTCGGGCGCAAAATCCCGGTGGAACCAGAGGTACCGCCCGGCGGTGTACGGCTCGTCCGCCGCGACGCTCCCCTCCACCGAGACGATCCGCCCCTCCGCGAACAGCGCGCCCGCCCGCTCGTGCCCGTACCGAGCCGCCACATGGTCGTACACGGTCGCCCACCGCCCGCCGGGATCCTCCGGCAGCCGGATGCGCACGGGGTCGATCCCGTCACGCTGGGGGAGGGGGCTGGGCGGTGCGGGGCGTCTGCGTCTCACCGACGTGACTGTATGCGGCGACGGCGACCGCGCGAGGCAGTCGCCGGGTGTCGGGACCACGGACACAAAAAAGTGGGCCGTGACCGATGAGTCACCACCCACTGCCCGCACCGCTGTGAAAAAGTGTGTCCGAGGGGGGACTTGAACCCCCACGCCCGATAAAGGGCACTAGCACCTCAAGCTAGCGCGTCTGCCATTCCGCCACCCGGACCAGGTGTCTGCCGTACGGCCTGGGCCGTTCCGACGTGGAAAACCATAGCAAACATTCGGCTGTGCCCGATCACCCTCCACCCCCGTCCCGGGCGGGCGGGCGGCGGCCGGCGGCGGGCGGCCCCGCTCTCTTGGGGTCCGGCTCCCCGCGCGGGAGGATGAGGGGGAACCACCAGCGGCGACAGCGGGAGGAATCAGCGTGAGCGAGTCGAATACGGCCCGTACCGTCTCGGGCGAGGACGAGGTCGTCGACCTCTGCCGTGAGCTGATCCGGATCGACACCAGCAACTACGGGGACCACTCGGGACCGGGGGAGCGGGTGGCGGCCGAATACGTCGCGGAGAAGCTCGCCGAGGTCGGGCTCGAACCGAGGATCATCGAGTCCCACAAGGGGCGCGCCTCCACCGTGGCCCGGATCGAGGGCGAGGACCCCTCCCGGCCCGCGCTGCTCATCCACGGCCACACCGATGTCGTGCCGGCCAACGCGGACGACTGGACGCACCACCCGTTCTCCGGCGAGATCGCGGACGGCTGCGTCTGGGGCCGTGGCGCCGTGGACATGAAGGACATGGACGCGATGACGCTCGCCGTCGTACGGGACCGGCTGCGCTCCGGGCGCAGGCCCCCGCGCGACGTGGTGCTCGCGTTCGTCGCCGACGAGGAGGCCGGCGGGACCTACGGCGCCCGCCACCTCGTCGACAAGCACCCGGATCTCTTCGAGGGCGTCACGGAGGGCATCGGCGAGGTCGGGGGATTCTCCTTCACCGTCAACGAGAATCTGCGCCTCTATCTCGTCGAGACGGCGCAGAAGGGCATGCACTGGATGCGCCTGACCGTGGACGGCACCGCCGGCCACGGGTCGATGACCAACAACGACAACGCCATCACCGAACTGTGCGAGGCCGTCGGCCGGCTCGGCCGTCACACCTGGCCGGTGCGGGTGACCAAGACCGTACGGTCGTTCCTGGACGAGCTCTCCGACGCGCTCGGCACCCCGCTCGACCCGGAGGACATGGACGCGACCCTCGCCAAGCTGGGCGGGATCGCGAAGATGGTCGGCGCGACCCTGCGCAACTCCGCCGCCCCCACGATGCTCGGCGCGGGCTACAAGGTGAACGTCATCCCCGGTCAGGCCACCGCCCATGTCGACGGGCGCTTTCTGCCGGGGTACGAGGAGGAGTTCCTCGCCGATCTCGACCGGCTCCTCGGACCGAGGGTCCGCCGTGAGGACGTGCACGGCGACAAGGCGCTGGAGACCAGCTTCGACGGCGATCTCGTGGACGCGATGCAGACGGCGCTGAAGGCCGAGGACCCCATCGCCCGCGCCGTCCCGTACATGCTGTCCGGGGGCACGGACGCCAAGTCGTTCGACGACCTCGGCATCCGCTGCTTCGGCTTCGCGCCGCTGCGGCTGCCGCCCGAGCTGGACTTCGCGGGAATGTTCCACGGGGTGGACGAGCGAGTGCCCGTCGACGGCCTGAAGTTCGGGGTGCGAGTGCTTGACCGCTTCCTCGACGCGTGCTGAACCGGATCGGGTGAGGTGCCCCGGTACGTCCGGTGAAACGGACCTCCAATAATCGTCCCTCTGTGCGCTGTTGACTGAAAAGAGTGAAAGGAACATCGCGCTCGTAGCCCCTGCGCCCCCTCCTCGTTACAGGTGTTGCGGTCCGCGGCTGGGACCGCATTGCCAACAAGGAGGAATAATGATCAAGAAGGTCGTCGCTGCTGCGGCTGCCACAGGTGGTCTGGTGCTCGCCGGTGCGGGCGTGGCCATGGCCGACTCGGGTGCTCAGGGCGCTGCCGTGGGCTCTCCCGGTGTGCTTTCCGGCAACGTTCTTCAGGTCCCGGTCCACGTGCCGGTGAACGTGTGCGGCAACACGGTCTCCGTGATCGGGCTTCTGAACCCCGCCTTCGGCAACACCTGCATCAGCTCCTGATGTTGTGACTCGACCCGTGAGGGTTCGGGTGTGAACCCGAGCGGTCCCGGAGTGCGTGCCATGCGCTCCGGGACCGCCCGGCATTTCCGCCCCCGGGCGAACGGGCCCCCGGCGGAATTCCTGACGAGGCGAAGAAGGCAGGGGAACCACCTATGCGACAGGTCACTCGTAAGGGCCTGATCACCATGGCCGCGGCGGGCGGGGCGCTCGCCCTGGGCGGCGGCTACGCGCACGCGGGCGCCGGGGCGGCCGGAGGGGCGTCCAACTCTCCGGGCGTCGCGTCCGGGAACACGGTCCAGGTGCCGGTGAGCGTTCCGGTGAACGCGTGCGGCAACTCCGTGAACGTCGTCGGTCTGCTCAACCCGGCGTTCGGCAACACCTGTGCGAACAAGTCCGGCACCGGCAGCCACGGCACCGGCACTCCCGGGACCGGAAATCCGGGCTCGGGCACCCCCGGGACCGGGAACCCGGGCTCCGGCACCCAGACCGGAGGGGGCTCCTACGCGAGCGGAAGCACATCCCACTCTCCCGGTATCGGCTCCGGCAACCACATCCAGGCCCCGGTCGACGTCCCGGTGAACGCGTGCGGCAACACCGTGAACGTCGTCGGCCTCGGCAACGCGGCCACCGGCAACGACTGCGGCAACAACGCCGTCACCCCGCCGGAGAAGCCCGTCAAGCCGGAGGAGCCGGGCAAGCCCGAGAACCCGGGCAAGCCCCGCGAGAGCGAGCCCGCGAACCCCGGCACCAAGCCGGCCACCCGTGACGGGAACGACCCCGTGGTGCAGACCGCCGCGCGCTCCGACGACTCGGAGGCCCTCGCGCACACCGGCGCCGGCTCGCTGGGCCTGATCATCCCGGCCGGCGCGGGCCTGCTGCTCGGTGGCGCGGTGCTCTACCGGAGGGCCCGCGCCTCCGCCTGAGCCGTACGGCCGGCTCCGTACGCCTGAGCGGTACGGCAGGCTCCGTACCGCCGTACCCCTTCCGGTCGCCGGCACCGTCCGTGCCCGGCTCGGGGCGGGGCGTGACGGCGTGCGGTGGCAGGGCCGACCGCCGCGGGACAGCACGGAAACCGAGAGGGCCTCGCCACGACGAGGCCCTCTTCGCGCTGATCACCAGGTGGCGCGCACCTGACGGATGATGCGCCGGCGCAACCGCACTCTGCGGCTGCCGTCCCGGTGCAGACTCAGTCGGTCCAGTTCCCAGTGTCCGTACTCGGCATGGTCGGTCAGCAGACGGGTCGCCTCCCTGCGGGAGACCCCGCGCGGAACGTACACGTCGACAAATTCGTATTCCGGCATCGCATCTATTGTGCGGGCAGAGCCCCGGTACGGATAGCGTCTGCACTATGTCTGATGCTGCGCAGCCCACCGCTGCCGAGGTACGTGCCGCCGCCGAGGCGGTCAAAGCCGCACTGGACCGTCACCTCGCGGCGGTCGAGAACCGCACGGGAGAGGACGACCCGGCCGTCTACGAAGCGTTCAACGCGCTGGCCGTCGCCGCGGAGGTCTACGACGAGCGCCTCTACGACCGCTACGACGAGGTCACGCCCTTCGAGATCCCGGGAGCGGAGGACTCGCTGCCGCCCTACGCGGGCCCCGACGAGCCGAACGCCCTCAGCGTGCTCATCCGCCGTGACTACGCGGTGGTGGAGCCCCAGCGGCTGCTGGCACAGGCACAGCGCATCGCCGATGTCGACTCCGACGACGGCCCCGACGGCACGATGGTGGGCGCCGGCGTGCATGCCGCGCTCGGCGTGCTCTTCGGGGAGTACGAACCTGACGAAATCGCCTCCCGGCACAAGGAATTCGGTCTGGAGGAAGGCGACTCCACTCTCTGGGTGTCGGCCTCCGACGAGGTGCCCGAGCCGGGCGAATGGCTGAGCGCCCCCTTCGAGCAGGCGGACTCGCAGCGGGTGATCTGCCGCTTCGACGTGAGCGCCGTCTTCGACGAGGACGATCTCGGCCAGGACCTGGACGACCTCGACGAAGTCCGTCGCTGACGGGCGGGGGGTGGTTTTTTAGAGCGCTGGGTTCGCCTCCGGGGGTGGTTCTTGAGCGCTCGGTTCGCCTCCGAGGCTGTTCTTTTAGAGCGCTCGGTTCGCCTCCGAGGCGCCTTAGCGTGTCCCGACGGTCGATCGTGCTCGACCGCTCGTTCCTCGCGGCCTCCGCGCGTTCTCCCTTTCGGCACCCGCGCGCCTCTTCGGCTCACTCGCGGAAGACCCGGGAGCCCCCCGCCCCACGGCAGCGCCCGCGCGCGTCTTCGGCTCATTCGCGAGGGAGCCGAGGCGTGGTGGCGGGTCTGCGATTGCAGTCTTGGCGTGGGGCTGTCCTGGGGTGTGGGGGCGTGCTCCGTTTCGGTGCCCGCGCGCCTCTTCGGTTCACTCGCGGAAGGCTCGGGAACCCCCCCACCCCACGGCAGCACGCACGTGCCTCTTCGGCTCACTCGCGGAGCACCCGGACGCCGACCGGTCACGGTGTCGGGGCCAGGAGACCCTCCAGCAGTGGACGGAGGCGGGTCGTGCGCTCCTGGGACGGGATGTCCGCCACCGCGCGCGGTAGCGCCTGGTCCGCGCCGTGGACCACCGAGAGATGGCGCGCACCCCGGCTGAACGCCGTGTAGACCCATGAGCGGCTGAGCCCCTGCGCCGCGTCGCCCGGCAGCACCACGACCGCCGCCGGCCAGCGCATTCCCGCCGCCTGGTGCGCGGTCATCGCCCAGCCGTGCCGGACCGCCGGCTCGACCCGGTCCTTCGGCACGGTCACCGGGCCGTCGGCGCACTCCAGGCGCAGGCCCTCCGCGTCCGCCGAGACCACGGTGCCGGGCACGGTGCGGCCCGGGGCCGGGGTGTACGCCACCCGGTCGCCGGGGTCGAAACCGCCGAACCGGCCGGGGCCCGGGTTCAGCCGCTGCTTCAGGGCCGTGTTCAGCGCGCGGGTGCCCGCGGAGCCGCCGTGGCCGACCGTGATCACCTGGGTCTGCTCCGTGGGCACCCCGATCGCCCGCGGTACCGAATCCGCGACGAGCTGCACCGTACGGTGCACGGCCTCGCCCGCGTCCCGCACCGGCACGATGACGACCTCTCTGCCAGGTGACTCCACCTGGTTCAGCTCGCCGATGCCGATCCCCGAGACCAGCTCGCCGATGGGGCCCGGATCAGGGGTCCGGGAGGCGACCTGGGGGCACACGCGGGCGGCCAGCAGATCCGCGAAGACCCGCCCGGCGCCCGCCGAGAACAACTCGCCCGGGTCACCGCTGAGGACGAGCCGGCCGCCGTCCGGCAGGGACTCGACCAGCATGGCGGCCGTCTCCACATCCAGGCGCGGCGCGTCCAGGACCACCAGCAGGTCCAGCGCCAGCGCGCCGTCCCCGTCACGGCCTGGCCCCTGCGTACCGGACAGCAGCCCGGAGACGGTGACCATCGCGCGGTCGGGGCCGTCGTGCCCCTGGGAGCTGTGGACCGCGACGACCGCGCGCAGTCCGAGCGCCTCGGCGGCGTCCGCCAGCGCGATCGGCTCCGCCCGGGCGGCCTCACCGCCGGTGTGGACGACCAGGCCGCTCGCCGCGACCGCGCGGATCAGCTCGGTCGTCCCCGCATCCCCATCACCCCACCGGGTGTCGGCGCCCGCCCTGGCCAGCCGGGCCAGTCCGTCCGCGAGGCTCTCCTCCGCCAGCGCGTACCGGTCGAGGCCCAGCAGAACGGGGGCTTCCGGCTGCTCCGCCGACTCCTCGTCGCCCGTCCCGCCGTCCGCGTCGGCGTCCGGCCCCCCACCGTCCTGGAACAGCAGCACGGCACCGTCGGCGACGGCCTGCCGGAGGGCCTCGTCCGGATCCGGCACCGACAGCTCGGCCAGCGCTCCCCGTACGGAAGAGGACTCCAGCGCCGTGTGCCCCTGGAGGGCCGCACGCTCCAGCCGCCAGGTCACCAGGGCCGCCGTACGCCGCTCGTCGCCCGGGCCGCAGTCGGCGCCGAGCAGGGCGCGGGCGAACCCGTCGGCCTGCTCGGGCCGCACGCCCGGCACGGACAGCAGCTGCCAGGGGTCCTCCCGCAGCACTCCGTCGGCGCCCTCCCCGAGCACGTCCGCGACCCGTCCGGCGAGGGCCTCGGGCGCACCGCCCTCGGCGAGCACCGCCCGGACGGCCGCTACGGCCCCGGGCGCGGCCGGCCTCGGGCCGCCCTGTTCACCGGCGGCGGACCGGTGGACCGGCCCGGCCACCGGATCCCGGGGGGCTTGGGACGCGGCCGGTGCCGACCGGGGGACCGGGGGCGCGGCCGGTGCCGGGGTGTCGTAGAACGTGCTTCCCGACGTCTCGCCGCTCTCCACCGCGCGCACGGCCGCCAGCAGATCGGCCGCCGTGCCGCTCAGCTTGGATCCGCTCGTGATGGGCGCTTCCTTCTCGGCCTTCCGCCGCTCGATCCGCGCCCGCAGCTCCCGCTGCGCGGCAAGCTCCGCCTCGGCCTCGGACAGTTCCGCACCCGAGGCGGCGCCCGTGCCCGCGTCCGTTCCGCCGTCCGAGCCCGTGCCCGGGGCCGTGCCCGCGTCCGCCTCCGGGGCCGTCTCCCGGTCCGGGGCTGTGTCCGGGGCCGGCTCCTGGTCCGGGGACCCGTCCCTGTCTGCGTCCGGGAGATCGGCCGCGACGGCGTCCCCGCCGGAGGGCCCGCCCGGGGTGTCGCCGGGGCCCGGCGCACCCGCCCCGGGCGAGCTTGAGGTCTCCTCCACACCGGCCGCTTCGTCCGCGGACGTGTGGTCGTCGGCCGGGGGTTCGGGGTTCGGCCCCCGGGAAGGCACGGTCACAGCGTGCTCCAGTCCTGGTCGGGATAGCGGTGCACGGGCGCCGACACATCGTCGAGCGCCTGGCAGATCTCGTCTGGAAGCGTAAGCGCCTCCACTGACAAAGCCGCCGTGAGCTGCTGCGCGTTGCGCGCGCCGATGATCGGGGCGACCACACCCGGCCGGTCCCGCACCCAGGCGAGCGCCACCTGGAGGGCCGTCGTCGCCAGCCCGTCCGCAGCCGTCGCCACCGCGTCCACGATGCTGCTCGCGGTCTCGTCGAGATACGGCTCCACGAACGGCGCGAGCTGCTCGGAGGCACCCCGCGAGTCCGTCGGCGTCCCGTGGCGGTACTTGCCCGTCAGCACCCCGCGCCCCAGCGGCGACGACGGCAGCAGTCCCACGCCCAGGTCCAGCGCGGCGGGCAGGACCTCGCGCTCCACGCCCCGCTGGAGCAGGGAGTACTCCATCTGCGTACTGGCCAGCCGCGTGCGCACCCCCGGGGACGCCAGCTGCCAGGTCGCCGCCTTGGCGAGCTGCCAGCCGCAGAAGTTCGACACGCCCGCGTATCTCGCCCGGCCGCTGCTCACGGCGATGTCCAGGGCCTGGAGGGTCTCGTCCAGGGGGGTGAGGGGATCGAAGGCGTGGACCTGCCAGAGATCGACGTACGTCGTCCCCAGCCGCTCCAGCGATTCGTCGAGGGCGGCGAGCAGATGGCCCCGCGAGCCGTTGAAACGGCGGTCCGGATCGGGCACGCTGCCCGCCTTGGTCGCGATCACGAGATCACGCCGTGGTACCAGCCGCTCGACGAGCTGCCCGAGCAGATACTCCGCGTCCCCGCCCCCGTACACGTCGGCGGTGTCGACCAGTGTCCCGCCGGCCTCCCAGAACGCCTTCAGCTGGTCGGCGGCGTCGTGCTCATCGGTGTCCCGGCCCCAGGTCAGGGTGCCGAGCCCGATCCGGGACACGCGCAGGCCGGTGCGGCCGAGATGCCTCTGCTCCATGAGCGCTGAGATTACTGGCCGGGGCCCGGCCTCGCGGGAGCCTGTGGACAACCACCGGCACCGGCGCGGTGCCACCGGCCGTCCGCACAGTGAGCAAACTCTCCCCGGACGGATCGACCCGGCCGCGCTAGAGTCCCCGACAAGAACATTACTGATCGGTAAGAGGGAGCTTTCATGCGGCTCGGCATCAACCTCGGCTACTGGGGCGCGGGAATGGACGGCGACAACCTCGTGGTCGCCAAGGAGGCCGACAGGCTCGGCTACGACGTCTGCTGGGCCGCGGAGGCGTACGGCTCCGACGCCCCCACCGTCCTCAGCTGGGTCGCGGCTCAGACCGAACGGATCGACGTCGGCTCCGCGATCATGCAGATTCCCGCCCGCCGGCCCGCCATGACGGCGATGACCGCCGCCACCCTCGACTCCCTCTCGGGGGGCCGCTTCCGCCTCGGTCTCGGCGTCTCGGGGCCCCAGGTCTCCGAAGGCTGGTACGGCGTCAGGTTCGACAAACCGCTCGCCCGCACCCGGGAGTACGTCGAGATCGTCCGCCGGGCGATGTCCCGCGAGCGCCTCTCGTACGAAGGCGACCACTGGACCCTGCCGCTGCCCGGCGGCCCGGGCAAGCCGCTCAAGCTCACCGTCCACCCCGAGCGCGAGCACATCCCGCTCTACATCGCCGCCATCGGCCCCAGGAACCTGGAGCAGACCGGTGAGATCGCCGACGGCGCGCTGCTGCTGTTCTCCGCCGCCGACCAGCTGGAGGACACGGCGCTCGCCCATCTGCGGGCGGGCCGCGAGCGGGCCGGGAAGACCCTGGAGGGCTTCGACGTCTGCCCGACCCTGCCCCTGGCCCTCGGCGACGACGTCAACGCCCTCGCCGACATCTTCCGGCCGTACACCGCGCTGTACGTCGGCGGCATGGGCAGCCGCACGCAGAACTTCTACAACCGGCTCGCGCAGCGCATGGGGTACGAGAAGGAAGCCGCCGAGATCCAGGACAAGTACCTCTCCGGCGACAAGGAGGGCGCGGCGGCGGCCGTTCCGCACCGGCTGATCGACTCCACCACCCTGCTGGGCTCCGTGGAGCGGATCGCCGAGCGGATGCAGGCGTACGCGGCGGCCGGTGTCACCACGCTGACCCTCGCCCCGGCCGGATTCTCGCTCGACGAGCGGATCGCCGCACTCCGCGCGGGCACCGAGGCGCTGGAGCGTTCCGGCCTGGCGTAGCCCGGCCCGGCCCGCAGCCCGGACGGTCGCTCCGGCCAGCCCGCGCCGGGCCCCGGCCCGGTCCTCCGTGCGCTCCCGCGCCGACGGGGGCTCCGGTGCGGTGGATTCCGCGGCCGTGGTGGGGGCTCGGGGGGTCTCCCCGCCACGGCCGTCACGCGTACAACGCTCGGGCACCCGCCTCGGTTACTGCCCTTCGCGGCGGCCGCCCGGCGCACCACCCTCCAAGCCGCCCCCGCACCGGCGGGCACGGATGTCGTCCGTTCGGCGCAGTTGTCCCACTCTGCTGTTGCCAGCACCCCGATACCGCACTTGACTCTTTCTTTGCGGATGCTTTCAGGAGGTGGCAGTAGTGCTCTCGGCCCGAAGCCTGTTCCAGGAAATCCTCGACAACGACCACTCCTACCGGCTCTTCTGCTCCATCGCGGCCAGCGGCGAGGCACAGGGAGGCTGGGAGAACGCCCGTATCGCCGCCCTCGTGCCCGAGAGCATGCGGGCCCTCGCGC
Organism: Streptomyces sp. NPDC004609; assembly: GCF_042873655.1. Lineage (NCBI taxonomy): Bacteria > Bacillati > Actinomycetota > Actinomycetes > Kitasatosporales > Streptomycetaceae > Streptomyces > Streptomyces sp. NPDC004609. The sequence goes on along the minus strand of NZ_JBIALS010000023.1, from coordinate 8,006 downwards.
CGAGGATCACACGGCACGGCGCGGACGAGGACAAGCACGGCCGGATCTTCCAGGCGCTGCTCAGGAAGCGCGGACTCGAACCCGTCCCCGTACCGCCCGAGACGGACTACACCATGCTCCTGGAGCGACAGGGCATCGGCCTCACCCACGACAAGCTCCGCCGCGAGGAACCCCTCGGTGAGGAGGACATCGTCGTCTACCTCTCGCACAGCAGGGTCACCGAGCAGCGTGCCGCCGACCAGATGGTGATGCTGGTGAAGTACTTCGGCGACCACCCCGAGGTCGGCAGAGCCATCAAGATGATCAGCAAGGACGAGGACAACCACCTCGCCTACTGCCACGAGGAACTGCTGCGCCTGGCCTCCGACGGACACGGCCGCACCATCCACCGGGTGCTGCGCGAAAGCGCCCTCGCCGAGATCAAGGTCTACCGCGATGTGAGCCTCGCCGTGATGTCCCACATGGGGCGGCTGCTGCACTGGCCCGCGCCCAAGGCGGCCGCGCTCGCGGCGGGCATCCACGGGATGTACGCGTACGAGAGACTCGGCGGCTGGCACCGGATGATCAGCCTCCGGATGCCCGAGCGCAGGGGGGCGCTCGACGGGCCGCCCAGCGCCGCGCCCGCCTTCTGAGGAGCCCGTTCCGGCGAGCACGTACCGAGGAGGACCGCTTCCGGGGAGGACCTTCCGGGAGAACCGTCCGGGGCGGCCTTCCGGGGAGTCGCCGGGCGCCGCGGACCCGGCGCCCGGCGACTGCCCGGCGCGCCCTACAACCAGCCCCGGCGCTTGAACAGCCGGTACAGGCCGTAGACCGTGCCCGCCATCAGCACCAGCACGGCGGGATAGGCCCAGACCCACCGCAGCTCCGGCATGTGGTCGAAGTTCATGCCGTAGATGCCCGCGACCATCGTGGGGACCGCGGCCATGGCCGCCCACGCCGAGATCTTGCGCATGTCGTCGTTCTGCCGCACGCTCTGCTGCGCGAGATGGGCGGCCAGGATGTCCGACAGCAGCCGGTCCAGGCCCTCCACCTGCTCGTACGCGCGTGTCAGATGGTCGCTCACATCCCGGAAGAACGGCCGTGAGTGCTCGTGCACGAACGGCACCTCCGCGCTCGCCAGCCGGGTCATCGGCACCCCCAGCGGCCCCGCCGCGCGCCGGAACTCCAGCACCTGGCGCTTGAAGACGTAGATCCGGGCCGCGGTGGCGCGTGCCGGCCCTCCGCCCGTGGGGGAGAAGACGTCGGCCTCCATCTCCTCCAGGTCGGTCTGGAGCTCCTCCGCGACCTCCATGTAGTGGTCGACCACGGCGTCGCTGACCGCGTACAGCACCGCCGTCGGCCCGTGCCGGAGCACGTGCGGCTCGGCCTCCAGCCGCTTGCGTACGTCCGCGAGCGGGGACCCCTCGCCGTGGCGGACCGTCACCACGAACGAATCGCCGATGAAGAGCATCAGCTCCCCGGTGGTGACCTTGTCGCTCTCCTGGTCGTACACGACCGGCTTGAGGACGACGAACAGCGAGTCGTCGTAGACCTCCAGCTTGGGGCGCTGATGGGCCCTGAGCGCGTCCTCCACGGCCAGCAGATGAAGCCCGAACTCCTGCTTGACCAGGTCGAACTCTTCCTCGGTGGGCTCGTACATCCCGATCCACAAAAACGCGTCACCGCTCGCGCGCGCCTGTGCGAGCGCCTCCGAGAGATCACCGGGGCCCTCGGTCCGGCGACCCTCCCGGTAGATGGCGCAGTCCACGATCACAGCGCGCATTCTTCCCTGACCATGCCCCCGGCGCACGCCGGAGGCGCACCGCCGCGCACCCGCCGAGCGCGGATCGGCCTAGGCTGACGGGCATGGCAACGCTGATCCTCGTACGTCACGGACGCTCCACCGCGAACACCGCGGGGGTGCTCGCGGGCTGGACCCCAGGGGTTCATCTCGACGAGCGGGGCGCCGCCCAGGCAGCCGCGCTGCCGGAACGTATCGCCGCGGTACCGCTCGCCCTCGCCGTGAGCAGCCCCCTGGAGCGCTGCCGGGAGACGCTCCAGCCCCTCCTCGACGCCCGGCCGGGTCTGGACCTGCGGACCGACGCGCGGATCGGCGAGTGCGACTACGGCGACTGGTCGGGCCGCAAGCTCAAGGAGCTCAACGGCGAGCCCCTGATGGAGGTCGTCCAGCACCATCCCTCGGCCGCCGCCTTCCCCGGCGGGGAATCCATGCGGGCCATGCAGGCACGCGCCGTCGAGGCCGTACGCGAGTGGAACGCGCGCGTCGACACGGAGCACGGCGACGACGCGGCCTACGTCATGTGCTCGCACGGCGACATCGTCAAGTCGCTCGTCGCCGACGCGCTCGGCATGCATCTCGATCTCTTCCAGCGGATCCATGTCGAACCGTGTTCCATCACCGTGATCCGCTACACCCGGACCCGGCCCTTTCTTCTGCGGCTCGGCGACACCGGGGACTTCGACGCCCTCGCGCCGCGCGCGGGCGACGAGGAGGGCGGAAGCGGGAACGCCGTCGTCGGGGGCGGCGCGGGCGCCCCGTGATCGGCTTCAGCAGTAGGGTGGACGGGCCGAATGCCTGTATGGCCCGCGCGGCTTGTGCCGACCGCGGCCGGCATTGATCATTTCCGAGTTTTTGAGGGAGACACAGCGTGTCCCGTCAGGTGTTCCTCTACGATCCGCCGGACCGTTTCGTGGCCGGCACGGTCGGGCTGCCTGGACGCCGTACGTTCTTCCTCCAGGCCTCGGCCGGAGGGCGCGTCACCAGCGTGGCCCTGGAGAAGACCCAGGTGGCCGCGCTCGCCGAGCGCATCGACGAACTGCTCGACGAGGTCGTGCGCCGTACCGGGGGCAACGCCCCCGTGCCCGCCGTCGCCCCCGCGGACGTCGCCGACACCGCGCCCCTCGACGCCCCCGTGGAGGAGGAGTTCCGCGTCGGCACGATGGCACTGGCCTGGGACGGCGAGGAACAGCGCATGATCGTCGAGGCCCAGGCGCTGGTGGAGCTCGACGCCGACTCCGACGAGGACCTCGCCGAGGCCGAGGAGCGGCTGCTCCAGGACGAGGAGAACGGGCCGCCGATGCTGCGCGTCCGGCTGACCGGGGCGCAGGCGCGTGCCTTCGCCAAACGTGCCCTGGACGTGGTGAACGCGGGCCGTCCGCCGTGTCCGCTGTGCAGCCTCCCGCTCGATCCGGAAGGACATGTATGCCCGCGCCAGAACGGATACCGACGGGGAGCGTGACCTCCCTGGACCTGCTCACCAACGGCGAGCTGACCGTACGCGGCCGGGTCCGTGAGGCGTCCAACGCGGTGCTGTTCTGCTCCGTCTCGTACGCGGGGGAGCGCGCGTCCTGCGTCTACAAGCCGATCGCCGGCGAGCGCCCCCTGTGGGACTTCCCGGACGGCACCCTCGCCGAGCGCGAGGTCGCGGCCTACGAGGTCTCCGAGGCGCTGGGCTGGGGCCTGGTCCCTCCGACGGTCCTGCGGGACGGTCCCTACGGCCGGGGCATGGTCCAGCTCTGGATCGAGGCGGACGCCGGCACCGCCGCCGACCGGCCGCTGCTCGCGCTCGTCGAGGACGAGGAGCCCGGCGACGGCTGGAAGGCGGTCGGGCTCGCGGAGGTCGGCGAGGGCCGCACGGCGCTCCTGGTCCACGCGGACGACGCCCGGCTGCGGCGGCTGGCGGTCCTGGACGCGGTGATCAACAACGGCGACCGCAAGGGCGGCCATCTGCTGCCCTCGGCCGACGGCGCGCTGTACGCGATCGACCACGGTGTCACCTTCAACGTCGACGACAAACTCCGCACCCTGCTGTGGGGCTGGGCCGGCACTCCGCTCCCGCCCGAGTCCCTCGACGCCCTGCGCGCCCTGGCCGCCGCGCTGGCTCCCGGCGAGCCCCTGGCCACCCGCCTGGCGGAACTGCTCACCCCCGCGGAGGTGGAGGCGGTGCGATCCCGGGTGCGGGGCCTGCTGGCGTCGGGCGTCCACCCGGCCCCGTCGGGCGACTGGCCGTCGATTCCCTGGCCGCCGATGTGAGCGCGATGTGAGCCCGATGCGCGTACGTACCGCGTGAAGCGATGCGCCTACGTACCGCGGGAATACGTGCCGCTGCGACCGCGTCCTGTTCCGCCACCGGCCTCGACCGCGCCTGACATCCGCTCCGGGCCGCACAAGATCCGCAACCCGCGGGTGGGTACTCACCAGCCGTGCGGTTAGGCTCAATGGCATGTATGCCTGGCCCCCTTCCGAAGTCCCCGCCCTGCCCGGCAAGGGCCGCGACCTTCGGATCCACGACACCGCGACCGGAGGGTCCGTCACCCTCACCCCCGGTCCCGTCGCCCGTATCTACGTTTGCGGCATCACGCCGTACGACGCCACCCACATGGGTCACGCGGCGACCTACAACGCGTTCGACCTCGTCCAGCGCGTGTGGCTCGACACCAAGCGCCAGGTTCACTACGTGCAGAACGTGACGGACATCGACGATCCGCTCCTGGAGCGGGCCGTGCGGGACGGCCGGGACTGGACCGAGCTGGCGGAGCGCGAGACCGCGCTGTTCCGCGAGGACATGACCGCCCTGCGGATGCTCCCCCCGCGGCACTACATCGGCGCGGTCGAGTCGATACCGGGCATCGTCCCGCTCGTCGAGCGCCTGCGGGACGCGGGAGCCGCGTACGAACTCGACGGCGACGTGTACTTCTCCGTGGAGAGCGACCCGCGCTTCGGCGAGGTCTCGCACCTCGACGCGGAGGCCATGCGCCTGCTGTCCGCCGAACGCGGCGGCGACCCGGACCGTCCGGGCAAGAAGAACCCGGTCGACCCGATCCTGTGGATGGCCGCCCGCGAGGGCGAGCCCAGCTGGGACGGCGGCAGCCTTGGACGAGGCAGGCCCGGCTGGCACATCGAGTGCGTGGCCATCGCGCTGGACCACCTCGGCATGGGCTTCGACGTCCAGGGCGGTGGCTCGGACCTCGTCTTCCCGCACCACGAGATGGGCGCGTCGCACGCCCAGGTCCTCACCGGTGAGCACCCGTTCGCCACGGCGTACGTCCACGCGGGAATGGTCGCGCTCGACGGCGAGAAGATGTCGAAGTCCAAGGGGAATCTGGTCTTCGTCTCCCGGCTGCGCCACGACGGCGTCGACCCGGCCGCCATCCGGCTCGCGCTGCTCTCGCACCACTACCGCGCCGACTGGGAGTGGACCGACCAGGTCCTCCGGGACGCGGTGGACCGGCTCGGGCGCTGGCGCGCGGCCGTCTCCCGCCCCGACGGCCCGTCCGCCGAGGCCCTGATCGAGGAGATCCGCGACGCCCTCGCCGACGATCTCGACGCCCCCGCCGCACTCGCCGCCGTGGACCGCTGGGCCGCCGTCCAGGAGGCTCACGGGGGTACGGACGAGGGGGCGCCCGGCCTGGTCTCCCGGGGGGTCGACGCTCTGCTGGGTGTGGCGCTGTAGGGGGATCGTGCCACTGCGGCTGTCCCGGTGACATGACGAGGGGCGGTGCCGGAAGCTCCGGTACCGCCCCGCCGTTCTCACTGCCGTCGCCCGCGCGGAGTCACTCCTTGGGGGGCGAGGAGTCCCCCTCGTCGCCGTCGCCGCCCGAAGCGGCTCTCGGCTCCGTATCGGCCTCGGGTTCCGTTTCGGCTCCCGGCTCTGTCCCGGGCTCCGGCTCCGTGCCGGCCTTCGGCTCTGTCCCGGCCTTCGGCTCCGTATCGGCTCCGCGCTCTTTCTCGGCCCTGGGTTCCGGATCGGCCCTGGGCTCCGTCCCGGGCTCCGGCTCCGAACGCTGCGGTTTCGACGGCTTGTTCAGCCCGCTCGCGGGATCCCGCAGATAGGAGCCGCCGGGAGTGATGTCCCCGCTCTCGGTCGCCACTCCGGGACCACCGGGACCACCGGGACCGCCCGGCCCGGCGCCGGGACCGCCGTCCCGCCGCCGCAGATACCGTTCGAACTCCCGGGCGATCGCCTCGCCCGACGCCTCGGGAAGCTCCGCGGTGTCCCGCGCCTCCTCCAGCGTCTGGACGTACTCGGCGACCTCGCTGTCCTCTGCGGCCAGTTGGTCCACGCCCAGCTGCCACGCCCGCGCGTCCTCGGGCAGTTCGCCGAGCGGGATGCGCAGCCCGACCAGATCCTCCAGCCGGTTGAGAAGCGCCAGCGTCGCCTTGGGGTTCGGCGGCTGCGAGACATAGTGCGGCACCGCGGCCCACAGGCTCACCGCGGGCACCCCCGCGTGTGTGCACGCCTCCTGGAGGATGCCGACGATCCCGGTCGGCCCCTCGTACCGCGTCTCCTCCAGATCCATGGTCCGGGCCAGATCGGAGTCCGATGTGACCCCGCTGACCGGCACCGGGCGGGTGTGGGGCGTGTCCCCGAGCAGTGCGCCCAGGATCACCACCATCTCCACGCCCAGTTCATGGGCGAAGCCCAGGATCTCGTTGCAGAACGAACGCCACCGCATGGACGGCTCGATGCCCCGCACCAGGACCAGATCCCGTGGGGTGTCTCCGCCGACGCGGACCACGGAGAGCCGGGTCGTGGGCCAGGTGATCTTCCGTACTCCGCCGTCCAGGAACACCGTGGGCCGGTTGACCTGGAAGTCGTAGTAGTCCTCGGCGTCGAGCGCCGCGAACACCTCGCCCTTCCATTCCCGGTCCAGATGCGCGACCGCGGTGGAGGCGGCGTCGCCGGCGTCGTTCCAGCCCTCGAACGCGGCCACCATGACCGGGTCGATCAGCTCGGGTACCCCCTCGAGCTCGATCACCCAGTGCCTCCTTCCGAAGTTCCCTGTTCGTACGCCCCAACCTTACGGCTTACGGGCCACCCCGCCGCAGCCCCGGTGCACGGCCGGGTGAACTTCGGTTGCCCGGTGCATACACCGGGCAACCGTCCCGATCGATCGAAGATTCATCCGAGCTGTCATCGGGATTTCCGCACCGTTGTTTCCGAACCCCTTCCCGGCTTGCTGGGAATTACCCCGAGTAGGTGGGCGTCATACATCGGATGACCAAGAGGTCGGATGTTCTCTCGGAGGAGCGGCGGAGCGGCGGCCCGGAGGGCGGTCGGCGACGGTCCGTGGGAGCAACGCGGGGCAACCGGACGACTGCCGGGACCGGCGCGGCCGACCGCGGCCGGGGCGGGCGGGGCAACGTCCGTGACGAGGACAAGGCCCGGCTCTCACGGTCCGTGTGACGCCATCTCGCCGTGCTCGGCCGGTACTCCCCGGAGCGGGCGCCGGTACTCCCCGGAGCGGGTGAGGGCGCCGGTGATGTACGGCGGCCGGGGCGGCCCGCGTCAGCGCCCGCGCCGCGGCCGGCCGATCCGGCGGCCCGGACCCCGCCGGAGACGGAGGGCGAACGGCCGGGCCGGCCGCCGGCTTCCCGCAGCGGGCCGACGACGGGCCCGGCCGCGGTCCGGTGTCCACTGATCGTCGGGCGACAGCACCGGTGCCTTGCGTTCCGCCTGCGCCCGGATCTCGTGGTGCGATTCATGAGCGGTCACACGGAACGCCTCGTCGTAGGAGGCCAGGGCCGAGGTGATGGCCGCCCCGGCGACTCCGCGGCGACGGACGTGGGACGCCAGCCAGGTGAAGAAGCCGATGACCACGGCGAGACCGACCCCGAGGAACAGCAGCGGCACCAGGTCACGCATGCGTCCGGGCCTCCGTCCGGTGCGGGCTCGCTCCGGACCGGACGGCGTTCGCCGCCGTGCCGTCCGCTCGGCGCATCGGCCACGGCTCCGTACCGGACATCAAGGCTCTCTCCCGTCACTCCTCATTCGCGGTGCGCCGGATACGCACAACCCCGGTGTCCAGGTCGACCAGGACGCGGCCGGGGTCCTCCGCCGGTCTGACGTTCTTGCGCACGCGCTCCTCCTCGGCGGCCCGTCTGACGGCCCGTGCCGCGGGATCGCCTTCCTAGACGAGTCATTCCGAATGATCAGTGGTCGTATGCGGTCAAGGATCGTGTGACGGGCTGGCGGGTCTTGTGGTTGTGCCAGATCGCGGCGGCC
>NZ_JBIALS010000022.1:0-147329 GCF_042873655.1 Streptomyces sp. NPDC004609 | reverse complement strand
GTACGAGGGCGACCCTCCGCCTTGCGATTGCACGCACCGGACGCCGCAGGCCCCGCCCTCCGGGCGGACGACGCTACTTTCGATACACGCCCTAGAAACCGTCCGCCCGGGAAGCCCGGGGGCCGTACGCCGCCGGGACCGGTGCTCAGACGTCGAGTTGGTCCGCCACCGCCCGCAGCAGGCCCGCGATCTTCTTGCCCTGCGTCTTGTCGGGGTAACGGCCGCGCTCCAGCATCGGAGTGATGTTCTCCAGGAGCGTCGTCAGGTCCTGCACGATGGAGGCCAGTTCGTCGGGCTTGCGGCGCTGGGCCGCCGCCACGGACGGGGTCGGGTCGAGAACCGTCACCGAGAGTGCCTGGTCACCGCGCTGGCCCGCGACCACGCCGAACTCGACGCGCTGGCCGGGCTTGAGCGAATCGACCCCGTCGGGCAGCACTGACGAGTGCACGAAGACGTCGCCGCCGTCGTCGCGGGAGAGAAAGCCGAAGCCCTTCTCGCTGTTGAACCATTTGACCTTGCCGGTAGGCACGTCTGTCCTCGTCCTCGTACTCGTCGGGGCGCTTCGTGTGGCGCTTGGGCGACCGGAAAACTGCTCTGGATAGCACTACAGCGGGTCGTCCGACCCGCTCCCACCCAAGGCTAGTGGTCCAGGGGCTGGTGACAAGACGTCGCCGAACGGTTCCTACCCGCAGGGAACTACCCTGGCCGGATGACTGCTACTCCTTCCGCGCCGGGTGACGGACTGGTCCGGGCCGGCGCCATCGTCTTCATCGTCGGCGCGGTGGCCACACTGGTCACCGTGGCACCGCTCTTTCTGGGCACCGAGCCGTTTCCGCCGATCGCCTACGCGGTCTGCATGCTGATGGGTGTCGGGTTCGTGATCGCGGCGGGGGGTGTGCTCCGTTCGGTCGCGGCTCAGCGGCGGGCGGCCACATCGGTGACGCCGTCATGACAGGGACGGCAACGGGGTGCCGTCCGGTTTCACCCCGCGGCGTACTCGCTTAGCCACGCCGGGAACTCGGTGAGGTCCCCGATCACCACATCCGCCCCGGCCGCCCGCAGTTCGTCCGCGCTGCAGGGGCCGGTCGGCACGGCGACCGAGAGGGCTCCCGCGGTGTGCGCGCCGCGGACGTCCCCGATGTGGTCGCCGACGTACACGCTCGCGCCGTGCTCGCGCAGCGCCTCCGCCTTGCCCTCGGCCCACAGCCAGCCGATGACGGCGTCCGGCTCGATGCCGAGATGGGCGAGATGGAGCTTGGCGTTCGGCTCGTGCTTGGCCGTGACGACGACGGCCCGGCCGCCCGCCTCCCGGACGGCGGCGACGGCCTCGTGGGCGCCGGGGAGCGCGAGGGTCGGTTCGATGGCGTACGCGGGGTAGATCTCGCGGTAGCGGTCGCCCATGGCCTGAATTCGATCGTCGGGGAACCAGTGCGCGAGTTCCTGCTCCAGGGGCGGACCCAGCCGGGTGACGGCGAGATCGGCGTCGATCCAGGTGCCCGTCTCCTCGGCGAGCGCGACGTACGCGGCGTGGATGCCCGGGCGGGAGTCGATGAGGGTCATGTCGAGGTCGAAGCCGATGGTGGGGGCGGCGGTGGGGAGGTGGGCGGGGGCGTGGTTTCGGGGAGCCGTCTCCCGGTGGGAAGCCATGGATTCATTGTGCCCATCGATGGCCCGTACACCCGACCCGTAGACTTAGCCAAGCCTTACCTACACTCAGGGGGTTGTTTTCCCCTGCCCGCTCGCCCCTGCCCGCCTTTCCCGCCCGCTGTCGCCGTCCTCTTCACCTCCGGCAGTCCCCGTTACCTCCGTCCGTCACCGCACCTGATTGGTCACCATGTCAGCCAGACGCGCGCTCGCGGTCCGCCGCATCGGCTGGACGGCGGCGGCCGTCGTGGCCCTGCTGGTCGCCGTGCTGCTCAGCCTCGGAGTGGGGGCGCGATCCATCGCGCCGTCCGCGGTGTTCGAGGCGCTGTTCCAGGGCGGGGGCGGTGACGACGCCGAGGTCGTACGCGAACTCCGGCTCCCCCGCACCCTCATCGGACTGATGGTCGGCACGGCGCTCGCGCTCGCCGGCGCGGTCCTCCAGGGCCTCACCCGCAATCCGATCGGCGACCCCGGCATCCTCGGCATCAGCCAGGGCGCGTCGGTGGGTGTCGTTCTCGCGATCGCGTACGCCGGGGTGCACACGCTCACCGGATACGTCTGGTTCGCCTTCGCGGGCGCGGCGATCGCCTCCGTCGCGGTGTACGCGATCGCCTCCAGGGGGCGCGGCGGGGCGACCCCGGTGAAGCTGGCGCTCGGCGGCGCGGCCGTCAACGCGCTGCTGGTGTCCGTGATGATGGCGGTCCTCACGACCGAGGCCGCGGTCCTCGACGAGTTCCGCTTCTGGCAGGTGGGGTCCATCGCCGGGCGCGAGGCGGACATCGTCGAACAGGTCTGGCCGATCCTGGCGTCGGGTGTGCTCCTGGTGGCGTTCGTCGCGCGCGGCCTCGACGCGCTGGCGCTCGGTGAGGACGTCGCGAAGGGGCTCGGGCAGAAGGTCGCGACCGTACGGATCGCGGGCGGGGTGGCCGCGACCGTACTGACCGGGGTCGCCGTGGCCGCGGCCGGGCCCATCGCCTTCGTCGGACTCGCGGTGCCCCACATCGCGCGGGCGGTCGTGGGCGGCGACCACCGGTGGATGCTGCCGATGGCGGCGCTGATCGGGCCGGTGATGCTGCTGATGTCCGATGTCGCCGGACGGGTGATCCTTCCGCCCGGGGAGGTCCCGGCGGGTGTGATGACGGCGCTGATCGGGGTGCCGTTCCTGGTGGCCCTGGTGCGACGCAGGGCCGTGCCCTCATGACGCGGGCGACCGGGCCGGCGGCGTGCGCCGCGAAGGCCCCGCCCGGTGGACGGGACACGGACGGAACAAGCCCGGGAGCGGGGATGAGCGCACAGGTCAGGCCGGCGGGCTACCGGGTCGTACGGGTGCGGGCCGGGAGCCTTCTGCTGCACCGCAGGGCCGTGGCCGTCGCCGCCGGGCTCGGCGTCCTGCTCGCCGGGGTGTGCGTCGCGTACCTCAGCGTCGGCGAGTCCTTCGTGGCGCCCGGCGAGGTCCTGCGGGTCCTCCTCGGGCAGCCGTCGGCCGATGAACTGGTCGTCGGGACACTGCGGCTGCCGCGCATGGTGGTCGGGGTGCTCGTGGGCATCGCGTTCGGGATCGCGGGCGCGCTCATCCAGACGGTCGCGCGCAACCCCCTCGCCAGCCCCGACATCATCGGCATCAGCCAGGGGGCGAGCGCGCTGACCGTGGGGGCGATGACGTTCGGGGTCTCCTCGTACGCCGTGCTCCCCTATCTGTCGGTCACCGGCGGGATCGCCGCCGCCGCGCTGGTGTACGTGTTCGCCTGGCGCGGCGGACTGCACGCGACCCGGTTCGTGCTGATCGGGATCGGGTTCGCGATCGCGCTGCGGTCGCTCACCACCCTCTTCATGACGAAGGGCGACTACATGGTCGCCCAGCAGGCGCAGATCTGGATGACGGGCTCGCTCAACGGCCGCGGCTGGGAGGAGGCGGCGCCCCTCGCGTGGACGCTGCTCCTGCTCGCGCCCGCCGTGGTGTGGGCCGCGCGGGCACAGCGCGGCGTGTCCCTGGACGACGACACGGCGACCGCGCTCGGGGTGCGCCTCGGACGGGTCCGGCTCGGGCTCGTGGCCCTCGGGGTCGTCCTCGCGTCCGTGGCGACGGGCGCGGCCGGGCCGGTCGACTTCGTGGCGCTGCTGGCGCCGCAGATCGCGCGCCGGATGACCCGTACCGCGCAGATCCCGCTGCTGTGCTCCGCGCTGCTGGGCGCGGTGATCGTCGTCCTCGCCGACCTGCTCGCCCGCAAGCTGTTCGCGCCCACCGAGCTGCCCGTGGGAGTGCTCACGGCCGCCGTCGGCGCGCCGTATCTGATCTGGCTCATCATGCGGAGCCGTACCACCGGAGGGAAGTCGTGAGCAGGCTCACCGCCCGCGGGCTGACGCTCGCCTACGAGGACCGCACGGTCGTCCACGAGCTGGATCTCGCGGTCCCCGACCGGAAGGTGACCGTGATCGTCGGCCCCAACGCCTGCGGGAAGTCGACGACCCTGCGCGCCCTGGGGCGGCTGCTGAAGCCCCGGGGCGGGTCGGTGCTCCTGGACGGGCGGGAGCTGGCGAAGACCCCCACGAAGAAGATCGCGCAGTCCATCGGGCTGCTGCCCCAGTCACCCGTCGCGCCGGAGGCCATCACGGTCGCCGACCTCGTCTCCCGGGGCCGCCAGCCCCACCAGGCGTGGTGGAAGCAGTGGTCCGAGGAGGACGAGCGCGCGGTCTCCGACGCCATGGAGCGCACCGATGTCGGCGCGCTGGCCGAGCGGCCCGTCGACGAGCTCTCCGGCGGGCAGCGGCAGCGCGTGTGGATCGCGATGGCCCTCGCGCAGGAGACGGATCTGCTGCTGCTGGACGAGCCGACGACGTTCCTCGACATCGCCCACCAGGTGGAGGTGCTCGATCTGGTGCGCCGGCTCAACCACGAGCGGGGCCGGACGGTCGTCGCCGTCCTGCACGACCTCAATCAGGCCGCGCGGTACGCCGATCACCTGGTCGCCATGAAAGAGGGCCGGATCGTCGCCGAGGGCCGCCCGGAGGAGGTCGTCACGGCCGCTCTCGTACGGGAGGTCTTCGGGCTCGCGTCGGTGGTGGTCCCGGATCCGGTGACCGGTTCGCCGCTCGTGGTGCCGGGCGCGCCCTACTCACCCGGTTCCGCCCCCGATTCCCCACCGGCGGACGCCCCGCTGGAACAGGCCGTCCCTGAACCCGCCGCCCCTGAACCCGCCGTCCCTGAACCCGCCGCCCCTGAACCCGCCGCCCCGGAAGACACCGCCCCGGAGAACACCGTACGAAAGGCATCCCCATGACCCCGTCGTCCCCTGCCCCGCGGTCCGCCCGGGCCGCCCGGGCCGCCCGGTCCACGGGTTTCCCCGGGCCGTCCGGATCCTCCCGCGCCGCCTCCCCGTTCCGGGGGCGCCGCCTCGGCGCCGGGGCGTTCCTGCTCACCTCCGCCCTCCTCCTCACCGCGTGCGGCTCGGACGGCTCGGACGGCTCGGACGGCGACGCGGCCTCCGGCGGTACGCGCACGGTGCAGACCGCCATGGGCGAGGTGAAGGTGCCCACCGCGCCCGAGCGGGTCGTCGTCCTCGACACCGCCGAGCTGGACTCCGCCATCACGCTCGGGGTGAAGCCGGTCGGCTCCACCCACGCGGACGTCGACGGCGGGTTCCTCGGCTATCTGCCCGAGGACGAGGTGGCGGGCATCAAGGACGTCGGCGAGATGATGACCCCGAACATGGAGGCCATCGCGGCGCTGAAGCCCGATCTGATCCTGACCAGCAAGGTCCGCCACGGCACCCGGTACGAGGCCCTGTCGAAGATCGCTCCGACCGTGATGACCGAGACCACCGGCTACCCCTGGAAGGAGAACTTCCAGGTCCATGCCCAGGCCCTCAACAAGCCGGCCGAGGCGAAGAAGGCCGTCGCCGCGTACGAGGCCCGCGCGGCCGAGGTCACGACCGCGCTCGGCGGGCCCGCGAAGGCGGCGGCGACGAAGGTCAATGTGGTGCGCTTCGTGGAGGGCGCGGACGTCCGCATCTACGGCAAGCAGAACTACATCGCGACGATCCTCGCCGACGCCGGCCTCGGGCGGCCCCCCGTCGCGGACCGCGCGAAGGACGGGTTCTCGTACGACGTGAGCCCCGAGAAGATCGATCTCGCCGACGCGGACGCCGTCTTCCACACCACCTACGGCGACCCGGACAAGGCCAGGCAGACGCAGGTGCTCAACAGCGGGCTGTGGAAGAACATGAAGGCCGTGAAGACCGGCAAGGTCTTCACCGCGGACGACGAACTGTGGATCCAGGGCATCGGCTACACCGCCGCCGGCAAGATCCTCGACGATCTGGCGGCCCGCCTGGGCAGCTGACGCCCCGGGCGCCCGCCGGTGCCGCTCAGCGCCTCCGCGCCCGCCACACCAGGTAGAGCGCGGAGGCGATCGCCGCGCCCTTCAGCACCCAGGGCCAGGTCCCGGCGAAGGCGTCCTTCATCGCACCCTCGGCGATCGGCTCGCCCCAGCGCCCCTCGGAGCGCCCCCAGATCCACACCAGTCCCGCCGCCACGGCCGCCGCGGGAAGACCGAAGACCGTCAGCTTCGTCTCGAACGGTGTGAGCCGCCGCGAGCCGTACGCGAGGAGCCAGCCGAGGCCGAGCGCGAGCCAGGAGCCGAGCACCACGCCCGCGACGAGCAGGGCCGCGGCGACCAGGAGGAACGGGTTGCCGAGTCCGGCGGCGGCCGGGGCTCCCCCGGCGTCGGCCCGGCGCCGCAGGCGCGGCACCCACCGCCGCCGGGGAGCGGCCCCCGCCCCGGTGTCCCCTGCGTCCCCGGTGTCTCCAGTGTCTCCGGTCGTCTGCTCGCCGCCGCCGGCCCCGGTCTCCTCGCCCGGCTCCCCGTCGTCGTCCGGGCGCGGCGGGCGCAGTATCTCGGGGATCTCCACACCGCCGGTGAACCCGGCGACGCGTTCGCCCGCGCCGTACGGATTCGGCTCGACGCGCCACCAGTCGACGTCCGGCTCGGCACCGCCGGAGGGGCCCAGCTCGTCGAGCCCCGCGAGGTGGGGAGGCAGTCCCACGGCGGGCGGCGGGGCGGGCTCGGGGGCCGGGTTCCTGCGGGGGCGGGGAATCCGGCGGCGCACCCGCTGGCCGGGCAGACCGACGGGGGAAGACGGCCGGCCGGCGGACCCGCCGGATCCCGTGGCGCCCGGCGATCCGGCGGACGGCGGCGACCCCGTGTCCCCGGGCGACCCTGCGCTCCCGGGCGATCCGCCGGGCCCGCTGTCCCGACCGCCCGTGGGCTGCAGGAGCCCCGCCCATCTGCCGAGCGCGGACAGGGAGCCGGGGGCCGGACGGGAGCCCGGGCCCGTCCGGCCCGGACGCGCCCCGCCCGCGCCGGACGAACCCGTGGCCGGGGAACCCCCGGCCGACGAACGCGTGGCCGCCGCGCCCGATGCGGACCCGCCGGAAGCGGACGGGCCCGGAGCCGACGCGCCCGGGATCCCCGTGTCCGCGCCCGGCGTCGCGCCGCCGCCCCTCGCCGCCGCGGTCACCACGTCGTCCGGGGACCCGAGCCGCCCCAGGATGCGCCGTACCGACGCGGGACTGTTCCCCCCGGCGGCCGAGCGCTGCCGGTCGATCTCCCCGCGCAGCGCCGACACCAGCCTCATCCGGCTGCCGGACGACAGCTGGTGCTGCTGGGCCAGGTCGCCGACCCGGCTCAGATAGTCGTAGACGAGCTGGTCGCTCTCGATCCCCACCGACGCTTCCCCTGACGTTCCCCGACGTTCCCCGCCGCTCCCGGCCCCGGGCCGCCCGCCGTGTCACCGCCGGCCCGCACTTGCCCGACGGTAGCGCGGCCCCGCCCTTCCAGGGACTACCGTGGGGCGGATGGGGACCATGCCCGAAGGAAGCAGTCCGCGCACGCTGGCCGAGGCCCTGCGTGCGCGCGGTGACGAGGAGCTGGCCGCGCTGCTTCGCGCGCGGCCCGATCTGCTGAACCCCGTGCCCGGCGATCTGACACAGCTCGCGACACGCGCGGGAACACGTGCCTCGGTCGTACGCGCCCTCGAACGGCTCGACCGGTTCACCCTCCAGGCCGCCGAGGCGCTGGCCGTGGCCCCCGACCCGGCCTCCTACGACTCCCTGCTCACGCTGCTGACCGGCGACGAGGGCGACCCGGCGATCGAGGCGGCGCTGCCCCGGGCGGTGGCGGAGCTGCGCACCCAGGCCCTGGTGTGGGGCGGTGACGAACGGCTGCGGCTGGTGCGCACCGCGCGCGAACTCCTCGCGCCCTCGCCGACCCGGCCGTCGCCCACCGGGCTCGGCCCGACCGTCGCGGAGTCCACGGCGGGTATGTCGCCGGGCCGGATCCAGGAGATCGTGAAGGCGGCGGGACTGCCCACGACCCATGATCCGGTGTCCGCGGTCGCCGCGCTGACCGCCCTGTTCACCGACCGGCAGCGGATGGGCGAGCTGCTGGACGAGGCCCCCTCGGAGGCGCTCGCGGTGCTGGACCGGCTGGTCTGGGGGCCGCCGTACGGAGAGGTGACGGCCAGTCCGACCCCGCCCGTGCGCTGGCTGCGCGACCGGGGGCTCCTGCTGCCCGCCTCCCCCCGCACCGTCGTACTGCCGCGCGAGGCCGCGCTGCATCTGCGCGCCGGGCGGGCACACCGCACACCGGAGCCGTTGCCGCCGGAGGTCCTTCCCGCGTCCGCCGCGCCCGGCCGTCCACAGGTTGTGGACGGTACGGCGGCGGGACAGGCGTTCATCGCCCTGTCCACCGTGGAGGACCTGCTCCAGGACTGGCACGAGGGCGGTCCGTCCGTGCTGCGCGCCGGCGGTCTGGCCGTACGCGACCTCAAGCGGACGGCGGCGGCACTGGACACCAGCGAGCAACTGGCCGCGTTCTGGCTGGAGCTGGCGTACGCGGCGGGGCTGCTGGCGTCGGACGGCGGGGTGACCCGGACCGGGACGGCCACGGCGGACGAGCGGTTCGCGCCGACGCCCGCGTACGACGAGTGGCTGACCCTTCAGGCCGCCGAGCGCTGGTCGGTCCTCGCGTCCGCGTGGCTCTCCTCGACCCGTACGCCCGGTCTGGTCGGCACCCAGGACGGCAAGGGCCGCACCCTCGCGGCCCTCGGCCCCGATCTCGACCGCCCTTCGGCGCCCGGCACCCGCCGCCGCGTCCTGACCCTCCTCGCCTCGCTCCCCGAGGGCGCGGCCCCGGCCGTCGACTCCCTCCTCGCCCGCCTCCACTGGGAGCGACCGCTGCGCACCGCGGCGTCCCAGACCACCCCCGACCTGCGCTCCCGCCTGGCCTCCTGGACCCTCACGGAGGCGGAGACGCTCGGGGTCACGGGCCGGGGCGCCCTGTCGGCGCACGGCCGCGAACTGCTGACCGGGGCCGCCGACCGGTTGTCTCCGGCGGCCCCGGGGCCCGGATCCGCCGGGCCGGGCGGCGGGCGGCTCCCGGCCGGCCCCGCCACGGTCCTCGCCCCGCTGCTCCCCACCCCCCTCGACCACGTCCTCCTCCAGGCCGACCTCACGGCCGTCGCCCCAGGCCCCCTCGAACGCCCCCTCGCCGAGACCCTCGCGGTGCTCGCCGACGTCGAGTCGAAGGGCGGTGCGACGGTCTACCGGTTCACCCCGGGCTCCGTACGCCGTGCGCTGGACGCCGGGCGGTCCGCGTCCGATCTGCACACCTTCCTCGCGGCGCACTCGCGGACACCGGTGCCGCAGCCGCTGAGCTATCTGATCGACGACGTGGCCCGGCGCCACGGCCACCTGAGGATCGGCGCGGCGTCCTCGTATGTCCGCTGCGACGACGATGTGATGCTGGACGAGATCGTCGCCGACAAGCGGTCGCAGGGGCTGCGGCTGCGCCGCCTCGCGCCCACCGTGCTCGCCTCCCCGGCCGACCCGACGACGCTGCTGAACGGTCTGCGGGCGATGGGTTACGCGCCGGCGGCGGAGTCGGCCGAGGGGGATGTGCTGATCACCCGCGCCCATGCCCACCGCACCCCGCACCGGACCCCGCCGACCCCGCTCTCGGACGGCCCGCCGGTCCCCGCCGCGCCCCTGCTGGGCGCGGCGGTGAAGGCGATCCGGGCGGGCGACCTCGCGTCCACGGTCGTACGGAAGCCGGTCGCGGAGCCGTCCGGCGCCACCGCCGGTACGCCGTCCGCCTCCGAGGCGCCGCCGGGGGCATCGCCCGGCGGCCTCCCCCGGACCTCCGCCGCCGAGACCCTGGCGACGGTCCAGGCGGCGGCGATGACGGGCTCCGCGATCTGGATCGGTTACGTCAACGCGGAGGGCACCGCGAGCCAGCGCGTGATCGCGCCGGTACGGGTGGAGGGCGGCTTCGTCACGGCGTTCGACCACACGGCGGACGAGGTCCGGACCTATCCGCTGCACCGCATCACGGGCGTCGCGGAACTCGCGGGCGACTCTGCCTGAACCGGGCGCGCAGCCGGGCCGTGGCGCCGTCCGGGCGCGGGCCCCGCGCCGTCGCGGGGCCGACGCTCCCGGCCCCGCCCGGGGTCTTCGCGGTCCTGCCCGCGCTTCGGGTGTCCTCGGCCCTCCCGGCCTCTCCGGCCCTGCCCCGCCGGGCCGCGATCAGGCCGCTATCCGCCGAACGTGGCCTGCACGACCTTGAGGAAGATGCTCCCGAACCACACCAGGGCCAGGATCAGCAGGACGGCCTCGGTGTAGCAGAACGCGAGCAGGCAGCCGAGGGCCGCGAGCACCGTCCGCGGCTTGCGGCGCCGCGCGGTCCTGCCGAGCAGCCAGCTCGCCGCCACCAGGGCGAACGGCACGAGGTAGCCCAGCGCCAGCACCGCGGGGAACCCCGGCTCGGTCGTACGGAAGTCGATGAACGCCAGCAGCACCGCCAGCGGGGTGCCCACCGCGGGCACCAGCCACCAGCGCTCGTCCGGCAGGTCGGCGGCGGGCGCCCCGGGCGGGCCGTACGACCCGGGCGGCGGAGGCGGGCCGAACGAACCGGAGGGCCCGAAGGCCCCGGGAGGCGGGTTGTCTCCGGAGGGCCTGTCGTACCCGTGCGGATTCCACTGGCTCGTCATGGACCCAGGAAACCGCGCGGGGCCGCCGAGCGGCACCGTACGCGTACTCATTCCTTCCGCCGCCCCGGTACTCAGGGCACCCGGACACCCGGGCCCCGGGCACCCGGGACGGCGGCGCGGGCGGGCGAGCGGGGCGAGTACGGCACACTGGAGGTTTGACCGACCGAAAGGGCGCGGTGTGAACGGACCTCTGATCGTCCAGAGCGACAAGACCCTCCTCCTGGAGGTCGACCACGAGCAGGCCGACGCGTGCCGGCGCGCCATCGCGCCCTTCGCCGAACTGGAACGCGCCCCCGAGCACATGCACACCTACCGGGTGACCCCGCTCGGCCTGTGGAACGCGCGGGCGGCCGGGCACGACGCCGAGCAGGTCGTGGACGCGCTCGTCGAGTTCAGCCGGTACCCCGTACCGCACGCGCTCCTCGTCGACGTCGCCGAGACGATGGCCCGCTACGGCCGTCTCACGCTCTCCAAGCACCCCGTCCACGGCCTGGTGCTGACGACGACCGACCGGCCCGTCCTGGAGGAGATCCTCCGGTCGAAGAAGGTCCAGCCTCTGGTGGGCGCGCGGCTCGACCCCGACACGGTCGCCGTCCATCCCTCCGAGCGGGGGCAGATCAAGCAGACCCTGCTGAAGCTGGGCTGGCCCGCCGAGGACCACGCGGGCTATGTCGACGGCGAGGCCCACCGCATCGATCTCGACGAGTCCGGCTGGGCCCTGCGCCCGTACCAGAAGCAGGCGGTCGAGGGGTTCTGGCACGGCGGCTCGGGCGTCGTCGTGCTGCCCTGCGGCGCCGGCAAGACGCTCGTCGGGGCGGGTGCGATGGCCCAGGCGAAGGCCACGACCCTGATCCTGGTCACCAACACCGTCTCCGCCCGGCAGTGGAAGCACGAGCTGGTGAAGCGGACCTCGCTGACCGAGGAGGAGATCGGCGAGTACAGCGGTGCGCGCAAGGAGATCCGGCCGGTCACCATCGCCACCTATCAGGTGCTGACCACCAGGCGGAAGGGCGTCTATCCGCATCTGGAGCTGTTCGACTCCCGCGACTGGGGTCTGATCGTCTACGACGAGGTGCATCTGCTGCCCGCGCCCGTCTTCAAGTTCACCGCCGATCTCCAGGCCCGGCGGCGGCTCGGTCTGACGGCCACGCTCGTCCGGGAGGACGGCCGCGAGTCGGACGTCTTCTCGCTCATCGGCCCGAAGCGGTTCGACGCGCCCTGGAAGGAGATCGAGGCACAGGGGTACATCGCTCCCGCGGACTGCGTGGAGGTACGGGTCAACCTCACCGACTCCGAGCGGCTCGCGTACGCCACCGCCGAGACGGAGGAGAAGTACCGCTTCTGCGCCACCACCGAGACCAAGCGCAAGGTGGCGGAGGCGCTGGTCGCCCGGCACCGGGGTGAGCAGACCCTCGTCATCGGCCAGTACATCGACCAGCTCGACGAGCTGGGCGAGCATCTGAACGCGCCGGTCATCAAGGGAGAGACGTCGAACGCCCAGCGGGAGAAGCTGTTCGAGGCGTTCCGGCAGGGCGAGATCTCCGTGCTCGTCGTCTCCAAGGTGGCGAACTTCTCCGTCGATCTGCCGGAGGCCACCGTCGCCATCCAGGTCTCGGGCACCTTCGGCTCCCGGCAGGAGGAGGCGCAGCGGCTCGGCCGTGTGCTGCGCCCGAAGGCGGACGGGCACGAGGCCCGCTTCTACTCGGTCGTCGCCCGCGACACCATCGACCAGGACTTCGCGGCGCACCGGCAGCGGTTCCTGGCGGAGCAGGGGTACGCGTACCGGATCGTGGACGCGGACGAGCTGCTGGGTTCCTGAGCGGGCGCGGCGGCGGGTGCGTGAGCCGGCACGTCCATGAGGCGGCGGTTCGCGGGGCCGCCGGCGCCGGGGCGGGTGCGGCGGCGGGTCCATGAGCCGGCGGGTGCGGCGGAACGTGCCTGAGCCGGCGGGTGCGGCGGCGCTCACGCGTCCAGGGCCACCAGCACGGGCGCGGCCACGGTCAGCGCGTACTGGATCGCGGTGATCCAGCCGCGCACTTTGTCGGTCAGTGCCTCCGCGGGCAGGAACAGCGCCGCCAGCCCCGCGATCGCCGCGGGCCACAGCACGGTGAACCCGGCCTCGACCAGAGGGCCTCCGACGCCGTCGGTCTCGTGCGCGTCGATCAGGGCGAGCGCCGCGCACAGCACCCACGCCCCGATCAGGAACAGCATGCCGGTACCGGCGATCACACGGATCGCCGTGGTGTTGCCCGTGGCCTCGGACGCGGGTGTGCCGGTTGTCGTCATGCCTTCATCCAAGCCCGGCGGCGGGCCCGGCGCGTCGGTCGGACTGCTCAATTCCCGGGGCCGGGGCGTGAGTACGGCTACTCAGCCACAGGACCGCCAGCAGGGGGACGTACCAGGCCAGCTGGTGCGCGCCGCCGATGCCCGCGCCGAGCGTGTCGAGGACCCGGCGGCCCCAGAAGTCCGCGCTGGCGTGCGGGAGGACGAGCGCGCCCAGGAGCACGGTGGCGGTGAGCGAGGCGAGGGCCGTGAGCGAGGCCCGTACCCGGCCCGTGAACAGCAGATAGAGGATGAAAACGGCGGGCGTGAGGGCGACCCCGGCGGCGACACCGAGCGGGAAGCCCTTGCCGATGGCCCGTTCGTCGCGCGAGAGGTCCCACAGCACGAGACAGACGAGCGCGAGGGTGACGTCCGGTTCGAGCCAGGTACCGGCGGCGAGGGCGGCGAGGAGTACGGGCACGGGCGCGTTCAGACCCGCGACGCGGCAGCAGAGCCGTACGAGCAGGGCGAGGAGCAGCGCGTTCCCCGCGACGAACGCGACTTTGAGCGCCGTGGCCGGCAGCCAGGTCGCCGGTACGAGGAGGATCGCGGCGAAGGGCGGATGGCCGGTGGGCAGTTGCCCCGCGGTCACGGTGAAACCGTACGCGAGGGTGTCGGCCATGGGGACGCGCCGGGCGGTGCAGAGAGCGGCCAGGGCGAGGGCGAAGACGATGGTGAGTGATCGAAGGCTCACGGTCCGGTACGTCACGGCCGCGACCCTACTAGTGGATCACGGGGAGTCCGTGGAACGGCGGGAGGGTCCGGCTCGGCGGAATGCCGTCCGGCGCGGGTGCCGCCCTGCGCGGGTCCGGCCCGGCGCGGGGCCTCCGGCACGGATGCCGCCGGGCGGGGGCTCAGGGGCAGCGGGCCGTGAACTGGGCGCGGCGGTCCGGGGGTACCAGGTGCGGGTGAGTCGGTGCGGGCGGTTCGTGGGTCGGGTGTCGGCGGGGTCGGGTCGGTGCCGGGCTCACCGGCAGCGGTTCCGCTCGGGTGGGTCGCCGGGCTTCGGTGCGGGGTGCGAAGGTGCGTCGGTCCGTCGGTGCGTGCGGCCGGGGGTCTCGGGCTCAGCGGCGCACGCCCGCCTCCTCCGCGTACTCCCCGAGGACCGCCACGCTGAAGATCGCGGTGGCGAACACCTTGACCGCGCGCAGGGCGTTGCCCACGCGATGCGGTGCGTGCGGGACGCCGGTCGCGGTGGCGCCCTGGTGGGGTCGGGGCCGGGGCCGGGGGATCTTGGCTGTCGGGGTGAAGGCTGTTGTGCTCATGTATCCATCATGGATTCCGGGGCGCCCGGGCGCATCGGTCCTTGGACGGAACCCCGCGCGGGCCCGTGTACGACTCCAGGCATACGGGATCCCCTACGGGGGCGACACCTCAGGAGGAGCCCGGGTCCTCCCCGTGGCACCCGGGCCGTTTCCCCTGGTCCGTCCGGCACTTCACCGCCGCTCGCCCCTCGCGCGGACCCGTGAGCCGCGGGTCCTTCCGGAACTCTCCGACAATTCAGGCATTTCCGGCATTTCTGATGCTTCCGACCCTCTACGTCGCGGAGTCCGCGGGCTCCGCGTACACAAGAACCGGCCCGTACTCACGAGTAGGGGCCGGGCGAAGAACGCCCGGGCGGTCCGGGGCACCGCGGGAAAGCCGTTCGCCCCCGGGCGGCCCGCCGGACTAGAATCGTCCGTCTGCCCGCCTCCCGCCGAGGAGCGCCGCCGCCCGGACGGAAACCGGCCGGTTATCGCCTTGCCCTGAACCCCACCGCAGCTCCGCCGGAGGCAACCTGTGCCCGCGCACGCCCCTCGACCCGTGTCCGATGACCCGCTTGCCCGGGAACGCTCGCATCTGTCCGCTTCCCGCGCCGCCTTGCGCACCATGCGCCACGAGGTGGAGGCCCTGGACATCCGGGACGTCACCGCGAACTGGGTCAACGCGCGGGTGCTGGAGGCCCGGACGGAGGCGCGGATCAAGGAACTGGCCGATCTCGCCCACACCCCCCTCTTCTTCGGCCGCCTCGACTATCTGCGCACTGTCCACGAGGGCCGGAGCTTCTACATCGGCCGCCGCCACGTCCACGACGGGCACGGCGACCCGATGGTCGTGGACTGGCGGGCGCCGGTGTCCCAGCCGTTCTACCGGGCGACGCGGAAGGACCCCCTGGACGTGGAGCTGCGGCGGCGCTTCGGCTACACGGCCGGCGACCTCACCGCGTACGAGGACGAGCGTCTGAGCGACCCCGCGGAGACGGCGGGCACCAGCAGGCTCCTCCAGCAGGAGATCGAACGCCCGCGCGTGGGCCCGATGCGGGACATCGTCGCCACCATCCAGCCGGAGCAGGACGAGATCGTCCGGTCCGGGCTCGGCGGCACGCTCTGTGTGCAGGGCGGGCCCGGCACCGGCAAGACCGCGGTCGGACTGCACCGGGTCGCCTATCTGCTGTACGCGCACCGGGAGCGGCTGGCCCGCACGGGCACCCTGGTCATCGGGCCGAACCGTTCCTTCCTCCACTACATCGAGCAGGTCCTGCCCGCGCTGGGCGAGCTGGGGGTCGAGCAGGCCACGGTCGACGACCTGGTGGCGCATGTCGAGGTGCGCGGCACCGACGGGGCCGCCGCCGCGGTCGTCAAGGGCGACGCCCGCATGGCGGAGGTGCTGCGCCGCGCGCTCCACTCCCATGTCACGCTGCCGGCCGAGCCGGTCGTCGTCGTCCGCGGGTCGCGGCGCTGGCGGATCCCGGGGTACGAACTGGAGGAGATCGTCCGCGAGCTGCTGGCGCGGGACATCCGCTACGGCGCCGCCCGCGAGGCCCTTCCGCAGCGGATCGCCCACGCGGTGCTCGTGCGCATGGAGCAGGCGGGCGAGGCGCCCGACGACCGGGTCCAGGACGCCGTGGCCCGAAATCCCGCCGTGAAGGCGGCCGTCAAGGCGCTGTGGCCGCCGGTGGACCCGGCGAAGCTCGTACTGCGGCTGCTCTCCGACCCGCAGTTCCTGGCCGCGCACGCCGAGGGCCTGCTGAGCGCGGAGGAGCAGCGGACGATCCTGTGGACCAAGCCCCCGCGCGGCCCCCGGAGCGCGCGGTGGTCCCCGGCGGACGCCGTCCTGATCGACGAGGCGGCGGACCTGGTGCGACGGACCCGTTCGCTCGGGCATATCGTCCTCGACGAGGCACAGGACCTGTCCCCGATGCAGTACCGGGCGGTGGGGCGGCGCTGTACGACGGGTTCGGCGACCGTGCTGGGCGATCTGGCACAGGGCACGACACCGTGGGCGACGGCGAGCTGGCGGGAGGCGCTGTCCCATCTCGGCAAGCCCGACGCGGCGGTGGAGGAGCTGACCGCCGGTTTCCGGGTGCCGCGCGAGGTCATCGCGTACGCCTCCCGGCTCCTTCCGCACATGTCCCCCGGGCTGATGGCGGTCACCTCGGTGCGCGAGTCGCCCGGCTCGCTGGAGGTCCGCGAGGTGGGCGGCGGGCCCGGCGAGCTGGACGCGGCGGTCCTCGCGGCCTGCCGGGAGTCCCTGCTCCGGGAGGGCTCGATCGGGCTGATCGCGGCGGACGCGCGGGTCGAGGCGCTGGCGTCCGCGCTCACCGCCGCGTCCGTCGCCTACCTCGCCCCGGGCACGCGGACGACGGCCGAGTCCCGGCTGACCCTCGTCCCCGCGTCCCTGGCGAAGGGCCTGGAGTACGACTACGTCGTCCTGGACGACCCGGCGTCGGTCGTCGCGGGCGAGCCGGACGAGCGGACCGGGCTGCGCCGGCTGTACGTGGCGCTGACGCGGGCGGTCTCGGGGCTCACGGTGCTCCACCGGGGCCCGCTGCCCGCCGCCCTGGGCGACCGGCCCGCGGAGCGGCACACCGCACACGAGTAGATTCTCAGGCGCCCGACAGCGGGTTCACAGAATCTCCGGATCCTCGCGCAACCATTTACGCGCCGTCCGTGTCTGGAACAGCGACACAGACCTCTGGGCGCCTCGACGACGCGTGACCGCGTCTCGGTGTCCCGATCTGAAACTGGGGAACATATGCGCATGCGTGCATCAGCCGCCGCCGTCACCGGCGCGCTGGTACTGACCACCCTGGCCGCCTCCACCGTCCAGGCGGACGACCGGCCGCGACCGGACCGGGCCGCCGCCGAGAAGCTCCGCGCGGACGCCGTCGCCGAGGCCAAGGCCAAGCAGCGCTCGGGCGCTTCGGCGAAGGCGCGGGTCGCCGCCGGGCCCAACCCGACGATCTCGAACGTCATCGTCAACGGCGGCAAGCCGCTCGTCGTCGGGCTCGCCGACAAGAAGTTCACGCTGACCTTCAAGGCCACCTCTCCCTCCGGCATCCAGGAGGGCTTCGCCGTGCCGTGGGCCGGCACGGACCCCGAGACCACCGACGCCTTCTTCCTGGCCGACGAGTTCTACGCGAAGAACTGCACCGGGGCCGCCCCCGTCTGCCGTTCGGACTACACGGTGATCCCCTGGCTCGACCTGGAGAACCGCTGGGCCGGCACCTGGAAGACCCAGATCGGCGCCCTCTCGGGTGACGCCCTCGGCGCCACCGTGATCGACAACGCCAAGTCGTTCTCCGTGCTGCGCGACAGCAAGCTCACCGTGAACGCGGCGCCCGAACCCGTCAAGAAGAACAAGACCCTCACGGTCACCGGCAATCTGAAGATCGTCAACTGGGACCGGGAGGTGTACTCCGCCTACTCCGGCCAGTCGGTCGTGCTGGAGTTCCGCAAGAAGGGCTCCACGAAGTACACGCCCGTCAAGACCGTGAAGACCGACAGCAAGGGCAACCTGAAGGCCGCGGTCAAGGCGACCACCGACGGTTACTGGCGCTACCGGTACGCGGGCACGCCGCAGATCGCCCCGGTCCTCACCGCGGGCGACTACGTCGACGTCCGCTGACTCTGTTCTTCCGGCTCTCTCCGGCCGCCTCCCCTTGACAATGGGGTGTGAAGCCGGTTGAGCGCCCTCTCATTGCCCCCGCACCGATCGCTTGAGCTGAAGCGTTCGGTGCGGGGGCTCCGTCGCCGGTTTCCTCCCTGTGGAGTGCGAGCGCGTTTCACGGGTGCTTTCGCGGCCAGGTAACGGTCTGCTTGTCCGGTGTGGCGATGATCTCGAATTGTTCGAGGCCCGGTGCCCCTGCTTGCCGCCAGTGGGTGAGGTGGTCCTCGATCCGGTTCCACAGGCGGTCCGGGCCGCCTTGGCGTACGGTCCAGTGCTCGCCGTCGCGGTGAAGGGCCGCCCATGATCCCGCGTCAACGTCGAGGAAGACGTGACGGGTGTCGTCGTCGCGGGGGATCTGGATCCGCTGGGTCCGTGGCGCTGCGAGCTGGGCGACGAACCTCGTGGTCCAGTCGTCCAGGGCATCCGCCCCGATGACCGCTCGGCGTTCCTCGCCCTCGTTCACGTCCGGCAACATGCCGAGCGGTGGCGGAAGGTGGGGCCTGGCCAGCATGAAGGAGATCTGGCCGCCCAGCAGTCTGCCGCGGGCAGCTCCGTCGCCGTCCACGGTCAGACGGGCCAGCTCGGAGGAGTACATCCAGCCGCACACCGTCGCCAGGATCCGGCCGCCGGGCCGCGTCTGGGCGAGCCACGCGGGCGGAATGTCCAGTACCCCGCAGGTGGCGACGATCCGGTCGTAGAGTCCCCCCTCGGAGTACCCGTCCAGGCCGTCACCCACAACCAGGTTCGGCGCGTGGCCGACGGTCGCCAGGGCTCTGCGGGCCCGGGTCGACACATCCTCGTCGACTTCGATCGACGTGACGTTCTCCTCACCCAGGCGGTGGCACAGGAGCGCGGTCGAATAGCCGGTGCCGGTGCCGATCTCCAGTACGCGTGAGCCGTCCTCGACCTGGAGGTCTTCCAGCATCCGTACGACGAGACCCGGCAGGGTGCTGGAGCTGGTCGGCTGCCGGAGGATCTGTCCCCGGATGTCGGAGGGCACGATCGTGCCGGCGATCTGGGTCACCAGCGATTCGTCCGTGTAACAGGCCGGGAGCCAGGCCGGTTCGTCGGGCATGACCGGCTCCCAGCCCGTCGGGCCGGTGGCGTCCACTCGCCGGAAGAAGCCGCCTTGCAGGAACTCGTGCCGGGGGACGTCGAGTAGGGCCTGACGCCACCGGGTCGATTGCAGGTGCCCGCCGGCGGTGAGCCGGGCGGCCAGGTCCTCGCGGAGGGTCTTGTCGTAGCTCATCGGTTCTTCCGTTCCAGAAGGTCAGCCATGGCAGCGACCAGGGGAAGCCCGGTTTCCGGCTCCAGCCACGCCCACTGGCCCGACGGGTTGCACTCCAGGAACCACCATGTCCCGGCGTGGTCTACAGCGAAGTCGAATGCGCCGAAGACCAGCCCGAAGACGGCGAGGTAGCGGTGAACTCGCGTGGCCATGGCAGCCGTTGCGCTGTCCCACCAGGCGGGTTCGCCGGGTCCGGTGTGGGGAGTTCGCCGGGGGTGGGTCCTGGGGGGTGCGCTGTGGCGTGCTGCGGGCAGGCGTACCGGTGAGTCCGGGGCCGCCGGGGTCGGGGACGTAACCGATCTCGACGGCGGCGGTGGAGTGGCGGCCGCAGGTGAGGCAGGTTCCGCCGCTGGGACGGGTGGGGTTGTGGGTGAGCCCTTCGCGGGTCATTGCGCCCACCCCCGCCCGGTCCCGCTGCGGGTGGTTCTTACGGGGGCCGGTCTGGTGAGATGGGGTCCGTGCGGTTCGATGAGCAGCCGCCGTCGCGGGGTGCGGGGCGGAAGTGTGGTCCCGGACTGGTTTTGGAAGGCGGCGCGGGCCTCGGCCCTGGTGGGTGCCGTCCAGGGACGGGCCCAGGGGTTCACCGTCGGTGGCGGGATGGGGGGATGGGCGGACGTGGGACCCGTCGGGCGGCGTACCCGAGGGCGAGTAACGCGAGCATGCTCCGCAGGGCACGGGAGATGCAGTTGGCCATGGTCGTCTTGGTTCCTCGGTGGTGGAGTCGTGGGGTGGGCCCCGGCCTGCCGATGCCGAGGGGGGCGGGCCGGGGCCTGGGATCGCCCGCGGTGCGTTGAGGGGCCGCGGGCGGTGGTCAGGCGGGAGTGTCCCCGTCCGGCACGGTCGGGGTGACGGGGACCATGGCCCCGGGCCCGGATCCGGTGTCGAGCCACCGCAGTTCGGTCGGGCCGGACGGTGGCGTGCGGACGGCCGACCGGCGCAGGGTCTCGGCGACCTGTTCCGCCACGTCAGGATGGAGCAGCCCGACTTCGACGTAGGCACGGCCGGACGTCGACACCAGCGGCCGGACCGTGGGGCAGGCCCGTTCCGGGATCCCGAAGGCGTCGAACGCGGTCTGAAGCGCGAGGGCCGCAGTCTCCGCCACGGCACGGGCATTCCGCCACGTCTGCATCTCCATCAGCGGTCGATCCCGGGGCAGCGGGGGCAACTGCACGGGGGATAAGCCAACTTGACGGGGGGAGGCTGGTCCCTGCCGTCCTCCGAGCTGCCGACGGTCACGGTCGGCGAGACGGGCGTGCGCTGCCCGTCAGGGCTTACGCGATACACCTTGAGCGTCATCATGGATCGTCCCCCGGCATTCGGGTGAGGGATCTTGCGTCCGACTGCTGTACACCCCTGCTGTCACGCACTGATGATGGGTGTGTACGGCGAGTACCGAATAGGCCGCCGGGTGGCCATGCGTGGCCATGCGGCGGCCACGGCCGGAGACAGGCGCCATGACACCTCAGACTGGGTCCGTGGAACGTAACGACGCGCTGTGGGCCGCGCGCTTGGGACGCGGTTGGCGAACCATCGAGCAGGCCGCCGCCCAGTTGCAGAAGCACGGGCAGCGGCTCCTGGACGATCCGCATTTCACTGTGTCCGCGCGGACCTGGCGGCGCTGGGAGGGCAGCCGCCCAGGCTGGCCTGCGGAGGAGACCGCGATCGTCGTCCATGACGTTTTCGGCCGCTGGCCCGAGGACCTGGGTTTCACGACGCCGCCGGGGTGGATCCGGCCCGAGCACCATGAGGAGGCAGACGTGAAACGGCGCGCTTTCGTCTCCGTCACCGCTGCGGCGCTGGTGGCCGGACCGGTTGCGGCACAGCATGTCGACCCCGCGCTGATCGACTACTTCCAGGAGCAGTTGGAGGGGCATTACCGCGCGGACATGTTCCTCGGGCCGCACGATCTGATCGGCACGGTGTCCGCGCAGTACCAGCTGATCGACAAGCTGGTCCGGTCTGCGCAGGGTGAGACGCGGCGCGGTCTGCTCCGTGTCGGCGCCGCGTACGCCGCGCTGGTGGGCTGGCTCTATCAGGATGCTGGAGACATGGACGGCGCCGCTTTCTGGCGGGGTGTCACCCAGGAGATAGCCGTGCGGTCCCGCGACCCGCATTTGATCGGCTACTCGCTGGTGAACCAGGCTCAGGTCCGCACCGACCTGGGCGACGGGCACGCGGTCGTCGACCTGTGCGAGGCCGCCCTCGATGACGCCGGCCGCCTCGCCCCGAAGGTGCGGGTGATGTCGCTCCAGCAGCAGGCCCATGGCGCGAGCCTCATCGGCGACCGGTCGGCTGTGGACCGGCTCATTGACCAGGCGGATGGCCTGCTGCCCCGGGTCGACGACGACCTCCCATGGGGAAACGCCTGCCGGAGGACCCCGGGCTACCTGGAGGTGCAGCGGGCCACCTGCTACGGGCGGCTCGGGCTCGGTGCCGAGGCGGTGTCGCTCTGGTCTCAGGTCCTGTCCTGACGGCGGTCCCGGAGACAGCCCGCCGGGACCGCGGGGTCTATCTGGCCCGGCACGCCACCGCCGCAGCGGCAGCCCGACAGCCCGACCAAGCCCTGGAGATCGCGCGCACCGCTGCAGACATCGCAGTCGAGACCCGGTCCGCCCGCATGGCCCGGGAACTGACCACCCTGGAACGGGCGATGCGGCCATGGCACGATGCCCCGGTCGGCCGGGACCTCGCCGAGGTCCTGGCGCCCGTGACCGAGAGGGGATGACGTGGCAGAGGCCCCGGTACCGCTGACCGAGGAGCAGATCGCCGCCGCGCTGCGGGAGGTACCCGGCTGGACCCGTGCCGGGCACGAGATCCAGCGCCGGTACGGGATCCGGTATCACGGCGGGGTGGCGATGATCGTTCACATTGCCGATGTGGAGCGGCTGATCGGCCACCATGCCGATATCGATCTGCGATGGGATCGCGTGCGGTTTGGGATCACCACCCACGATGCGGGCCACCGGCTCACCGCAGCGGACTTTGATCTCGCGCGGCGGATCGACGCGATCGCGTCGGCGCACGGAGCCGAGCCGGTCAGCGACTGAGCCCCGGGGTGACCCATCACCCGGCCGGGCGCGGGGGTCTTGTCGTTGCTCATCGATTCCTCCGTTCCAGAAGGGCGGCCATGGCAGCGACCGGGGGCAGTCCGTCTGTTCAACCGGCCGTCGCGGGGTGTTCGCCGTCGACCGGGCCCCCGGCGGCAGGTCCTGAGCACAGTGAGGGCATGTCCACGACGGCTCCCGGCGCCCAAGCCACCGTCTCCTGGGCGAACCAGTTCACCACCGGAAGGGGCCACCACCTGTGACGGTCGAGATCCGGCACTACACAGCCGAAGGACTGCCCGAGATCCGGCAGAGCCTCCTCGACATCCATGCGGAAGTACGCCATCGCGACTTCGGGCTGACCGGCCCGTTCTACGATGTCGAACGGTTCGACGAGCGCCTCACGGGCTACGCGTCCCGGCCGGGCTGGACCGCAACCGCCGGTTATGAGGACGGCGAAGCGGTCGGCTTCGCGTTCGGAGTCCCACTCGGTGCCGATACCCGGTGCGCGACGGTCCGTTGAGCGCAGTTGGCAGGCGCGACACCCAGCGTGGCGGCGGCGTGGAGGAAGAGGTCGGGGGCGGGCTTGCCGCGGGGCACGTCCGCGGCGCTGAAGACCCGGCCCTCGAAGTGGGGGCTCAGCGCGGTGATCTCCAGGCTGCGCCTGATGCTTTGGTGCGAGCTGTTGGAGGCGAGGCAGAAGGGGGTGGTGAGGCGTTCCAGGGCCTCCGTGATGCCGTCGACCTCGGTGAGCCGGTCCGCGAGGGCCGCGTGGTAGAGATGCTCGTACGGCTGGTGCCAGCCCTCCTCCAGGCGGCGGCCGAGGCGTTCCTCCACGATGGCCGTGTAGACCTCGCTGGAGGAGCCGACGAAGTGCTCGATGATCTCCGCCTCGGTGAACGGGACACCGAGATCGGCCATGATCACCGCGTCCACCTCGACGCAGATCCGCTCGCTGTCCACGAGGACACCGTCGCAGTCGAAGATCACCAGTTCAACAGGGTTCGAAGGCATGTCCGGCAGCCTAGTGGGGGCTTGGGACGTTCTCATCCCTCATCCAAGCCGACCGAAAAGCACTCCCATAGGGGCGTGACAGATGTCCGGGGATGCGCCAGATGCCCCGTCGGGTCAGGGGCGCCCGGGAGCCGGCCGGTGCCGCCCGTAGCCGCCGGGGCGGCCGCTCACCAACGGCGTGGCGCGCATGGGCAACAGCCTGTCGCGGACAGTCAACGACACCTCGGCGCGCCCCGTGCAGAATCCTGTGCTCAAGGGCCTCACCACGGAACTGTTCCGAGACCCGGCACACGAGGTACAGAGCCACGTCCGGGCGTCCCCCGCAGGCATCGGGCGGACACCACGCCGAATGCACCGCACCTTCACAGCAGTCTGAGGACTCGCTGATACCGCGTGGCCGAATCGCCCCTGGATACGCCGCTCCTCTGCGGTACGAGGCCATGGGCGCCCCGGGGGGACAGGTACCACTTCCCACACCAGGAAAGAGGAGAACATGCGACCTGCTTGCACGAGGATGATCGTCAGCGCTGCTGCCATCGTCGGGATCGCCGCCGGGAGCCTGGCGGGCGCGAGTGCCGGCTACGCGGCGTCCCCGCCGGCTGCCGGACCCGCGTTAAGCGCCCAGGACGTCTCCATCCTCGCAGTGAACAACCTCGGCCTGAACACACAGCGGGCCAAGAACTGGCAGTGCTGGCTGCGCGACACGGGTTACAACCCCGGTGCGATCGACGGGCAGCTGGGCGCCAACAGCTGGAAGGCGGCGCAGAGGAAGTTCAACGACATGGGCCTCAACGCCGGTACCGTCGACGGAGAGGTCGGACCCAACACGATCAGGGCACTGCAGCGCTACCTGAACATCCACGGCTACGGCCTTGTCGTCGACGGGATCGCCGGACCCGCGACCCGGGCCGCATTCTGGGATTTCAACGCCACCGGCTGCTGAGCTGGATCGGAGTGTCGTACGGACCCGGCCGGGCGGACTTTCAGCCGCTCGGCCGGGTCAGCGGCAACGAGGGCGCCGGCGACGCGCTGAAGGTGCGGCGTACCGAGCACAGCCTCCCGCCGCGATGATGACCATCCCCTGCCGGAGACTCCCCCGGGTGCCGTCGACTCCCTCTCCGCCGCCGGGAGTTGTCCCGGTGCTCTGCGGGGGATGTCATAGGTGCCGCGGATGACGCGGCTGATGTGGGCGTGGCCGGGAAAGCCCCAGGCACAGGAGATACCGCTCCGGATCCGACCGCCGCGCCGGCCCCGGCGTACGGCGCGCCCGCGGCGGCGGAGAGTCGCATACCGATACCTGGACGGAACCCGGCCTCATCCCCGGCATGTCGCCCGGAAGTCGGCGGCATGCTCACGGGTCACATCGGTCGGCGCATGAGCCTCGCAGGCCGGCTCCCGCCCGCGCTCGAACCGATCCAGCCGTTCCCGCACCTCACCCCGGAGCGCCGTCTCGGTCATTGACGGGCTCCCTCCCCGGTCGCCGCGCGGGTCGGCAGTGCCGTGCCGCATCGGCAGAGCCATGGCCGACGGTCTGATGCGCGGCCTGCCCGGGGTCCGGCCGGAGCCCGGGTCCGGCGTACAGCCATGCGCGCGCCCACCGCCCGCCCGATGTCCGCCCGCATCCGGCGCCCGCTCGATGTCCGGCCCCGCGCCAGGGGCCGATCGGCCCGTCCGCGGTCCGGTCGGGGCTCTCCCGATCACGCGTCGATCGCGTGCCGCCACTCCCGTACCGCGTCCGCGCTCACCGGGCCCGTCCATCCCTGCGGCCGGGCCGCGCCGCCGATGTGGACGGCGTCGATGCCCGCGGCGAGCAGGGCGGGGAGGTGGTCGAGGCGGAGACCGCCGCCGACGAGGAGGCAGGGCTCGTAGCCGGGTTCGCCCGTGCGGGCGGCTTCCGCGACGAGGGTGCCGAGGCCGTCGTCCACGCCCTTCGGGGAGCCCGCCGTGAGATAGGTGTCGAGGCCCGGCAGATCCGCGAGCTGCTTGCGCAGGGCGTCGCGGTCGGCGGCGCGGTCGATCGCGCGGTGGAAGGTCCAGCGGCAGCCGGGCACCTCCGCGAGGATCCGCTCCAGGGTCCTCACGTCCGGGCCGCCGGAGTCGTCGAGGAAACCGAGGACGAACTCCTCGGCGCCCTCCGCCCGCAGGTCCGCCGCGGCCCGGAGGAGCGCATCGACGTCCTCGGGCGTGCCCGCGGAGAATCCGTCGGCCAGCCGGAGCATCGTGCGCAGGGGGATGTCGACCGCGGCGCGGATCCGGGCGAAGGTCTCCCGCGGCGGGGTCAGTCCGTCCGCCGCGATGTCGGTGACCAGCTCCAGCCGGTCCGCCCCTCCGGACCGGGCGGCGACCGCGTCCTCGGCGTCCAGGGCGATCACCTCCAGGACTGCACGGTTGCTCATGTGAACCCAATCCTCCTGGCACAGCGGTGACGACGAGGGACGACAGATAGGTCTAGTCCAATGCCAAGGGTAGTGCGCCCACTGTCGCGACGCATCAGCGGGCAGATGAGAAGACCCCCACACCAGGGAGATCCGGACTTGCAAGATATACCTAGAGGGGGTATATATGAGACCAGACGAGGTACCCCCCAGGGGTATCAGGTACCGGACAGGGAGGAATCGTGGCGCACACAGCCACCCACAATGAGGTCGAACTCGCCATCGGCGGGATGACGTGCGCCTCCTGTGCGGCCCGTATCGAGAAGAAGCTCAACCGCATGGACGGCGTCGAGGCGACGGTGAACTACGCCACCGAGAAGGCGAAGGTCACCTTCAGCGAGGACGTCTCCGTACAGGATCTCATCGGGACCGTCGAAGCCACCGGCTACACCGCCGCCGAGCCCAGGCCCAAGCGTGAGGCCGGGGCGCCCGGTCCCGGCGGGGCCGGGGGCGCGCAGGAGGAGGAAGAGGAGGACGACGAGCTGCGGACCCTGCGGGAGCGGGTCATCACCGCCGTCGTCCTGTCCGTGCCCGTCATCGCGATGGCGATGATCCCCGCCCTCCAGTTCCAGTACTGGCAGTGGCTCTCACTCACCCTCGCCGCTCCCGTCGTCGTCTACGCGGGCTGGCCCTTCCACCGCGCCGCCTGGAAGAACCTGCGCCACGGCGCGGCCACCATGGACACCCTGATCTCGGTCGGCACGACGGCCGCGTTCGCGTGGTCGATCTACGCGCTGTTCTGGGGCCACGCCGGAATGCCCGGGATGACCCACCCCTTCGAGCTGACCATCTCCCGCAGCGACGGCTCCTCGAACATCTACCTGGAAGCCGCGGCGGGCGTCACCGCCTTCATCCTCGCCGGGCGCTGGTTCGAGGCCCGTTCCAAGCGCAAGGCGGGCGCCGCGCTGAAGGCCCTGATGGAGCTGGGCGCGAAGGAGGTCACCGTACTGCGGGACGGCCGGGAGGTCCGTATCCCCACCGCCGAGCTGGCGGTCGGCGACCGGTTCCTCGTACGCCCCGGTGAGAAGATCGCCACCGACGGCATCGTGGTCGAGGGCTCGTCCGCCGTGGACGCCTCCATGCTGACCGGCGAGTCCGTGCCCGTCGAGGTCGCCCCGGGCGACGGCGTCACCGGCGCCACCCTGAACGCGGGCGGCCGGCTCGTCGTCGAGGCCACCCGCGTCGGCGCCGACACCCAGCTCGCCCGGATGGCCAAGCTCGTGGAGGAGGCGCAGAACGGCAAGGCCGCCGCCCAGCGGCTCGCCGACAAGATCTCCGGCGTCTTCGTGCCGATCGTGATCCTGCTGGCGCTGGGCACACTCGTCACCTGGCTGACGATGGGCGAGGGCTGGGCGGCCGCCTTCACCGCCGCCGTCGCCGTACTGATCATCGCCTGCCCCTGCGCCCTCGGCCTCGCGACCCCGACCGCCCTCATGGTCGGCACGGGCCGCGGTGCCCAGCTGGGCATCCTGATCAAGGGCCCCGAGGTCCTGGAGACCACCCGCAAGGTCGACACGGTCGTCCTGGACAAGACCGGAACCGTCACCACCGGCAAGATGACCCTGCTCGCCGTCCACACCGCCGACTCGACCGGCGAGGACGAGGTCCTGCGGCTGGCGGGCGCGCTGGAGAACGCCTCCGAGCACCCCATCGCCCAGGCCGTCGCCGCCGGCGCCGTCCAGAAGGTCGGCACGCTCCCGGCCCCCGAGGACTTCGCCAACATCCCCGGACTCGGTGTCCAGGGCATCGTCGAGGGCCACGCCCTGCTGGTGGGGCGCGAGAAGCTGCTCGCCGAGTGGGAGATCCGGCTGCCCGAGGGGCTCAAGCGCGCCAAGGAGGACGCCGAGGCCGGTGGCCGTACCGCCATCACCGTGGCCTGGGACGGCGAGGCCCGCGCGGTCCTGGAGGTCGCCGACGCGGTCAAGGAGACCAGCGCCGAGGCCATCACCCGGCTGCGGGGCCTGGGGCTGACACCGATCCTGCTGACCGGTGACAACGAGGCCGTCGCCAAGGCGGTGGCCGCGGAGGTGGGCATCGACGAGGTGATCGCCGAGGTCATGCCCGAGGACAAGGTCGACGTCGTCAAGCGCCTCCAGGCCGAGGGCCGCAGCGTCGCCATGGTCGGCGACGGTGTCAACGACGCCGCCGCGCTCGCCCAGGCCGACCTGGGTCTGGCGATGGGCACGGGCACGGACGCGGCCATCGAGGCGAGCGACCTCACGCTCGTACGGGGTGACCTGCGGGCGGCGGCCGACGCGATCCGCCTCGCGCGCAAGACGCTGGGCACGATCCGCTCGAACCTGTTCTGGGCCTTCGCCTACAACGTGGCGGCGCTGCCGCTCGCCGCGATGGGGCTGCTGAGCCCGATGATCGCGGGTGCGGCGATGGCCTTCTCGTCGGTGTTCGTGGTCGGGAACAGCCTGCGGCTGCGGGGGTTCAAGGCGGCTTCGTAGCCACTGTGTGGGGCGGCTTGGCAGCCGCCGCGCGTGAGCGGGGGTCCGGGTGACGTGCACCCGGGCCCCCGCCGTCGTCTGCCCGGCCCCGGCGGCCGGGCAGCGGCCGGTCCTGGTCGGCTCCGTACCGCTCGCCGCGGGACGTCCCGGCCGGGAACGGTCGCTCGGTACGGGGCGACCGGAACGGGGCGACCACCCGGAGTGACCGGGCTCCGGGTGATCGCCCGGCACGGTCCCGCTCGCGGCCAGGGGCCCGTCCCGGGATGAGCCGGTCCCGGCGGTCGTGCCTTCCATGCGTGGGTACGGGCCGGACCCGGCCGGTCCCAGCAGGGGCTGGATCGGGCGGGGTTCACCCCGGTGGGGCCGGACCGGTTCGTTCAGCCGCCCAGGCCGCCGCTGCCGAAGGACCCGCTGTGGGCGTTCGGGCCGTGCTTGGGCCTCGACTCACGCCCCTTGCCGGTGCTGTGCGTGCTGTGGGTCCTCAGGTTGTACGGGAGGAGGCGACCGCCGTCGTGGGGAAAGGAGTCCTCCCCGTCCTGTTCGCGAATCTCCTCCACGTGTTCCCGGTGATCGGGCTGGTGTGGCTGTTCCTCGGGGCTCGGTGTGACGAGCTTCGCCCGTCTCCGTCCGTCCCTCCACATCGCCACGGTCAGGATGGTCACCAGGATCAGTCCGAAGACGATCATCACTCCGATCATGGTGTCTGCCTCCGTGTGGCTGGGTGGCGTACGTGCCTTTGCTGCCTTCCAGTGTCCTCCCGTGGCGGTCATTCCGCCGGACTACAGTCGGCGCATGACCGCCACCGGCGCCGACTCCGCCTCCGCCGATCTCCGCGACCGCTGGACGCGCGCCCTCGTCGCCGCGCGGCCGACCGGACCGGACGGCCCCGACCCGCTGCCGTACGCCGACAACCTCGTCGCCCGCTGGGCCGAACCGCAGCGGCGCTACCACACCAGCGCTCATCTGATCGCTGTCCTGGACCACATCGACACGCTCGCCGCGTACGCCGCCGAGCCCGATCTCGTACGCCTGGCCGCCTGGTTCCACGACGCGGTCTATCTCCCCGACCGCTCCGAGAACGAGGAGCGGTCGGCCCGCCTCGCGGAACGGGCCCTCCCGGAGGCCGGTCTCTCCGAGCCCGCGACGGCCGAAGTCGCCCGTCTGGTACGCCTCACGGTCACCCACGCCCCGGCCGGCTCCGACACCAACGGCGCGGTCCTGTGCGACGCCGATCTCGCGGTCCTCGCCTCGGCGGCGGGGCCGTACGCCGCGTACGCCGCCGCCGTACGGGAGGAGTACGGCTTCGTGCCCGACGACGCCTTCCGCACGGGCCGCGCGGCCGTACTGCGCCAGCTCCTCGGCCTGCCCCGCCTGTTCCACACCCCCCACGGCGCCCGGGAATGGGAGGCGGCGGCCCGCCGCAACCTGACGGCGGAGCTGGAGCTCCTCAGCGCAGGGCCCTGACCCCGGCCGGGTCGTGCTCGCCGGGGGTGGGACCGGGGGTGAGGTGGGGCGCGCAGCGCGGGCAGGCGTAGTGGAGTGAGCGTTCCCTCCAGTGGGTGGGTATGGGTGCGTGGGTGAGGCGCCCGCAGCGGGTGCAGTGCGCAGTGAGGGGTTCGGGATACGGGGTGGTGAGAGCGGTCGCGTTCATACGGCCCCGCCCGGGAGCGCCGGCAGGACCAGCACCGGCCCGTGGGGCGCCCGGACCAGGTTCCTCCGGCGCGGGCGAGGGATGTCCGTACGGTCCCCGCGGACGCGGAGCCGAGGGGTGTCGTCGAGGAGCGCGTAGGGGCGTACGAGCGGGCAGTCCTCACCGCGTAGCGCGGTATGCCGTTCGGCGACGTGGGCGGGGATGGGCGTGGCCCACGGCCGGGCCCAGGAAGGGGCCCGGCGAGGGGTCCCCGGAGGGTTCCGGGGCTCCGCCGGGTCCGGTTTCAGAACGGACGCGGCGTGACGCCCGTGGGCGGGTAACACCCGCCCCAACAGCCACAGAAGAGCGCGGGCGGCGGTGTGGCGCATAGGTCGTTCAGCTCCTTGAGCAGACTGACCGGCAGGCTGAGGGCTTGTCCGTAGTGCCGGGCACGTCCTGGTGTGTCACGGGTGGTGGCGGGCGCGACTACGCGGTGTGCGGGAAGCCCAGGTCACGGAGCCAGTCCCCGACGACGGCCCGGAGTTCGGCGTACTCGTCACGCGCCTGCACCGCCGCGTCCCCCGGATCGGCGAGCTGATGGCTGTGTCCGCCGGGGTGGCCGTCGAACAGGGTGCAGGCTTCCTCCCGGTCGCCGGTCGGGCCGTGGTGACCGGCACAGCCCGCCAGCCGCAGCGCACACGACGGCGGCTCACCTTCCGCCCACCGCACCCACACCTCGCCCCCGCGCGCGTCGTCCAACCGCCAGGCCGGAGCGGCATGCGGACCGGTGCGATGCGCCTCCAGCGGACACCGCAGGTACGTCTCCAGATACAGCGGATCAGCCGAGTCGCGAACACTCACGACGACCAGGGCCGCCAGCCTCATCGGCAACACCGCCACCGCCCCGCACACCCTGGGTCCGCGTTCCGGCCGGGCCGGGCCCGCCATCACAGCACCTCACGACTACGGCAGTTGACCTCGGCCAGCTCCTTGCTCATGGCGTCCGACTGCACCGCGGGGCGCAGGTCCTCCGGATGGGCGTCCCATTCCCGCCCGCCCCTGAGCGGCCGTAACTGCACATATCCACCGACCGTACCCATCACCCGGCCCACGCGGTCCCGGGCCGCGTCCCATACGACCTGGCCGGGACGGGGCTCCGAGGGGTACGCCGGCATGGCCTCGCTGTCTGTTGTCTGCACCCTTCGACGATCTCGCCGACGGCCGCGCGGCTACAGGGACGGAACGTCCTAGTTTCGGGGCACTATCCGGCGGTGACGCCCAGGAAGTCGGCGATCGCGCGCAGGCCGGGGGGACGGACCGGACCCGCCCACAGGTCGCTCACGATGGAAACGGCCAGCGTGTGGTGGCGCATCCAGCCCGGAGCCAGTCGCCGCAGGGACTCCAGGGCCTTCACCGCCCCTTCCGGGTACCCCACATCCGCATGAGCGCGTGCCACGTCCAGCAGCAGCCAGGTACGCCATGACGGAGGCGTGTCCGCGCTCAGGCGCATACCCCGGGCCAAGGTCAGCGCTTCTTCGGGGCGGGCGTGCTGAACCGCCAGGCGGACGCGCTCGATGCGTACGGACGAGGTGCTGAAGACCGACACCATTCTGGCGTCGGCGGGCGGCGGCAGCTTCCGGAGGCGGCGCGTGGCGTTCTCGGCCGTACGCATCATGTCGCTGGCGGTGGCGTAATCACCGCTGCGGGCCGCACTGGTGGCGGCGGACATGATCAGGCCGCCCCAGACCCGCACTCCCGCCGATGTCGTACCGTGCTCGCGTTCCAGGCCGTCGGCCGCGTGGACCGCCAGCCGCCCGGCATCGCCCAGCCGATTCTGGCGCTGGTAGTTCCAGGCAACGGAGTTGCTGATCATAGGGGCGAGCAGAGGGTCGGAGGACTGCTCGGCCGCGAGCATCGCCCGCTCCAGCGCGGACAGCGCCAAGTCCGTCTTCCCCAGCCGGATCGCGAGGTGGCCGCCCAGTTGCAGCGCCTTGCCCAACGCCGCCTGCCCGGACGCGCGCTGGTCGGCGCTGCCCACCGAGGCGAGGAACCGGGCATCGGCGATGATCCCCGGGAGGGCGTCCATCAGGCGCCCGAAGTCCGCGTCGTGGTACAGGGTCCAGCCCTGGGCGATCTCCGCACGGAGCTGGGACAGCGAAAGGCTCGCGGTGCCCGACGGTTCGGGTGGTGGTGCGAACAGGGGCGGCATGATCGCCCGGCGCACGGCGACCAGTTGGGGCGGATCGGCGTCCCCCGTGGACGGCACCCCGGGAGGATCCCCGAGCAGGGCGGTCAACTCGACCTCAAGCCCCCGCGCGAGCGCGTGCAGGGTCGGCAGGCGGGCGCTGTGCTTGCGCTTCTGCTCCAGTTTCCGGATCACGTCGACGGACACACCGGAACGCTCCGCCAACCCCTCCTGCGTCTGGTCGGCGAGTCGGCGAAGACGGGAAAGCCGGTCGCCCAAGTGCTCAGCCATGACGCCAGGGTACGGCCGCCCCGGGGTGAGGTGCTGCGGGATCGACAGGTCTCCGCAGCAGGATCCCGACGCGCGGGAATCGGCGGGCTGGGCACACCGAGGAGGTTTCGCACCCGGTCACCGGCGACACGCGGGGCACCCTCCGCCGCCCTCCCACGCCCCCCACCCGGCACCACCCGCCCCCATGAGAGTGATCGTTCCATCTAGTCCGCAGGCAAGTCCGCGAAGGGGTCCGCGACCCCGCCCGCAGGGCCCACGCCTTCGGGCCGGGCGGCGCCGTCGTTCCCGTACCGTGCGGGCCCCGGGGGGGGGAAGGCCGTCCGGGAAAATCCCTACAAGGTCGCCCCCGCTCCTGGGAATGCCAGGCACAACCGGGACGGTTGGTCATGTCATGCCCAAATCCGACTCCCGCCGCCGTATGCCCCTGGCCGTCTACATCCTCGGCCTGTCCGTCTTCGCGCTCGGCACCAGCGAATTCATGCTGTCCGGTCTGCTGCCGCCCATCGCGGACGACATGGGTGTGTCGATCCCCCAGGCGGGCCTGCTGATATCCGCGTTCGCGATCGGCATGGTGATCGGTGCGCCGCTGCTCGCGGTGGCCACGCTGCGGCTACCCCGGAAGGCCACGCTCATCGCGCTGATCTCGGTCTTCGGGGTGGGCCAGGTCGCGGGGGCGCTGGCGCCGACGTACGAGATCCTGTTCGCGTCGCGGGTCGTGAGCGCGCTCGCGTGTGCCGGGTTCTGGGCGCTCGGCGCGGCCGTCGCCATCGCGATGGTGCCGGTGAACCAGCGGGCGCGGGCGATGGCGGTGATGATCGGCGGGCTGTCGATCGCGAACGTGCTGGGCGTACCGGCGGGCGCGTTCCTCGGGGACCAGCTGGGGTGGCGGTCGGCGTTCTGGGCGGTCGCGCTGGCCTCGGCGGTCGCGCTGGTGGGCGTGGTGACGCTGATTCCGCGTATCCCGCTGCCCGAGGAGAAGCCGCGGCTCAGGCGGGAGCTGTCGATCTACCGCGACCGCCAGGTGTGGCTCTCCGTCGCGATCACGGCGCTCGCGGCGGGCGGGGTGTTCTGCGCGTTCTCGTATCTCGCGCCGCTGCTGACGGACGTCGCCGGGATCGGTGAGGGCTGGGTGCCGGCGGTGCTGGGGCTGTTCGGGCTGGGCGCGCTGGTCGGTACGACGGTGGGCGGCCGGGTCGCCGACGCGCACCTCTTCGGCGTACTGCTGAGCGGGATCACCGCGTCGACCGTGTTCCTCGCTGCCCTCGCGCTGTTCGCCACGGCGCCGGTGATCACGGTGTCGCTCGCGTTCCTGCTCGGGTTCTCCGCCTTCTACACGGCTCCGGCGCTGAACGCCCGGATGTTCAATGTGGCGGGCGCCGCCCCCACCCTCGCGGGCGCGACCACGACCGCCGCCTTCAACCTCGGCAACACGGGCGGCCCCTGGCTCGGCGGCACGGTGATCGACGCGGACTTCGGCTACGCGTCCACGGCATGGGCGGGCGCGGGAATGATGCTGGCGGCCCTGGGCCTGGTGGCTGTCTCCCTGCGGCTTCACAGCGCAGCGTCCCGGGTGGTGACGGTGTCGTCGTCGCTCCCGGGCACCGCCCCGGTCGTCGCCGAACCGGCCCGCGCCGACCGCTGACGACTCCCGGCCGCCCGTGCGACGCTCGGTGCGTCACTCACTCGGTCGTGGGACGCTGGGGCGAGTAGCTGTTGGCTGCCGGACTGTCGATCTACGCTCGCCCCCGCCAAGCCAAGGAGAAGGGAGTCGCGATGACCGCCGCGATGGCCGAAAACGCCCAGACGCCTCACCGCCGGGTATGGGACGAACTCCTGAAGGCATGGCGTGAGCTGGACGTGCCCGAGGGGTGGCACGCGGAGATCGATGAAGGGCAGATCCACGTGGTACCACCGCCTCATGCGCACCACCATCACATCGCGGCCAAGCTGCATCGGGCGCTGTACCGGAGCCTGCCCGAGGACCTGGAGGTCTATCAGACCCTCGGCATCCATATCGCACCGCTCGACAAGCTCTATGTCCCGGATCTTGTCGTGATGCCGGGAGAGCTGATCACCTCGGCCGACTCCGACGACACCAACCCCATGGACGCGGCGGAAGCCTTTCTCGTGGTCGAGATCACCTCGAAGAGCAATGCCAAGGACGACCGCACCAAGAAGCTGTGGGCCTACGCGCACGCGCCCGTACCGACGTATCTTCTGATCGACCGGTTCGACGAGCGCGGCCCGACCTCGACGCTGTTCACCGAGCCGGAGAACGGTGCGTACAAGCTCACCGAACGGGTGCCCTTCGGCCGGGAGATCCACCTTCCCGAGCCCTTCGGCCTCTCGCTCGACACCTCGGTGTTCCCTGTCTGAAGCCAATGGCCGACGGCCCGCCGATCGGCCCAGGCCGTGATCCGGGGACACGGACCAGGGGTCCGAACCGTGGTCCGTACGCGTCCTCGCCGCACCGGACCCCCTAAGC
This sequence comes from Streptomyces sp. NPDC004609, assembly GCF_042873655.1. Taxonomy (NCBI): domain Bacteria; kingdom Bacillati; phylum Actinomycetota; class Actinomycetes; order Kitasatosporales; family Streptomycetaceae; genus Streptomyces; species Streptomyces sp. NPDC004609. The sequence continues at coordinate 112,565 of NZ_JBIALS010000022.1, read as the reverse complement.
CGGGCGCCCCTTCGGGCGTCGCAGACCCGCCGCCACCAGGAGTCTGATCACCTCGCGGCTGGGGACCTCCACCGCGCCCGCCGCCACCGCCGCCGCGTACCGGTGGGAGGGCACGTCGTAGTGGTCGCGTTCGAAGGCGCGGCGCGGGCAGCCGATCGACGCGGCGAAGGCGTGGAGCTCCTCGTACGACACATCGCTGATGAGGTGGGACCACATCCGGCCGTGCCCGGGCCACATCGGCGGGTCGATGTAGACCGTCACCCGAGGGAACCGACCCGGGCCACGACCACGCGCGCTTTGCTGCAGACCCAGTGCGGGTCCGCGCCCAGCTCCGGCTCGACGTCGAGGGCGTGCGGGTCGCCCGCGTCGCAGACCGGGCACAGGGGCCAGCGGCCGTGGTGTTCGAGGAGCGCGTCCTGGACGTCCTGGGCGACCAGGCCCGTGACGAACGCGACGCCCTCCGGCCACTGCCCCACCCACCAGCGGCGGTGGGTCAGCGACTCCTCGACCATGGAGACCACCTCGGCGTCCGCTACGTCGCGCGCGGCCAGATCGGCGAGGACCAGGGCACGTGCCGTGTGCAGGGCCTGCTCGATGGGGTCGGCGTCGTCCATGGGGCCATTGTCCCGCACGGGTGTCCCACGGTGGACCGGGAGCACGATTCCTCCCGAACGGGGGTTGACCGGACAGCACGTTCGAAAATATCTTTCATGATGTGAGCGAAACAGTGAAGGAAATTTTCAGCGACAAGGCCCCGCCCGCGCCCGCCGCCCTCGCCGCCAAGGTCCGGACGCTCAGCCCGTCCATGACCCGCTCCATGCAGCGCGTCGCGGAGGCCGTCGCCGAGGACCCCGCCGGCTGCGCCGCCCTCACCGTCACCGGTCTCGCCGAGCGCACCGGCACCAGCGAGGCCACCGTCGTCCGCACCGCACGCCTCCTGGGTTACCCGGGGTATCGAGATCTACGCCTCGCGCTCGCCGGACTCGCCGCCCACCAGCTCTCCGGCCGCGCGCCGAGCGTCACCGCCGACATCGCCGTCGACGACCCGATCGGGGACGTCGTCGCCAAACTGGCGTACGACGAGCAGCAGACCCTCGCCGACACCGCCGCCGGACTCGACACCGCCCAGCTCTCGGCCGTGGTCACCGCCGCCGCGACCGCCCGCCGTATCGACATCTACGGCATCGGCGCGTCCGCCCTGGTCGGGATGGACCTCGCGCAGAAGCTGCTGCGGATCGGACTGATCGCCCACGCGCACTCCGACCCCCATCTCGCCGTCACCAACGCCGTACAGCTCCGCTCCGGCGATGTGGCCGTCGCGATCACCCACTCCGGCTCCACCGGCGATGTGATCGAGCCCCTCCGGGTCGCCTTCGAGCACGGCGCCACGACCGTGGCCATCACCGGCCGCCCCGACGGGCCCGTGACGCAGTACGCCGACCATGTGCTGACCACCTCCACCGCACGCGAGAGCGAGCTGCGTCCGGCGGCCATGTCGTCCCGGACGAGTCAGCTCCTGGTCGTGGACTGCCTGTTCATAGGCGTCGCCCAGCGGACGTACGACACCGCCGCCCCCGCGCTCGCCGCGTCCTACGAGGCCCTCGCCCACCGGCACAGCCCGCGCGGCACCCGCTGACCCGGCGCACCTCCACGCGCAGGCTCCTCGGACTCTCACCGGCCCACCGCTCACCGGCCCATCGCTCACCAGCTCACCGGCCACCGGCTCATCAGGAAGGCGTGCCCCATGACCCCCACGTCACCCGCCTACGGCGAACTCCGCGCCCAGCTCAACTCGCTCACCACCGAGGCGTTCCGGCCCGAGCTGGCCGACATCGACCGGCTGCCCACCCTTGAGATCGCCCGGATCATGAACGGCGAGGACCGGACCGTGCCCGGCGCGGTCGCCGAACAGCTGCCGCGGATCGCCGCCGCGATCGACGCGACCGCCGAGCGGATGGCGCGCGGCGGGCGGCTGATCTACGCGGGTGCCGGCACGGCCGGCCGGCTCGGCGTCCTCGACGCCAGCGAGTGCCCGCCCACCTTCAACACCGATCCCTCGAAGGTCCTGGGGCTGATCGCGGGCGGTCCGTCGGCGATGGTCGAGGCCGTCGAGGGCGCCGAGGACAGCGAAGAACTGGCCACCGCCGATCTGGACGCCCTGGCGCTGCGCGCCGAGGACACCGTCGTCGGGGTCTCCGCCTCGGGCCGTACTCCGTACGCGGTCGGTGCGGTGCGGCACGCCCGTGCGCTCGGCGCGCTCACCGTCGGGCTGTCCTGCAACGCGGACAGCGCGCTCGCCGCCGAAGCCGACCACGGTATCGAGGTCGTCGTCGGGCCCGAACTGCTCAGCGGCTCGACCCGGCTGAAGGCCGGTACGGCGCAGAAGCTCGTTCTGAACATGATCTCGACGGTCACCATGATCCGGCTCGGCAAGACCTACGGAAATCTGATGGTCGACCTCCGCGCGTCCAACGACAAGCTGCGGGCCCGCTCCCGAAGAATCGTTTCCTTTGCGACGGGTGCCTCGGACGAGGAGGTCGAGACGGCTCTCGCCGCGACCGACGGCGAGGTGAAGAACGCGATCCTCACGATCCTCACGGGCGTGGACGCGCCCACGGCCACGCGTCTCCTGGCGGAGTCCGGGGGGCATCTGCGGGCCGCCCTGCGATCGGCGGGGTGAGCGCTCCGCCACGGTGAGCCGCCGCCGCCCGGCGGCCGGCCGCCCACCGCTCACAGGCCGCACAGGTCACGACACCGCAGGCCCCGACACCACAGGCGCGGCGCGTGAACACGCGCCCGCACCGCACCACCCGCACAGAACAAGGCACCCGCACCATGGCACAAGACCCTGCCGACAAGGCATCCGGCAAGAACCGGAGGATCGCGGCCGAGATCCTCCCTCTCATCGGCGGCGCGGCCAATGTCTCATCCGTCGCGCACTGCATGACCCGCCTGCGCATCGGGCTGCACGACCGCTCCCTCGTCCAGGACGAGGCCCTCAAGGCGCTTCCCGCCGTACTGGGCGTGGTCGAGGACGACACGTACCAGATCGTGCTCGGGCCGGGCACGGTCGGCCGTGTCACGCCCGAGTTCGAGGCCCTGGTGGCCGAGGCGCGGACGGAGGAGGACCTCGCGGTCGGCGCGGGCGCCGACACGGACGCACCCCGCGCCTCCGGTGGATCCGCGCCCGCTCCCGGTGGCGCCGGAGACCCTCAGCAGCCCCTCACCGCCGAGGAGCTGGCCGAGCGCGGTGCCGCCATCAAGGCCGCGCAGAAGACCCGTAACGCCACCCCCTTCAAACTCTTCCTCCGGAAGATCGCGAACATCTTCGTCCCCCTGATCCCCGCCCTCATCGGCTGCGGCATCATCGCGGGACTCAACGGGCTCCTCATCAACCTGGAATGGCTCCCCTCCGTCACCCCCGCGCTGGCCGCGATGGCGAGCGGCTTCATGGCGCTGATCGCGGTCTTCGTCGGCTTCAACACGGCGAAGGAGTTCGGCGGCACCCCGATCCTCGGCGGCGCGGTCGCCGCGATCATCGTGTTCCCCGGGGTCGCCAACATCGAGGCGTTCGGCCAGAAGCTCTCCCCCGGCCAGGGCGGTGTGCTGGGCGCGCTCGGCGCGGCGGTGCTCGCGGTGTACGTGGAGAAGTGGTGCCGCCGCTGGGTGCCCGAGTCGCTGGACGTCCTGGTCACCCCGACGCTGACCGTCCTGCTGTCCGGCCTGGTCACCATCTTCGGCCTGATGTTCCTGGCCGGTGAGATCTCCGGCGCCATCGGCGACTTCGCCGACTGGCTGCTCGACAACGGCGGCGCGGGCGCGGGCTTCGTCCTCGGCGGGCTGTTCCTGCCGCTGGTGATGCTGGGTCTGCACCAGGCGCTGATCCCGATCCACGCCACGCTCATCGAGCAGCAGGGGTACACGGTTCTGCTGCCCATCCTCGCCATGGCGGGCGCGGGCCAGGTCGGCGCGGCGATGGCCGTCTATCTCAGGCTCCCGAAGAACACCTCGATCCGCGCCACCATCAAGTCCGCGCTCCCCGCGGGCGTCCTCGGCGTCGGCGAGCCCCTGATCTACGGTGTTTCGCTCCCGCTGGGGCGCCCGTTCATCACGGCGTGCGTCGGCGGCGCGTTCGGCGGCGGGTTCATCGGGTTGTTCACCATGCTCGGCGACAAGGTCGGTTCGACGGCGATCGGCCCCTCCGGCTGGGCGCTGTTCCCGCTCGTCCAGGGCAACCAGGGCCTCGGCACGACGATCGCGATCTACGCGGGCGGGCTGCTCGTCGGGTACGCGGTGGGCTTCTGCGCCACGTACTGGTTCGGGTTCACCCCCGCGATGCTGGAGGAGTTCAACAAGGCGCCCGCGCCCCGGCCGACGACACAGGTGGCGGGGTCGGAGCCGGTCCCGGCCACCGCCACGGCATCGGCGGCCCAGCCCGGGGGCGGTGTCCCGGCCTCCCCGGCGGACCGGCCGTAACCACGGGCCCGGGTGGCCCGTGCCCCGGCCCGTGTCCCCGGCGGACCCGCCCGAACGCACGGGTAGAACCACCCGCACGGGCGAGGAAGGGGACCCGTACGTCGTACGGGAGGACGGGACCCGTACGACGTACGGGAGGGCGCGCTCGACGGGACCGAGCCCACCGGTCCGGAAGCCCCCTCCGGAGGGTCACCGCTCCAGAAGGCCGAGCAGTCGGCGGGCGCGGGCCTCCTCCGCCAGCAGCGAGGTCACCAGCGCCGCCGTCCCGCCGTCCCGCGTCCGGCGCAGATACTTCTCCGCCGGACGGGCGTCGCTGCCCAGGTTCCCGCCCCGGGTGGTGAGGGCCGCGTGGACGGCGGCGTAGTCGATGCCCCGGGCGGCCAGGGAGGCACCGCCCGCGTAACGGGTGTCCGGATCGCCCGTGCCCGGGCCGGTCAGCTGGGGATACCGGAGCCCGACCTCGTGGGTCGCCAGGACCGCCAGCAGGAGGTGCTCGGTGCCGATCGCGCGGTCACCGAGGCGACGGGCCTGCTCGCGCACCTCCAGGCCGATCCAGATCAGGGGCACACTCGCCCAGTTGGCCGCCGGACCCGTCAGGAACCGTCGCCAGAAACTCATCGGATACGGGGTGCGGCCGAGCAGCGCGTCACGGGTGGGCCGCAGCAGCGGACCGACGCGCTCCGCCGGGGTCACCGGCTCACCGTCGAGGGCGCGCAGTACGTCGGCGGGGTCCGCCTCGCACGTACGCAGCAACTCCCGGGCCCGGTTGCCCTCCTCCGCGAGCAGCCCCCGCAGCACGTGCACGGCGGTGAACTCCTCCGCGCCCTCGCCCCGGGCACACCGCATCGCGGCGCGCAGCGCCCGCGCCGCGGCCCCGCTGAGGCGGATGCACCGGTCGCCGCTCTCCCCCAGGACGGCCACCGAGTCGACGCGCCCGTCCTCGTCGTCCGTGCTGTCCCACGCCTCTTCCCACTCGTCCCGCTCCTCACGGTCCGACAGAACGGCCAGGACGAGGGTCGCGGCCGCCCCGGCGTCGGAAAGCGCCTCCCGGGCCGCGCCCTTGGTGCCGACGACGGCCGCGAGCAGATGCTCGGTGCCGATCGTGCTTCCCCGCCCGCCCGCCGCGCCCCGGGCCGCTCCCAGGAGGCCTGAGGCCCGCCGGTCGGGCTCCACGATCGCCGGCGCGCGGCTCTCCCCGTTGTCACCGGTCAGGGGAGCCACCCTGCCCGTTCCCGCCCGGTGCCGCGCCGGGCGCGGGTCGCGGCGCCCGCCTCTCCTCCGTCGTACAGCGGCGGGGAGAAGAAGCCGCCGGAGATACGTGCGCGACCGGGTACGGGCGGGCCGGACCGCAGCAGACGCCCGGCACCCGGGAGCGCCACGGGTAGCCTGCGCCCTCGCTGCGGGTGCGCCACGGGTGACCTGCACCCCTCGCTGCGGGAGCCCCACGGACGCTCCGGTCCGCCCGGCCCGCTCAGGCGCCCGGCGCGGCGGTCAGGTCCACCTCGACCAGTTGCCCGGGGAAACCGAGCCGGGCCACGCCCAGCAGGGTGCTCGCCGTGGTGAACGCGGGTGCGAGGGGTGAGTCGTTGAGGCGGAACCAGGCCGCGGCCAGAACCTCCTCGTCGTCGCTGACCACGTAGATGACCGAGCGGACGACGTCCTCCGGGCGGGCGTCCACCGCGCTCAGGGCGGCGACGGCGTTGGCGGCGACCTGGTCGATCTGCGCGTCGAGATCGCCCTCGCCGACGAGCGCGCCGGTGGGGTCGAGGGGGCACTGCCCCGCCAGATAGAGCGTTCTCCCGGGCTGGACGACGGTGATGTGGTGGTAGCCGGGGGTGGGATGGAGCTTCTCGGGGTTGATACGGGCGATGCGGTCGTTCGTGTCGGTCATATGCCCGAGTCTGCGAAAGCTTCCCGGTTCGCGCATCCGGATTTCCCCTCGCGTCCGGCCGCCCTCACCACCGTCCGGCCGGGTCACCAACCACCCGGCCTGATGACCAAGCGCCCGGAGGCCCTCACCTGCCACCCGGCCGGTCATCACCCGCCCGAAGGCCCTCACCGCCCGGAGGCCCTCACCGCCCGGAGGCCCTCATCGCCCGCGGTGCACGGCCCGTCTCGCCTCGTACCACTCCTCGCCGACCGGCAGCCCCGCCATGTTCCAGCTCCAGGACACGGTCGGGTTGATCCGCAGATACGTCCCCGGCCCCACCAGCCCCACCCGCTCGACGGGGTCCTCGGCCTCTCCGTAGACCCGCACGCCCCGCGCGATGAACGGCTCGAAGGACACATGGTCGTCGATGACCAGGGAGACCTTCCGCTGCCCCGCCCGCACATTGCGCATCTTCCGTGTCCTGACCACGCCCGGCCCGCCCCCGATCCAGAACCCCACCCCGTCGAACTCGAAGGCGACCGGCACGACATCGGGCTGCCCGTCCCCGGACACGGTCGCGAACCGCGCGAGCGGCTGCGACCCGATGTACGCGATCTCTTCGTCACTGAACGACATGGCGTCTCCCTGCTCACTGCCCCGGCCCACGCCGACGGCCTCCCCACCGTCTACACGACCCCCACCACGCCCCCGCGCCGACGCGCCCACCCCGCATCCCGCTCTCAGCCGGCCGTACGGAGAGGGGTGCACTCATCCGCTCCGGGTCCCGGCGGTAAGGTCCCGACGTCCTCGGGGCAGGTGTACAGGGTGGTGCCGGGGGCGTCGGCCGGTTCGAGGCGGCGGACTTCGACGGGTGCGGTGGTGTGGCGGTGGCAGACGGCACAGATCGCGCTCATGGTGTGCGGGAGTTCGGTGGTCATCCGGCCTCCCCCGGGCGGAGGTGGACGCCGTACGGGGCGATGTACAGCTTCCTGGGCCTTCCGTGTGCGGCTCGCTGCCGCAGGATCGCCCGGGCCTCTTCCTTGGTCGGGCCCGCCCAGGGCCTGGACCAGGGGTTCACCCGGACCCGGGGGACCTCGGGGCCGGTGACGGGAGGGCGGTGGGTACGCCGGTGCAAGCAGAGCACCCGGGCGAGGGTGTGGCGCATGGGGTGGTGGCTCCTTGTCACACGAGGTGCACTCCACCTCCCGCACCGGCCCGGACACCCCCGGAGAACGATCCGCCCCGATCACCCGGTCCGCCCGCGTCACGACCGCCGCCACGACCCCACCACCGGCACCACCCTGGCCGCCGCCGCGGACGCCGTACAGCGGGCACACGAACACGCCGGAAACGCCAACGACTGAGGAACCGGCCCATCCTCATCCCTCGCCACCACAACCGGCCGGCCCACGGGAACCCGCTCCCCGTCCCGGCCCACCCGATACACCCTGATCGACATCACGGGCCGGGCCCGCTCGTCCCGCGAGGCCGGAGTGCCCGGCGCCCTCGGACGAACGGCCAGCATTCCCGCCGTCCTCCGGGCGCAGTCACTTTCACGGCCGCGCACGCCGACTTCGTATCCGTACGAGGTGACATAGCGTCCGTCCCGGACCGTAATCTCTTCAGTGCCGTGCAGGGGGTCGGTCACCAGCAGGCGGTGTCCCCTGTCGTTCTCAGCGACAGCGAGCCCATGTTCCCGTAGGTGACCGGCCAGTTCTTGCAGCCCGTTGATCTTCACACGGTGACGGTCTCAGCAAGGGAGTTGCCGCGGGATATGACAACCTATGACACAGAGTCGATCACCAGACGGATCGCCGTCACGGGCACGCGCGACACGGGCCACCGGACGCCCGACGAGTACGCCGGAATCTTCGCCGACTACCTCGGCCCCTTCGCCGACGCTCACTTCTACCTCGGCGGCGCCAGGGGAATCGACAGCCTGTCCTTGCTGTGGCTCGCCCGCACGACATCGGCGGGCATCACCGTCGTCACGCCCGGAACCGTCGAGCAGCAGCCGGAGGAAGCCCGGGAGGCGATCAGGAACACCGCCCACCGCATCGCGGAGATCGTCGAACTGAAGGCAGCCGAACTCACGACCCCCGCCTACTTCGCGCGCAACCGGTGGATGGTCGATCACGCCACCATGACGATCGGATTCCCCAGGGAAGGGGCTCCGGCATCGGGAACCTGGCACACCCTCGACTACACGGCCGACTGCGGGAAACCCCGGCTGATCGTGCCCGTATAGGCGGTTTCTCCACCACCATGACGAACATGGACGGCAAAGCCGCGGGAGCGGCCATCCTGAAGGCCCTGCGCCGGCGGCGCGGGCTGTCCCTCGCGGATACAGCGCGGGCGTTGAGCCGGATCGCGGACTCGCTGGGGGCGCCGCCCCTGCCGCCGGTGGCCGGTGGCCGGTGGCCGGTGGCCGGTGGCCGGTGGCCGGTGGCCGGTGGCCGGTGTGCAACGATCCGTCGCGCGCTGGGAGTCGGCCTCGCCCACCGTGCCCGATCAGCGCTATCAACTGCTCCTGGCCCACTTGTACGCCCGTACGCCCATCGGGCAGCCGTCGCTGGGCGCGGGGTCGGACTTCGCCGAATACCTCGACGCCCTCAGGCACTTCGGTCTGAGCGAGCGGCTCGTCGCCGAGATGCGCACCACGGTCACGCTCATGGCGACGGACACGGGCGGGGGACTGCTCGCCCTGCTGGCTCCCGCGGTGCCGGGCCGTCTTGGCCGACGCCCTGGCCGACCCCTCGCGCATCGGCGAGGAGACGGTCTCCGGTCTGGCTTCCGCCGTGTCCGATGTGAACGCGCAGGTGGGCAGCCTGCCGTTCGTCCGGCTGCAGTTGATGCTGGCTCCTGTGGTCGAAGCCTGCCGACGGCTGCTGGCGGGACCTGCGCCGACGGCGTTCGTCGGTCAACTGCGGCAGACCGCCGTCGCCGCGTCCACGCTCGCCGGGCGTCTGGCATTCGAGACCCGGGACGACGCCGCGTCCCGGGCGCTGTACGCGGAGGCGACCCGGGAGGCGGAGTTGCTTCGCCGGCCGTGGCGGCAGGCGACCGTCCACATGAGTCACGCTCTCGTCACGCTGTACTCGGCCCACGGCATCGAGGGCGCGCGAGTCCTCGTCGACCGGGCGGTACGGGCGGCGCGCGTGGGCGACAACATCCTCGTCAGAGCACGTGCCTATGCGCTGGAGGCGGAGATCGCGGCCCGCGCGGGCCTGGAGCGCCCCTGCCGGACCGCGCTCGGGCTGGCCTGGTACGACATCGAGGCGGGCCACACGGACGATCCGGCGGCTTCCGCCTTCTCCCCCGCGCATCTGCGGGGCTTCGAAGGCGTATGCGAGCTGTATGTGGGAGATCCGCGCTTGGCGCACGACCGGTTCGCCGCGTCGGCGGCAGCACTGACCTCACCCCGGGAGCAGGTGCAGCGTGCGATCGTCATCACCGATCAGGCCCTGGCCCGGCTCCGCTTGGGCGAGCCGGGAGCGGCGGCCGAATTGCTCCACGAATGCGTGACCGCAGCGGCTTCCACCGGGAGCAGGGTCCCCGCGATCCGGCTGCGGCGGGCCAGACGGGAGCTGAGGCCCTGGAGGGGCGAACCATTCGTGTCGGAGCTGGACGACCATCTGATGGACGCGTTCGGGACGTGAGCAGGGGCAACGCCTCAAGGCCCGGCGATCGCCGGCAACGCACCGACCCCGGACGCGTCACACGTCGAACAGCCGGCCGGACCGACCGCGTCCGTGGTCGCCGACGGGAGTCGTGACGTCACCGCGGGACCAGCGTGACGGCCGTGACGAAGAAGAGGACGACCAGCGCCCGGCCCAGGCAGCCGATCCGGCGGCGCTCCGGATTGCGCCCCTGGGGCCACTCGCCTGCCCCGTCCCGCGGTACGTCGTTCATGACTCCGCAGGTTACCGGCCGCGACCGGGGCGCTCCACGGGGCGGTTCCGGTGCGGGCGGGCGTATCGCGTCGTCACCCGTGGACGGCACAGGACACGGGTCCCGGGCGACCCCCGGCCGGCGCCCCGGCACCGGATGGAGGCGGCGTCCCGGGCGCACGCGGGCCACCCACACGGATGAAGCCCGCCCCGGTGCCGATATCCGGACGGATCGCCCGGGACCGGTCACCCTCACGGCCGACCGCAGCCGTGGGCCGGGTGTCGGCCCGGGGCGCCCGCCCTCCCCGCCGGGGCCCCGGGACGGCGGCGGTTCCGGGGCCGCGGGACGGGTCAGCCGCGGGCCTTGTGGAGGGCCGCGGCCAGGCGGAGAGCCGTATCGAGGTTGCAGCGGCCCAGGTCGATCAGCGGATGCGGGTCGTCGCGCGCCAGCGAGACCGCGTCCACATTGAGCGATGGCAGTTTTACGCCCATCTCGCCCAATTCGGTCCGCAGTTGCTCGACGGCCTCCTCGACCGCCCGCAGCCGCTCCGCCGCTTGCACCGCCATGCGTCAGACACCTCCACGCTGAGTACTTCTGTTATCTACACAGCGTGTCCAGGATCTGGCTAGCCTGAACAGTCACGGCGACTGGACAGCCCCATCTGTACGAGCGGGAGTTCATCATGGCTGTACCAAAAGACCCCGATCCGTCCCAGTCCCTGAGGGTGATGCTCGGCTCGGAGTTACGTCACGCACGCCTGGAGGCCGGGCTGAGCCAGGAGGCCGTGGGGGAACCTCTGTTCGTCAGCGGGTCGTACATCGCCAAGCTGGAGAACGGCACCCGGCGGATGCCCCATGAGATGGCGTGCCAGTTCGACGAGATGTTCAGCACGAACGGGTTCTTCGCACGCAACTGCGTGGTGGCGAACCGCTCCAAGTACCCCGACCACTTCGCCGAGGCGGCCGACGCGGAAGCCATCGCGACCAAGATCAAGCAGTACGCGCCCCTGCTGATCCCGGGGCTGCTGCAGACGGAGGACTACGCGCGGGCGGTGTTCCGCGCGCACCACCCGACCGCGACGGACGAGGCGATCAACCGGCTGGTCACGGCCCGGATGGAGCGGGCCCGCATCCTCGGCGACCCGGCGACCCCGCTGGTGTGGATGGTCCTGGACGAGGCCGCGCTGCGCCGGCAGGTCGGCGGGGCCGGGGTGATGGCGAGGTCGATCCAGCACATGGCGAAGCTGGCGCGGGCCAACCGGGTCATCGTGCAAGTGTTGCCGTTCGCGGCCGGGTGCCATGCCGCGATGGAGGGGCTCCTCAAGCTGATGTCCTTCGAGGACGCGCCGCCGCTCAGCTATATCGAGGGCCCCGGTGCGGGCCATCTGGAGGACGATCCCGCCACCGTCGCCCGCCATGAGCTGACGTACCAACTGATCACCGCGAGCGCTCTGCCCCCGCGTGAGTCGCTGGTGTTGATCGAATCCGTCGCAGAGGAGTACGGAAATGAAGCGCAGCTCTGAGCACAGCGGGAACACGGCGGTCTGGCGGAAGTCCACGTACAGCGGCGGCAGCGGCGGCGACTGCCTGGAGGTCGGCGCCGGGCACCCGGGCGTCGTGCCCATACGGGACTCCAAGCGGCCCGGCGGGCCGGAACTGGTCTTCCGGGCCACCACGTGGTCGGGCTTCCTCGCCGGCCTCAAGTGCGGCTAGAGCCTCCCGGTCGTCGCGCCGGCGTTCCGTGCGCTCGTGCCCCGCGTGGTGCCTCGGAGCGGTGACGGGGTGCTGTGCGTTTGACATGCGTCGGACGGATGACAGGCTGGTGAGGGGGCGACGTGTTCAGGGGGGCCGTCCAGAGGAGGCCCGGTATGGCATCCGGTATGGCACTCGGTACGGCATCGCGATCCACAGCGCTGCAGGTGCCGCTCAGGCTCCCCGTCGGCGCGTTCTTCCTCAACTCCGGGCTGTCGAAACGCGGCGCCGACCAGGCCACCGCCGAGGGATTGCAGCAGTTCGCCGCCCTCACCTATCCGTTCCTGGCCAAGCTCGGCGCCCGGCGGTTCGCCAGGCTGCTCTCCACCGGGGAGCTCGCCATCGCCACCGCGCTGTTGCTGCCGGTGGTGCCCGCCGCCGTCGCCGGGGCCGCGCTGACCGCGTTCTCCCTCGGCACGCTCGGGCTGTACCTGCGTACGCCGGGCATGCGCGAGGAAGGCGGCATCCGCCCCACCGAGCAGGGCATACCGCTGGCCAAGGACGTCTGGATGCTCGGCATCGGCATCGCTCTCATCGTCGAGGGCGTGACGGAGCACCGGTGACCCGCTTCCGTGGTCCGCGGCCGTGAGCCGTCGCCATGACCTGTGACCGTGACCTGTATCAGCGATCTGCGTCTGAGATCTGCGTCCACCGCCCGGCACCGCACCGCGCGCTCCGGTGACCCGGCCGGCCGGACCCGGCGGTCGTCCCGGCCGCCGGGAGAAGACATGACCCAACCAGTGCGCACCGTCCACCGCGGGCCCCTTCACCGTCCGGCGGACGCTGAAGGGGCAGCGCGCCAAGGGAGCTTCCATGGCCGTGACCAAATGGTTCTTCGAGCCCGGCCATTCGAGCGCGGAGTTCCGTGCCAGACACATGATGATCACCTATGTACGCGGGCAGCTCAAGAACATGCAGGGGCTGCTGGAGGTCGATCCCGACGAGCCGGAGAAGGCCCGCGTGGAGGCGACGATCGACGCGGCCAAGGTGTACACCGGTCAGCCCCAGCGTGACGACCACCTGCGCAGTGCCGACTTTTTCGATGTCGAGCACCATCCGACGTGGACGTTCACCGGGTCGGGCGTCCGTCAGGTGAGCGCGAACGAGTTCGAGGTCACCGGAGATCTCACCGTACGCGGAGTGACACGTTCCGTAACCTTCGAGGTCACCTATCTCGGGCAGTGGGACACCCCGTGGTGGGAGGACGGCCGGGACCTCGGCCCCAGGCGGCGCGCCGGTTTCATCGCCCGGACACGTATCAACCGCCATGACTTCGGGGCGAGTTGGAACGACGTGGTCGACCGCGGCGGCGTGGTCGTCAGCGCCATGGTCGATGTCGTGGTCGACGTCGAGGCCGTCCTGGACCCGGGACCCGAGGAGCAGTCACAGCAGTCACAGCAGAGCGCGGCCTGATCCTCCTCCGAGCCGATGAGCGTCGCGATCTCCCCGGCGACGGGCGCCGCGGCCTCGGGTGGTGACGCGTCAGAGCCTTCGCGGGCCGCCGTCGTCGGTCTCCGGAGGGTTCTTGAGCCGGTCGAGAATCCCGGGCGGGAATCCCGGTCGAGATCTCGTCGGACGGGCCCGGGCCCGGGCGCGGGCACGCGACGCGGTGTCCGCGCACCCGAAGCGCCGTGGCGTGCCCGCCGCATACGGGGCGCCCGGGCCCGATCGTCACGAACGGCCCGGTCGGCGGCGCCGGATTACGGGGTGCGGCGCGGTCCGGCCCCGTGATGGGATACGCCGCATGAGCGACCTGCGCGCCCGTATCGAGCAGTACTACGCCACCGTGCCGCTGGCGTTCGCGGACACCGAGGAGTACGGCCCGCTGCGGCTGTTCGTGCGCACCGCTCCGGGCACCCCGTACTACGGCGGGCCGAGCCACGCGCAGCCCACCGCGGAGGGCGCCTCGGCCGTCACCCCGGCGGACATAGCCCGGGTACGCGCGCGGCAGCGCGAACTCGGCGTGCCGGAGGCCTTCGAGTGGCTCGCCGAGGTGGCCCCGGCCCTGCGCGCCCGGATCGAGGAGGCCGGCCTCCCGGTGGAGGAACGCCCGCTGATGATCCTCGACGCGGACCGGCCGCCGCCCCCGCGGCCGGTGCCGGACGGCGTCACGGTCCGGGTACTGGACGCTGAGGATCCGGCCCTGGCCGCGGCCCTCGCGATTCCGCGCCTGGCCTTCGCCGAGGGCGGTACAGCGGTGGGGTCGGCGGGCCGCGCCGAACTGGCGGCGGCGGTCGGCGAACTGACCGCGGACGGCACGCTCGCGACGACCGGCCCCACCATCAGGGCCGGACACAAGGTGCTCGCCGCCGCCCTCGCCCCCGACGGCACCCCGCTCGCCGCCGGTCACTACCACCCGGCGGGCGGAGTGACCGAGATCGGCGGCATCGGCACGCTTCCCACCGCCCGGCGCCAGGGCCTCGGCGCCGCCGTCACGGCGGCGCTGGTCGCCCACGCCCGCGCCCACGGCGTACACACGGTTTTCCTGGCGTACGCGGAAGACGCCGTGGCCCGCATCTACCTCCGCCTGGGGTTCCGCCCGGCCGGCACCACGCTTCTGATCGCCAATCAGCCCGCACGGTCGTAGGGCGCGCAGGAGAGCGGGGCTGCCGTCCGGCGGCGGGAGCCGTTCCGGGGCCCTGCCCGCACCCACCGGATCCCCTGCGGCCGGTGACGACCGCCGCCGTTGTACCTCCCGGGCCTGATCCGGTCCATCAGGTCCATCAGGTCGCGCAAGCCACGGTCCCGGCGAGAACCCGGCGACGGTACGGCACCACGCGCCCGTCTGTGCCCGCCCGCGTCGGTGCCGTCGTCCCACCGGCCCACCGGTAAGGGTCCCGTCGGAGGACCGGAGTCCGGGGTGGCCATACTGCGTACGTGAGCGATCTCCCCCTGCCCCTGCCGCACGACCGGATACCGCCGGGCACCCGCGACTGGCGGTCGGCGGACGCCAGTCGGTGGCTGGCCGCCGCTCCCGCCCGCTGGGCGCATCCCCTGTGGCCCACCGCGGCACTCGTGGCCACGGCGGTGTGGGCCATCGCGACGGCGGACGGGGCCGCGTGCACCTCGGCCGATCCGTGTGCCGCCGACTGGTGGGGGCTCGCGCTGGCGGGAGCGGCCCTGCTGAGCCTGTATTGGGTGTGGCGGCTCCCGCTCCTCGCGCTGCTGGGACTCGCGGTGACCACGGCGGGCGGCGTGGCCGACGGGGGGCTCTCCGGCGACTGGTGGGCGCCGTCCGTCCTCGCGCCGCTGTTCGCCGTCGCGTACGCCGTGATCACCCTGGTCCACCGGCTGGCCGCCGCGAGGAGTCAGCGTGCGCTCGCCGAGGAGGCCGCCGGGCCGGACCGGCATCGGCTTCCCCCGGCCGCACGGAACTTCAGGCGCGGTCGCGTCTCCCTCGCCGTGGCCGCGCTGCTGCTGCCGGTGGCCGCCTTCGCCCTCTGGCAGGCCCGTCAGGTCATCGGCGCGTACGAGGAACACGCGGCGCGTGCCACCCCGGTCGCCGCCGAGGTCCTCTCGGTCGAGGAGGACGACGAGGGGGCCACAGTCCTCGAAGCGGCGGTGGCGGAAGGCGATACGACGTACACGGTCGAGAACGTCCTGCCCGAGGACTATCCGGTCGGCAGCATCGTGATCCTCCTGGTCGACGGCGGGTGGGTCCGCCTGGCCGCGGAGCCGTACGACATCTTCGGCTGGGAGCTGCTGCTGCTGGCGGCAGCGACGGCCGGCTCGGCGTTCCTGGTCAACGGGGTGACGGGGCGGCTGCGCGGGGACAGGCTGGGCCGGGAGCCGCTGCCGGTGCTGAGGGTTCTCGTCCGTGAGGGCCACGGGGACGGGCGGACATGGGTGTACGCGGCGGACGACCTCACGGCCGGGCATCCGCTCCTGAGCTTCCACTCCCTCCCCACGCCGGACGACGAAGAGACCGAGAACGCCGACGACACCCAGAACGCCGACGACTCCGACGACGACGCCGAGGACGAGGGGGCGGGGCAGGGAGGGCACGGGGAGCCGACCGAGGAGGAGACGGCCGCGCTGGAACGGGAGATGGCGGAGGTCGCCGCCATCCTCGGGGGCACCGATCCCCTGCCGCCGCTGTGTGAGGCCGTCCTGTTCGGTGCGCCCCGCGCGGGAGCCGAGCTCGCCTTCGTCGCCGGGGAGGACGACGGCGCGATGGTGGAACGCAGTGTCACCCCGGCGAGGCCCGCGGTTCCGGGCCCCCTCGAATCCCTGCGGGGCGGGTCGAACCAGCGGCGCGAACGCCGTCGGCGCATCCCGGTGGACGAGATCGCCGCCGGGATGCGGCCGACGGCCGCCCCTGTGTCCTGGTCCGCCGACCGGGGCTCGCGCGCCGTCGGTCTGCTGCTGCTCCTCGCACAGGGCGGTGCCACCTGGGTGATGCTCGTCGACGGCCCCTCCTGGCACCGGGCGGCTCTGGTGATCGGGCTGCCCTGGCTCATCGGCTCCGTGTCCACCGCGCTCAACTGGCGTGTCACCGCCGACCGCCGGGGCCTGTGGGTCACGGGTGCCTGGCGGGTCCGCCACGTCCCCTGGGAGCGGATCAGCGTCCTCCGCCACGACCACGACAGCATCGTCGTCGGGGCCACCGGGCAGGACGATGTGAAGCTCTCCCCGACGGGCTGGAGCTGGTTCCAGCACAGGCTCGGAGGCTCCCCCGCGGCGATCCGCGCCGCCGACGAGGCCCGTGCCCTGTGGCACCGCCCGGAACTGCGCCCGGAACGGGACTCCGCACCGGGCGAACAGGGCATGCCGCTCGGCCCGCTGATCGTCGCCCTGGGCGTGCTGTGGGGCGCGGCCGTGCTCCTTCTGTTCTGACCGGGCCCGCGCGGGCCGCCAACCGCGCCCTGTCCCGGGCCGCCGACCACTGCCCGTCCGGGCCGCCAACCGCGCCGCGCCCCGCCCAGGCGGGAGATCGTGTCTCCGTCCTCCGGGCCCGCCCGACCGACCGCGGTGGCGGCGGCGGAGAACCGGCCCTCCGGCCCCAGGTGTTCCGGCCCCGGACCGCCCGGCCCACGCCGCGGCCCGAGGCCGCCCACCCCGAGCCGCCTCTGCCGGTGGCGGCGGCCCCGCCCACGAGGATCGGCTCGCGGTCGGCCGCGGCCACGACGCCGTAGAAGGCCGGAGCAATTCCTTGTCCGCGTCACCGGGCCCGCATTCGACGGGCGTACACGCACCGACGCCACGGGGGCCGAACCCGGTCAGGTCGTACTGATCCCACACGGATTGCGGCAGAGCGGCGCGAAGCTCAGCGGCATATCGAGTCCGGCGATTCCGGGGCCGCCGGGATGGAAGAACAGGCCGCCATGCCTCTTGGCGGAGTCGGCGGCCTTGATACGGGATATCACTACGTCGATAATTCCGCCTCTCGGGCGCCGGTAGTCAGTGGCACTCTCACGGTGGCGCATTCAAAGAACACCGGTGTTCCGGGGCCGCGTCTCTCCCGGGCCGTCGTCCGCCGTGTGTACGGAGCCAGGGCGCGCGCACCGGGACCCGAGACGGCGGTGGCGGGGCTCGGAGAGACAGCGGTGGCCGGTATCGTCCCGGCGGCCGGGGAAGCGGTCGCCGAGGCATGGGCGGTCGCCGGGGACGCTGCGGCGAGCACGGGAGCCTGCGTGGTCACCGGACTCACCGCCAGCAGTGGCGCGAATCGTCGTACCCGCGCAGAGTCGGTCCTTCCGTGCGGCGTTCGGGCTGGGCACACCGCCTCTGCCGTGCCGTACGGGACCGACGAATCCCTCGGTGATACAGGCTTTTGCCCGACTCGGGTCGCTCCCGCGAGGGGCACGGCGGACGCCAACTGCTCCCGGCGGAGCAGCGGTTTCCGGCCGCCTCTCGGGATCAACGGGGTCACGGACCGGCCCACCCCGGCGGTCCGTGACCGCCGGCGGGACAGCGCCCACGCTCCCCGGCATGACCTCTGAGGTAATCGCCCTGATGGTGTGTTGCGGACAGAATCTGCGACGGAACCGGTTGCAGGCACCAACCACTCCCGCCCCGCGTGCATTCGAAGGGAACCCGGAGTTCGCCGTGCCCACAGCCGCCCGCGCCGCTTCCGGCGGCCGCCGCCCCTGACCCCGTGAGCCTCCGAAGGAGAAATGCACGTGCCGAAAACGGTCACACGCTAGATATTCCTGCATCCGTCACGTAGAACACTTGCAGCACACCTCTATCGTGGTGTGATCAGCGATCCGCACTCTTGCACGATCGCCCGCGGCCCGCCATGTCATGGCGCGCCGCCCTTGATGACCTGTGGGGGGTCCCTTGACGCGTTCAGCGCGCAGACTGCCGTATGCCTTGGTGCGTACGGCGGCCGTATTCGTCCTCTCGACGGGGGTAGCCGTACCCGCCGTCGTCATGGCACCGAACGCCTTCGCGGCGACGACGGTGTCCCATGTCGTCACCAACGACCGAGGGCAGCTCGTCATCGGGCTGCCGTACAACGCCTACTGGGTGAAGGTGGACGTCCTCGCCTCCTCGGAGCCGGGCGCGGCCGTACTGGCGAGCACCGACCAGATGGTCCAGGTGGGGTACTCGAACACCAGCAACCCCGCCGGGTGGGCGACCGAACGGCCCATCAGGCTCCCCGAGGGAACGCCGTACGGCAACTACCCGGTGAGCATCTCGTACCACATACCCAACGAGACGGCCCAGGAACGGAAGTTCGGGACGTTCACCTACAAGCAGCACACCGGAGTCTCCTCTCTCGCGTACGACCGCGCGACCACGGACTTCGACAACCGCACGGTCGTCGCGTCCGGCAAGGCGACGACGTTCGACCCGGCCACCGGCGTCAGCGCACCGGCTCGCGAGGGCACCGAGGTCAAGGTGACGCTGAGCCTTGACGGCCGCAAGAATCCTTCGTCCAAGGTGGAGACCGCGGTCGTGGGCGCGGACGGCACCTTCTCGCTGCCGCTCACCCCGGACGCGCGGATCACCAACAGCAAGGCCCAGGTCGTCGAGAGCGCCGACACCGACCCGCGGCACGAAGTCTGGTTCCCCAGCTCGGTGGGGGTGGAGACCACGACGGTCCGGATCTCCGCGAACACGGACAAGTACCGCGTGCACAAGGGCGCGCCCTTCAAGGTGGCAGGAAAGGTCGAGCGGCTCACCAACGACGGCTGGCAGCCCTTCGCGGGCGCGCCGCTCGTGTCCTCGATGAAGTCGCCCGTCCACTGGGACTACTTCACCGGCGGCACGGTCGGCACCGGCACGGCGGCGGCCGACGGCACCTTCGCCTACACGGCCAACGCCACCGTCCCCGGCACGGTCCACACATCCGTGGAGCAGTCCGACTACGTGACCACGGCTCACGACACCGAAGTCATCGCCGTCCCCGCCGCGTTCTCGTACACGAACGTCAAGTACAACCTCGACGAGTTCGGCACGATCTCGGTGTCCGGGCAGATCAAGGGCGCGACCTGCGAAGGCGAGAAGGTCCACCTCCAGTACTCGCCCGACGGCGTCAAGTGGAAGAGCATGGTCGTCGGGACCGCGCACTACTCCGGCGCCGACACCTGCTCGTTCAACGCCAATGCGCAGGGCTTCGTCGCGATGTACTACCGCGTCTACCACCCGGAGTCGAACGGGCTGGTCGCGCTGGCCTCCAAGGCCTCCTTCCAGTACCGGTACGTGACCCGGTTCGCGTCCGCGACGTACTCGTCCACGCGCCCGAAGGTGAACAGCACGATCACCGCGTCCGGTTCGCTTCAGCGGTATGTGAACGGCAAGTGGCGCGCCTTCCCGAACCCGAAGCTGATGGTCCTGTTCAAGCCCAAGGGCGACCCCCAGTGGTACTGGGTCGCCAAGGGCAGGGCCAACAGCAACGGCGTGTACTCCATCAAGGCGAAGGTCTACGGGGACGGCCACTGGGCCGTGATCACCGAGCCGACTCCGGGGCACTTCTACACCGAGACGAAGGCGACCTACATCGATGCGCGCTGACACCATCAACCGCAGGCGCGTCAGGCTCTCGGTCGTCGCGTCCGCCGCCGCTCTCGCCCTGGCCGCGACCGCCGCTCCCGCCGTCGCGTCGGATCCGCCGATCCCGAGGATCGGGGCGGCGACCACCGACAGCGAGCGCGGTACGTTCACCGTGGGCGTGCTGCCCAGCATGGGCGTCGGGATCGAGTCCGTGTCGGCGAAGATCCGCTCGGACGCCACGACCGTGGTCGCCGAGGTGCCCGAGCTCACCGAGACGGCCACGGACTCGGGCTACTACGGCTTCCCGATGGGGGCCGACCCGCTCAAACTGGTCGAGGACAACGGCACCATGCCCGCCCTCGGGAAGTACGCGATCGATATCACGGTCACCGACGCCTTCGGCAGGACGACCACGCGGCAGGACGCGGGCACGCTGAACTTCACCCTGGAACCGGCGATCACCGGCCTCACGTTCGGCACACCGACGTGGGACGACCCCAACGCCCGGGCACAGGGCAACCTGGTGGGGATCCAGCCCGGTTCCGGAGATCTCGTCCCGCTGCCCGGCCCCGGCCGGGAGGTCGAGATCACCCGGCTGTCACCGCACGACGTCCGTACCGCGAGCGTCGACGAGCAGGGCCGGTTCGCCGCGGTCATCCCGCTGACCCCGCAGACGTACGGCTTCGACGTCAGGTACTCCGAGGACAGCGAGACGGTCGACGGAAGCGTCCTCCAGAACGGTAGTCCCAAGCAGGTCACGACCCGCGCGATCACGCTGACCGGAAGCGCCGACAAGTCCCGGGTCATGCCCGGCGAGAAGGTGACGCTCAGCGGCCGGGCCCTGTACGGCGACACACCGGCCGCGAACACCGAGGTGAAGGTCGGCTTCACCCGGAACGGCTCTCCCCACTACGTCGGGCAGAAGACCGTGACCACCGACGCGGACGGGCGCTACACCGCCGTGGTCCCGGGCGTGTCCTCCATGGGATACGACGGCTGGGCCGTGGTGCCGGCCAACCCGTTCGTCATCGGCGAGGCCACGGGTCCGCTGGTGATCCCCAACGAGGTCTCGCTGCGGACGAGCGTGTCCATGGGCAGCGACGGGTACGTCACGGCGAACGGGTCGCTCCGCGGCACGTTCCGGACCGACCACTGGGACACCGTGCCGTACGGCCATCAGCGGGTGCAGCTCCAGCACTCGGCCGACGGCAAGGCGTGGAAGGCCGTGAAGACCGGCGAAGTCGAGGTCGGCAGAGGCTCGTGGACGCCCTTCCAGCTGAGGCTCAAGGGCCTCAACGGCCACTACCGGGTGGTCGCCCTCGCAGATGACAAGTTCGCGGACGAGACCGGCCCCGTGACCAAGCTGTCGCGTACCGCGACCCTGGTCAGCGGTGTCAACGCGGTTCCGGAGCCGATCCGCAAGGGCGCGGTGATCACCGTCACCGGCACGCTGAGCGAGAAGGCCGGATCTTCCTACCGGGCCATGCCGAAGCAGCGCGTGGCCCTGGTGGTCAAGTGGAAGAACAGCAGCAAGTGGTCGGTCGCCGCCTGGGGCACGACGGACTCCAAGGGCCGTGTCTCGCTGAGGGCGAAGCCTTCCATGGACGGCACCTGGTCGATCCGGTACACCGGTGACGCCACCCACTTCGACTCGCTCGGAGCGGGCGACTTCGTCGATGTGCGCTGACTGATCCGGCCGGGACCCGCGGCCACGGCACGGGTCCCGGCCGCGGTTCCGGCCGTGGCCGGGACCCGCCGTGTTCTCGGCTGCTGGCTGGCGCCAGGTCCCGGTCACACCGTGGCCACGGCCACCGACAGTCCTGCCGTGGCCGCTGACTCGCCGTGATCCCGGCTGCGGTCGCGGTCCCGGTCCCGTCGTGGAAACGGCCGCGGCCGTACGCCGAAGGGCGGCACCCCCTGGGAGTGGGGGTGCCGCCCTTCGTACGTACTCCGTGTCACGCCATGGTCCGCTGATCCGGAAGGATCAGAAGTCCATGTCACCGCCCGGCATGCCGCCCGGGGCGGCCGCGGAGGCCTTCTCCGGCTTGTCGGCGATGACGGCCTCGGTGGTGAGGAACAGCGCGGCGATCGACGCGGCGTTCTGCAGTGCCGAGCGGGTCACCTTCGCCGGGTCGAGGATGCCCTCGGCGATCATGTCCACGTACTCGCCGGTCGCGGCGTTGAGGCCGTGACCCGGGGTGAGGTTGCGGACCTTCTCGACGACGACGCCGCCCTCAAGACCGCCGTTGACCGCGATCTGCTTGAGCGGGGCCTCCAGCGCGAGCTTGACGGCGTTGGCACCGGTGGCCTCGTCGCCCTCCAGCTCCAGCTTCTCGAAGACGGAGGAAGCCTGCAGCAGGGCGACGCCACCGCCGGCGACGATGCCCTCCTCGACGGCCGCCTTCGCGTTGCGAACGGCGTCCTCGATGCGGTGCTTGCGCTCCTTGAGCTCGACCTCGGTCGCGGCACCGGCCTTGATGACGGCGACGCCGCCGGCCAGCTTCGCGAGGCGCTCCTGGAGCTTCTCACGGTCGTAGTCCGAGTCGGAGTTCTCGATCTCGGCGCGGATCTGGCTGACCCGGCCGGCGACCTGGTCGCTGTCCCCGGCACCGTCGACGATGGTGGTCTCGTCCTTGGTGATGACGACCTTGCGGGCGCGGCCGAGCAGGTCCAGGCCCGCGTTCTCCAGCTTGAGGCCGACCTCTTCGGAGATGACCGTGCCGCCGGTGAGGATGGCGATGTCGTTCAGCATCGCCTTGCGGCGGTCACCGAAGCCCGGGGCCTTGACGGCGACGGACTTGAAGGTGCCGCGGATCTTGTTGACGATCAGCGTGGACAGGGCCTCGGCCTCGACGTCCTCGGCGATGATCAGCAGCGGCTTGCCCGACTGCATGACCTTCTCCAGCAGCGGGAGCAGGTCCTTGACCGAGGAGATCTTGGAGTTGACGACGAGGATGTACGGGTCGTCGAGCGACGCCTCCATGCGCTCCATGTCGGTCGCGAAGTACGCCGAGATGTAGCCCTTGTCGAAGCGCATGCCCTCCGTCAGTTCGAGCTCCAGACCGAAGGTCTGGGACTCCTCGACGGTGATGACGCCTTCCTTGCCGACCTTGTCCATGGCCTCGGCGATCAGCTCGCCGATCTGGATGTCGCCGGCGGAGATGGAGGCGGTGGAGGCGATCTGCTCCTTGGTCTCCACGTCCTTGGCCTGCTCCAGCAGGGCGCCCGAGACGGCCTCGACGGCCTTCTCGATGCCGCGCTTCAGGGCCATGGGGTTGGCGCCGGCCGCGACGTTGCGCAGGCCCTCGCGGACGAGCGCCTGGGCGAGGACGGTCGCGGTGGTCGTACCGTCACCGGCGACGTCGTCCGTCTTCTTGGCGACCTCCTTGACCAGCTCGGCGCCGATCTTCTCGTACGGGTCCTCGAGCTCGATCTCCTTGGCGATGGACACACCATCGTTGGTGATCGTGGGGGCGCCCCACTTCTTCTCGAGGACGACGTTACGGCCCTTGGGGCCAAGGGTGACCTTGACGGCGTCGGCGAGCTGGTTCATCCCGCGCTCGAGACCGCGCCGTGCCTCCTCGTCGAACGCGATGATCTTTGCCATGTGAAGTGTCCTCCACGGACTGGGTGGGAAGCTCAAGGGACCGCGCTGGCGCCCGCGACGGACGGCCTGCCGCGCCGGGTGGCTCCTTGCGCCACGGCGGCGGGCGGGCCTCACCGACCCGGTCCTTAGTAGCACTCTCACTCGGAGAGTGCTAACGCCAATGATTAGCACTCGGCACCTGTGAGTGCAAGCGGCTGAGGTGACGCGGCCCCCCGCCTCCCCCTCCCGGGCCCACGTCCCCGGGGCTCCGCTCCCCGGACGCCGGAGAGGCCGTCCCCGCCCGGGAGGACGCACGGGAGGACGGCAGGGCGCGCGGGAGGAGCCGTGCGCCCATGACGCTCAGAGGGTTCCGGCACGGAGGGGCCGTACCCGCGCAGGGGGAGCCGTACCCGGTGCGGCCGTCACGCGGAAGACGCAGACGACGCAGACAGGGACGCGGGCGCACGCATGTGGGGTCCGCATCCCGGCCGGGATGCGGACCCCACATGCGTGAAGCGCGTCGGAAGCCGCGCGTCCGGGATCGGGACTTCAGACCGCGAGCTTGACCATGTCCGCCTGCGGGCCCTTCTGTCCCTGCGAGATCTCGAACTCGACTCGCTGACCCTCCTCCAGGGTGCGGTACCCGTCCATCTGGATGGCGCTGTAGTGGACGAAAACATCCGCACCACCGTCGACCGCGATGAAGCCGTAGCCCTTCTCCGCGTTGAACCACTTGACGGTGCCCTGAGCCATGCCTAACTCCCCTATTACTGGCCCTTGCACAGGACCGCACCTCGCGGACCCGGGTCATACCTCACGCCGGAACGCGTCGACCGCGGCTGAATGTATCTGCCCAACTGCCCTCTGCAACAGGTCAATCGGACGAGAATTCCTGGAACCTACGATCGGGTAATTGACCTGAATTCAAGAAATTCCGGGGCAAATCAGGCCGGACAAAGAGCACTTACGAGACATATCGATGGCGCACTTTGGCTGCTTCTTATCGCGGCCGGGCGCATTCTCGTGGGCGGGCGGCGCGTGCGGTGAAGGGGCGTTCCCCAACTGTAGCGCGCTCAACCATGCAGAATTGCCCCCTCCGGATCTCTCACGGAGGGGGCAATCGCAATGACCCTGCGTAAATAACTCTTCGTCAGCCGGGCCGCGCCGGGCGGGCTCGGCCGGGGCGGCGCGCAGGGGGACGGACCGGCGGAGCGGCCCGTCCCGCCGGGGCTCAGCCGCCGGCGACCGCGGGGATGATCGAGATCCCGGCGCCGTCGGGCGTCACGGTCTGCAGGCCCTGCTCGAAGCGGACGTCGTCGTCGTTCACGTACACGTTCACGAAGCGGCGCAGCTTGCCCTGGTCGTCCAGGACGCGCGCGGCGATACCGGTGTGGTTCTTCTCCAGGTCGGTGATGACCTCGGCGAGGGTGGCTCCCTCGGCGGCGACCTCGGCCTGGCCGCCGGTGTACGTGCGCAGGATGGTCGGGATGCGGACCTTGACGCTCATCTTCGGATCTCCCAGGGGTTTCAGTTGGCCAGGCCCGCGGCGCGGAACGCGTCCAGACTCGGGCGGATGGTCGCCGTGGGACCGGTGGTCGGTGCTACCGCGTCCAGGGTCTTGAGGCCGTCGCCGGTGTTGAGTACGACGGTGGTGAGGGCCGGGTCGAGGACACCCGCGTCCAGGAGCTTGCGGGTGACGCCCACGGTCACCCCGCCCGCGGTCTCCGCGAAGATGCCCTCGGTCCGCGCGAGCAGCTTGATCGCCTCGACGACCTGCTCGTCGTCGACGTCCTCGACCACACCGCCGGTGCGGCGGGCGATGTCCAGGACATAGGGGCCGTCCGCGGGGTTGCCGATGGCCAGCGACTTCACGATGGTGTCGGGCTTGACCGGGCGTACGACGTCGTGGCCGGCCTTGAAGGCCGCGGAGACCGGGGAGCAGCCCTCGGCCTGGGCGCCGATGATCTTGTACGGGCGGTCCTCGACCAGCCCCAGCCCGATCAGCTCCCGCAGGCCCTTGTCGATCTTGGTGAGCTGGGAGCCGGAGGCGACGGGGACGACGATCTGGTCGGGGATGCGCCAGCCGAGCTGCTCGCAGATCTCGTACGCGAGGGTCTTGGAACCCTCGCCGTAGTACGGGCGGAGGTTGACGTTGACGAAGCCCCAGCCCTCGCCGAGGGGATCGCCGATCAGCTCGGAGCAGAAGCGGTTCACATCGTCGTAGGTGCCCTCGATGCCGACCAGCTCACCGCCGTAGACCGCGGCCATGACGACCTTGCCCTGCTCCAGGTCGTGCGGGATGAACACACAGGAGCGGAAGCCGGCGCGGGCCGCGGCGGCGCCGACGGCGCCCGCGAGATTGCCGGTGGAGGAGCAGGAGAGCGTGGTGAAGCCGAAGGCGCGGGCGGCCTCGACGGCGATGGCGACGACGCGGTCCTTGAAGGAGTGCGTCGGGTTGCCGGAGTCGTCCTTGATGTACAGACCGCCGGTGACACCCAGTTCGCGGGCGAGGTTGCCGGCCTTGACGAGCTTGGTGAAGCCGGGGTTGATGCCGGGCTTGTCCGCGACGTCGGCGGGGACGGGCAGCAGGGGCGCGTAACGCCAGATGTTCTCCGGGCCGGCCTCGATGCGCTTGCGCAGTCCCTCCGGGTCGCCCGCCGGCAGGTTGTAGGCGACTTCCAGAGGGCCGAAACAGGAGGCGCAGGCGAAGACCGGGCCGAGTTCGAAGCGCTCGCCGCATTCGCGGCACGAGAGGGCCGCTGCGGGTCCGAGATCGATGGAGGTCGTGCTGGTGACGGTCTGCACAGCCATGGAGGCGAGGCCCTTTCTCCTCATCTTCCTCATGGCGCATCTCGCCATGAGACGGATTTGGCACCTTCCCTAGCCGGGAGCCTCGCGGCGCTGACGCACCGAATGTGCTGTCGCGACGGAGACCGGCTGGAGGGTTGCCGGGGCTTCAACGGGCCGTTTCCCTCTGCCCCTCTGGATGAGCGGTATTCGATTATGGGTTTCGATTGTTGAACAGTTGAACGCCGGACCCCCGACATGCGACGGTCATGCGCGTTGTTCAAGACTGTAACCGAAGGTCCGGACGGTTGAGATAGTCGTCCGAACCGCGAGATGGATCACACAGAGGACCCCGGAGAGTCGAACGTGCTCGATGAAGTGGAGCGCTGGCTGGCGACGCGCTCGTGGTCGGCGGCCGACCGCCCGCCCGCCCGGCTGGCGGCCGCCAAGGCCGCGCGCGGCACGACCGTGAGCGTCGTGCTGCCCGCCCTCAACGAGGAGGCGACGGTCGGTGACATCGTCACCGTGATCCGCCGCGAGCTGATGGAGGCGGTGCCGCTCGTCGACGAGCTCGTGGTGATCGACTCGGGCTCCTCCGACCGTACGGGCGAGGTGGCCGCGGCGGCCGGGGCGCGGGTGGTGCACCGGGACGCGATCCTGCCCCGGATACCCGCCCTGCCCGGCAAGGGCGAGGTGCTGTGGCGCTCGCTGCTGGTGACCCGCGGTGACGTCGTCTGCTTCGTCGACGCGGATCTGCGGGACTTCTCCGCCGACTTCGTCTCGGGGACCATCGGACCGCTGCTGACCGATCCCGGGGTGCAGTTCGTCAAGGCGACCTACGACCGTCCGCTCGGCGATCTCAGCGGTCAGGGCGGCCGGGTGACCGAGCTGGTGGCCCGTCCGCTGCTGAATCTGCACTGGCCGCGGCTCGCCGGGTTCGTCCAGCCGCTCGGCGGCGAGTACGCGGCCCGGCGCTCACTGCTGGAGCGGCTGCCGTTCCCCGTCGGGTACGGCGTGGAGCTGGGGCTCCTCGTCGACGCGCTGCACACGGTGGGCCTCGACGCGCTCGCGCAGGTGGACGTCGGCTCGCGCAAGCACCGCCACCAGGACGGTCAGGCGCTGGGCAGGATGGCGGCGGCGATCTACCGGACCGCGCAACTGCGGCTCTCGCGCGGGCACTTGGTGCGGCCCGCCCTGACGCAGTTCGAGCGCGGCGAGGACGGCTTCATACCGAGGACGCACCCGGTGGACACGGAGGAGCGTCCGCCGATGCGCGAGATCGGTGAGTATGCGGCGCGTCGCGCCGCATAGCCGGGTAGATGCCCCATATGTGGCTAAATATCCTATGTATGCATCGTCAACGCCTCAGGGGTGCTTCGCGCCGCGCGCTGCGGCTCACCACCGTCCTCGGCACTCTCGCCCTCGTCGTCGCGGCCACCACCGCCGGTGCGCCGCCCGACGCGCTGCCCCCGGCTCTGGCCCCGGCCGGCGAGGGCCGCGGCACGGAGCGGCTGTGGCTGCTGGGCGGGCTCGGGTTCGCGCTGACCGCCGCCGGGCTCGTCGCCCTGGCGGCGGCACGCTCCCGGGTCGGCCGCCGCCGGTGAGGCACGCGGTCGGCGCAATGAGTGACCGACGGCACGCCGAGTGGCGCCGTACTCGCGTTTGAGGGGTTACGGGACGGGCTAGGTTTCGGCACATGGTCTCCGAGCCCCCCGCAGCCCCGGCCCGTGCCAGGGTCCTCGTCGCGTCGAACCGCGGCCCCGTCTCGTACACGCTCAACGACGACCACACCCTGGACGCCCGGCGCGGCGGCGGCGGACTGGTCTCCGGTCTCTCCGCCGTCGGCTCGGACGCCGACTCCCTGTGGGTGTGCTCCGCCCTCGGCGCGGGCGACCGCGAGGCCGTGCGGCGCGGGGTCGGCGAGCCGGGCGTGCTGATGCTCGACATCGACGAGGCCGTCCACACCGACGCGTACAACGGCATCGCGAACTCGGTGCTCTGGTTTGTCCACCACATGCTCTACCAGACACCTCTGGAGCCGGTCTTCGACGAGGAGTTCCGGCACCAGTGGCGCTCGTACGAGAGCTACAACCGGTCCTTCGCCCAGGCCCTGGCCGACCACGCGGAGGACGGCGCCGCCGTGCTGGTGCAGGACTACCATCTGGCGCTGGTGCCCGGGATGCTCCGGGAGCTGCGGCCCGATCTGCGGATCGGGCACTTCTCGCACACCCCCTGGGCGCCCGTCGACTACTTCCGCCTGCTGCCCGACGACATCGCCGAGCAACTGCTGCGCGGCCTCCTCGGCGCGGACCGCACCTGCTTCCTGACCCGGCGCTGGGCCGACGCGTTCACCGCGTGCTGTACGGAACTGCTGGGCCACGACGCCCTCAAGGGCACCCGGATCGGGGTGCACGGGCTCGGCGCGGACGCGGACTTCCTGCGCGAGCGCGCGCACCGGCCGGACGTGGAGGAGCGGATCGCCGCCCTGCGCGAGCAGATCGGCCCCGGCCGCCGGACGATCGTGCGCGTCGACCGCACCGAACTGTCGAAGAACATCGTGCGCGGGCTCCTCGCCTACCGCCTGCTGCTGCGGTCCCGGCCCGAGTGGCGCGAACAGGTGGTGCATGTCGCCTTCGCCTATCCCTCCCGCCAGGACCTGGCCGTCTACCGCGACTACACGGCCGAGGTCCAGCGCGTCGCCGACGAGATCAACGAGGAGTACGGCACGGCGGGCTGGACCCCCGTCGTCCTCCACGTCCGGGACGACTTCGCCCGCTCGCTCGCCGCGTACCGCCTCGCGGACGTGGCCCTCGTCAACCCGATCCGCGACGGCATGAACCTCGTCGCCAAGGAGATCCCGCTCGTCTCGGACCACGGCTGCGCGCTGGTGCTGTCGCGGGAGGCGGGCGCGTACGAGGAGCTCGGCGAGGACGCCGTCACGGTCAATCCGTTCGACGTGAGCGGCACCGCCGACGCCCTCCACGAGGCCCTGACCATGCCCGACGCGGAACGCTCGCGCCGGTGCCGCCGCCTGGCCGCCGCGGCGACCGCGCTGCCGCCCCAGCGCTGGTTCCTGGACCAGCTGGAGGCGCTGACCTCGTAGAACCGCGGTGACCTCGTGACCGCGGTGACCTCGTGACCACGGCGGGCTCCGTGGTCACACCCGCCCCGCCCCGGCGCCCGCCCATGACCGCGTCCGGGCCGTCCGGGCCGTCCCGCCCGGCGTCCGCGGTGGGTGCCGTCGTGGCCTTCCGCGTTCCCCGGAACCTCCCCGCACTCCCAGGTCCTCGATAAGGGGGAGACCGCCCATCCGAGGGCGGACGGGGAGTGGTCGGCGGATGAGAGACGGCAGGGATGAGGCGTTCACGGCGTTCATGGACGCGCGCTACCGCTCGCTGCTGCGCACGGCCACGCTGCTGACCGGTGGCGGCGCGAAGGCCGAGGACCTCACACAGGAGGCCCTGCTGCGGACCTATCGCGCCTGGCACCGGATCGGGCGGATCGAAGCCGCCGAGGCGTACACCCGGACCACGATGGTCCGGCTGCTGGTCAAGGACCGGCGCCGGCGCTGGCACGGCGAGATACCCGCCGAGCAGTTGCCGGAGATCCCGCTGCCCGGGTCGGAGGACCAGTTGGTGACCGGGGTCGCCGTCCGGGAGGTGCTGCGGGAGCTGCCCGCGGCCCAGCGGGCGGTGCTCGTCCTTCGCTACTACCACCAGCTCAGCGAGAAAGAGATCGCCGGTGTGCTCGGGTGCTCGCCCGGCACGGTCAAGAGCCGGGCCGCGCGGGGGCTGGCCGCCCTGCGGGACGCGGGTCTTGTTCTGCCGGCCACCCCCGAAAGGAGCGCAGCCCATGGCTGACCAGTGGTTTACGGAGTCACCCCGGGCTTCAGGGTCCCCCTGGCCTTCCGGATCCGCGCATCTCCCGGAGCACTCCGAGTGCTCCGGGCACCCCGCATCACATGACTCTCCCGGGTTCCGGGAGTCCGACGTAGAGGAGCAGGTACGGATGTTGTTCTCCCGCGCCGCCGAACCGACCGACATGCCCCCCGTGCCCGGCACGGACTTCACCGCCCGTGCCCGGCGCGGACTGATCCGCCGGCGGATGGCGGTGGTGGGCGGCACGGCCGCCGTACTCGCCTGTGCGGTGACCGTGCCCGCCCTGAGCGCCGACACCCCGAAGCCCGGCGAGACGACCGTGGCGACAGCGACGGACGGGTGTGTCGAGGACGCGGTCCGGAAGCTGAGGAAGGGTGAGAAAGACGGCTATCGGGCCGTGTACGGACTCCACGAGTACCAAGGGTCCGCGGCCTCGAAGAAGCACGGGAAGTCCTCGGTCATGTCGGTGTCCATCGAGGGCACGCTTTGGGGATCGAAAGAGGGCCTGCCCTCCCACTCCTCGGCCGGGAGCACGATGAAGGTGAACCCGGTAGCGAAGGACGGACGCTATGTGATGCTGTTGAATGTCGCCGATGACCGCAGGTTCAAGAAGGCCGGCAAGGGGTGGGACGGGAAGGAGTGGGACGGTCTACTGATCTCCGAGCCCCTCCTGCCGCTCAGCCAGGACAACCAGGTCACGCTGACCTGCGCCGACGGCAAAACGAAGACGGTCGACCTGGAAACACTGCGGGCCGCCGGCGCTTCCGAGGCCCCGGCCCCCTCCGCGGCCGAGAGCCGGAGCACCTCCGGCACCGAGGCCCCGGACGCCTCCGCAACCGAGAGCCGGAGCACCTCGGAGACCGAGAGTCCTTGACGCACCGGTTGGCACACGCATAGGGCCTGCGGATGTCCCCGCCGGGTGTGCCTACAGGTGGTCCGCCAGGGTCGCCAGGAAGTCCACGACGGCCGACGGGCCCGCCAGCAGCAGATCGGCGCGTTCCGCCAGTTCCGTGACCTCCGTGCTGCCGCTGCACACCAGGAGCCCGGGGATCCCGTCCGAGCGCAGCTTCTCCACGGCGGCGAAGGCGGGCAGATCGCCCAGATCGTCGCCCGCGTACAGCACGGCCCGCGCGTCCACTTCGCGTACGTACTCGGCGAGCGCGACGCCCTTGTCCATGCCGGGCGGGCGGAGTTCGAGGACCATGCGCCCCGGCTCCAGGACCAGGCCGTGGCGGGAGGCGAGCGTGGCGAGCGGCTCCCGCAGCGCCTCGAACGCGGCCCCCGGGTCGGACGCCCGGCGGGTGTGGACCGCGACCGCCTGGCCCTTCTCCTCGATCCAGGTGCCCTGCCAGGCTCCTATACGGTCGAGGAAACCGGGCAGTTCGGCGCGGACGGCGGCGACGCCCGGGTGCGGGGCGGGGGTGTTCACCGTGCCGGTGACCGCGTCCCAGCGCTCGGAGCCGTAGTGGCCGAGCACCACCAGATGGTCCAGGCCCCCGACCCCGGCGAAGCCGCCGTAGCGGACCGCGACCCCGGCCGGGCGTCCCGTGACGACGGCGACGGACGCGACCTTCGGCGCGAGGCGTGCGAGCGCGGGGACCGCGCCCTGGTGGGCGCGGGCCTGCTCGGGGTCCGGGACGATCTCGGCGAGGGTGCCGTCGAAGTCCAGCGCGGCCACGGCCCGGGAGGGCCGGGCCAGGATCGCGGCGAGGCCGTCCCGGCCCGCGGGGGTCGACGGAGTCGGGAGGGGACGCGCCTGCGGGGCGTCCGGGGGACGCGGGGAGTGCGGGGAGCTGCCCATGGTTCCGACCCTATCGGCGTGCGCGTTTCGCGTCTCTCACCCGGCGCAGCCTGTTGACGGTGACCGGGTCGTGGGCGAGGGCGCGCTCGTCGTCCAGGAGGGCGTTGAGGAGCTGGTAGTAGCGGACCGGGGAGATGCCGAGCTGCTCCCGTACGGCCCGCTCCTTGGCCCCGGGCCCGGGCCAGGAACGCCGCTCCATGGCCAGTACGCCCCGGTCCCGCTCGGAGAGGGCGCCGAGCCGACGCCCGGCGGGGCCGGGGGCTGCGGGTTCGGTGGACGCGGGCCCGGCGGTCGCTGCCTCGGCCGGCGCGGGGCCGGCGGGTTCCGGCTCCGTGGTCCCGGGGCCGGCGGTCGCGGGCTTCCCGGGCTCGGGGCCGGCGGCCCCGGTGGGCCCATCGGCCGGACCGGCGGGCTCGCCGCCCGGCGGGGCGGGCGCGGCGGGCTCCTCGTCGGTCATACGGCCACGATATCCGGGGCGGCCCGGGCGGAGGCAGGGCCCGGCGGAACAGCCCCGGCCGGGGCGGGGCGGGCGAACCACCGGGCACAACGGCCGACGGGGGACCGGGACCGCGCAGGACGGCGGCCCGCCGGGCGGGAAGCCGCCGGGTGCGGAAGCCGCCGCCGGGTGCACGGGAAACCGCCGGGTGCGGAAGCCGCCGCCGGGTGCACGGGAAACCGCCAGGCATACGGGCAGCCCCGCCAGGCGTACGGGGAGCCGCCGGGCCCCCGGACGCGGCCGGGGTGTCCCGGGGCGGACCAGGAGCTACTCGCTCGCCTCGGCCGCCGCGGCCCGCTGGGCGATGGCGCCCAGGACCTCCCGGGGATCGCTGCCGGGCGCGACCGCCTGGCCGATGCGCTGCTTGATGTCCTCGCTGACCGCCGCCCACGACGTCTTGCCGACGGGTGGCAGCAACGAGGTGGGGAGCGCCTCCAGGAACTCCCTGAGGTGCTGGTGCTCCGGGTCCTCCTTCATCGCCTCGGACGCCGAGATCGTCACCGGCAGCAGGGCGTTCTCCGCGGCGAAGTCGAGGACGTTCTTGTCGTCGAACAGGAAGTTCATGAACTTCCCGATCTCGGCGCGGTTGCCGTTCTGCTTGAAGCCCATGATCCAGTCGGCGACGCCCATCGCGGCCTTCGGCCTGCCGTTGCGGCCCGGCATGGGCACCTTGCCCAGTTCGATGCCCGCCTTCTCCGCGGTGTGCATCAGGGAGGGGTGGCCGTTGAGCATGCCGACCTCGCCCCGGGTGAACGCGGCGAACGCCTCCTTGCGGTTCAGCTTGCCGGGGGCGACGGGCCCGGTGAGCTTCTTCTCGACGAGGTTGGCCTTCAGCCACTCGAAGGTGTCGATGTTCGGCTCGGAGGCGATCACATAGCTGCCACCGGACTCCACATACCCCTCGGTGCCGTTGCCGAGCAGCCACATCATGGTCTCGGCCTGGGCCTCCTCGGGCCCGAGCGGCAGGGCGAAGGGGTACTCGACCTCCGTGTTCTCCTTCAGCTTCCGCGCGCTGTCGCGCAGTTCGGCCCACGTCTGGGGAGGCTTCGATATACCGGCGTCCTCGAACAGCTTCTTGTTGTAGAAGAGCAGCCGGGTGGAGGCGACGAACGGCAGCCCGTACTGGACGCGACGGTGCTCGCCCGCGTCGGTCAGCGGCGGAAGGAAGTTGGCCTGCACCGGGATGGAGAGGAGATCCTCGGCGGCGTAGAGCTTGCCGTCGGCGGCGTAGTCGGCGTACGCCCCGATCTGGGCGATGTCCGGGGCCTTGCCGGCCTTGACCATCTCCGCCACCTTGCGGTCCACGTCGTTCCAGGACTCGATCTGGACCTGGAGCTTCACACCGGGGTTCTGGGACTCGAACTCGCTCGCGATCCCGGCCCAGTAGTCCTTGCTGCTCTGTCCGCCGTCGACGTCGTAGTCGGCGGCGACCAGTCGGAGGGTGACCTCGGACGAGCCGCTGGACGATCCACAGCCCGCGAGCGTGGCCGTCATCCCCAGCGCGGCGGTGGCCGCGGTCACTCCCAGAAAGTGCCTGTGCACAGCTGTTCCCCACCCTTTGAGCCGGACAGCTTGACAGCTGGACAGCCGAATTTGTGCCGTGAAGGCCCCCGTGACGCCCCCGTGGCGCCCCTTTTTGCACCCAGGTGTCCCCCGGCGTCCCCC
The DNA here is from genome assembly GCF_042873655.1 of Streptomyces sp. NPDC004609. Classification (NCBI taxonomy): domain Bacteria; kingdom Bacillati; phylum Actinomycetota; class Actinomycetes; order Kitasatosporales; family Streptomycetaceae; genus Streptomyces; species Streptomyces sp. NPDC004609. The sequence goes on along the minus strand of NZ_JBIALS010000022.1, from coordinate 78,423 downwards.
GACGCCGCCCGGAATGAGGAGCGATTTTTCCCCATCGTCCTTCAGAGGTCCATGCCAGGCGGTCTCGCTTGTGCAACGTCTTCATCACCGATGGTCACCATTGCCGGGGCACGGGGCTGGCTGCTAAGCACGTTCCGACACGAAGTGGTCTGCACGCGCGAGGAGCACCGCCGTATGTCCCGTACAGCAACGGAAATAGCGACCCAGCCCGCCTGCTGGCGGCGGGCGGCCGAGTCGGCCGCCGGATTCGACGGGCTGCCGCGGCCGGGCGAACGGGTGGCCGTCACGGGCTGCGGGACCTCGTGGTTCATGGCGATCGCCTACGCGGCGCTGCGCGAGGCGGCCGGGCAGGGCGAGACGGACGCGTTCGCGTCCTCGGAGTTCCCGGTGGGGCGTACGTACGACCGCGTGGTCGCCGTCACCCGCTCCGGTACGACGACGGAGGTGCTGGAGCTGCTGGCCCGGCTCCGGGGCACGGTGAGGACCGTCGCGCTGACGGCGGACGCCGGGACGCCGGTCGTGGACGTGGCCGACGAGGTCGCCGTCCTGGACTGGGCGGACGAGGAGTCGGTCGTGCAGACCCGGTTCGCCACGACCGCGCTGGCGTTCCTGCGGGCGGGGCTCGGGGACGTGCCCGGCGTGAAGTCCGTCGCCGACGCGGCGGTGGACGCGGAGCTGGCGGTGACGGAGCCGCTGCCGGACGCCGTACTGGCGGCGGAGCAGTGGACGTTCCTGGGCCGGGGCTGGACCTACGGGCTGGCCCTGGAGGCGGGGCTGAAGATGCGGGAGGCGGCGGGCGCCTGGACGGAGGCGTACCCGGCGATGGAGTACCGCCACGGTCCGGTCTCCATCACCGCGCCGGGGCGGGTCGCCTGGGTCTTCGGCGCGCTGCCGGAGGGGCTGGCGGCGGACGTCTCCGCGGCGGGCGGGACGCTGGTCGCGCATGTGGCCGCGGATCCTCTGGCGGATCTGATCCGGGCGCAGCGGCTCGCCGTGGCCCTGGCGGAGTCGCGCGGCTTCGACCCGGACCACCCCCGCAATCTCTCCCGGAGCGTGATCCTGCCCTGAGCACCTGAGCACCTGAGCACCCGGGGCTCCGCCCGAGCGGCCCGCGCCCGTGCCAGCCCGAGCCGCCGCCCGAGTTCCGTGTGCCCGCGCCCCGGCCCGAGGCTCCCTCGCCGGACCCTCGGCCCCACCGGGAGCACGCCCCGGGAACGGCGCCCCAGGCCAGGGCCCGGGGTCATCGCCCGCGCCCGGCCCGGGTCCCGCCTCCGCGTCGCTCCCCGAGCCGCCCGCGCCCCGGCCGACGCGCCCCGCGCCCGGCCTCCCTCAGCCCTGCCCGCCCCTTCGCCGGAGCCCTGCGCGCGCCTGGCCCGATCTCGTATCCACGCCCTGGCCCGATCCCGTACCCGTGGCTCGAACGGCCTTCGGAGCGGGCCCCTCCGCCCACCCGCGCGAGCAAACCACTCACACTCCCGGATCGGGTCCAAACGGGTCGAGTCGCAGGCATCCGCACCCCAAATCGCGGCAAACAATCCCAAAAAAAGCCACCGGAATTTGTATGGCCACGCAACAATCCGGTGTAGTGGACTAGACCTTTCGGGTGCTCACCCGCCAGACTGTGCGCGTGAGACACGTCATCGCCCTCGATGTGGGCGGCACCGGCATGAAAGCCGCCCTCGTCGGGGTGGACGGGACGCTCCTCCATGAGGATCGGCGCGCCACAGGGCGGGAGCGGGGGGCCGATGCCGTCGTGCAGTCGATCCTCGACTTCGCGGAGGACCTCCGTTCCTACGGGGTCGACCACTTCGGCCAGAGCGCCCTCGCCGCGGGCGTGGCCGTGCCCGGCATCGTCGACTCCGACCTCGGGATCGCCGTCTACGCCGCCAACCTCGGCTGGCGCGACGTCCCGATGCGCAACCTCCTCAGCCGCCGGCTGCGCGGCATCCCCGTCGCCCTCGGGCACGACGTCCGTACGGGCGGCCTCGCCGAGGGGCGTATCGGCGCGGGAAGGGGCGCCGACCGGTTCCTGTTCGTGCCGCTCGGCACCGGTATCGCGGGAGCCATCGGCATCGACGGCGCCATCGAGTCCGGCGCGCACGGCTACGCCGGCGAGATCGGCCATGTGGTCGTACGCCCCGACGGCCCCGACTGCGGCTGCGGCCAGCGGGGCTGTCTGGAGACCCTGGCCTCCGCCTCCGCCGTCACCCGCGCCTGGGCCCAGGCCAGCGGCGACCGGTACGCGGACGCCGCCGACTGCGCCAAGGCCGTCGAGGACGGTGACCCCCGGGCGATCGCCGTCTGGCAGGACGCCGTCGACGCCCTCGCCGCCGGGCTCGTCACCGCCCTCACCCTCCTGGACCCCCGCGCCCTGATCATCGGTGGCGGTCTCGCGGAGGCGGGGGAAACCTTGTTCACACCGCTCCGGGCCGCGGTCGAGGAGCGCGTCACGTTCCAGAAACTCCCCGCCATCGTCCCGGCCGCCCTCGGGGACACCGCCGGCTGCCTGGGCGCCGGGCTGCTCGCCTGGGATCTGATCGCCACCGACTCGGAGGTAACCGTCTAATGGCCGCCAGCGCCGCACTGGCCGACAGCGCCGCACGCGCCGACTGCACGATCCTCACCGGAGCCCGGGTGGTACTGCCGACCGGGACCGTCCGCAACGGACGGCTGATCGTCGACGGGACGAAGTTCGCCGGGACCGCCCCCGACGACACGCCCGCCCGCGACCTGTCCGGCCACTGGATCGTCCCCGGCTTCGTCGACATCCACAACCACGGCGGGGGCGGGGCGTCCTTCACCGGCGGCACCGCCGAGGACGTGCTCCGGGGCGTACGGACCCACCGCGAGCACGGTACGACCACGATCGTCGCCTCCCTGGTGACCGCCGAGACGGACTTCCTCGCGCACCGGGCCGGGGCGCTCTCGGAGATCGTCGAGCAGGGCGACCTGGCGGGCATCCACTTCGAGGGCCCGTTCATCTCCCCCTGCCGCAAGGGAGCGCACAGCGAGGAACTGCTGCGCCACCCCGACCCGTCGGAGGTCCGCAAGCTGATCGACGCGGCGCGCGGCACCGCGAAGATGATGACGCTCGCGGCCGAGCTGCCCGGCGGCATCGACTCCGTACGGCTGCTCGCCGAGCACGGTGTGATCGCCGCGATCGGGCACACGGACGCCACGTACGAGCAGACCGCCGAGGCGATCGAGGCGGGCGCGACCGTGGCCACGCACCTGTTCAACGCGATGCCCCCGCTCGGGCACCGCGCACCCGGCCCGATCGCCGCGCTGCTGGAGGACGAGCGGGTCACCGTCGAGCTGATCAACGACGGCACCCATCTGCACCCCGCCGCCCTCGAACTCGCCTTCCACCGCGCGGGCGCGGGCCGCGTCGCCTTCATCACGGACGCGATGGACGCGGCGGGCTTCGGCGACGGTCACTACCAGCTCGGCCCGCTCGCCGTCGACGTCACCAACGGCGTCGCCCGGCTGGTCGAGGGCGGCTCGATCGCCGGCTCCACGCTCACCCTGGACACGGCGTTCCGGCGCGCGGCCACCGTGGACCGCATCCCCGTGGAGGACATCGTCCAGGCGATCTCGGTGAACCCGGCGAAGCTGCTCGGCGTCTGGGACCGGGTCGGCTCGCTGGAGCCGGGCAAGAACGCGGATCTGGTGGTCCTGGACGAGGAGTTCCAGCTCAAGGGCGTCATGCGCCAGGGTGCGTGGGTGGTGGACCCCTCATAGGGTGATTCCTGCACAGAACACGGCACGGCGGTTGGCCCGGGGTCTGGGCCAACCGCCGTGTGTTTGGCATGATCAGGACCGAAGGCACACTGTCGTACGAACCGTTCGTACGACGGGTCCGTACGGGTGGCCGGACGCGGCGGCCGGCCACCGTGGCCGGCACGGCGGAGGCGGCCGGCACGGCGGTACGCAGAGGGGTGGCGCGGTGATCCTGACGGTGACGCTGAACACCGCGCTCGACATCACCTACCGGGTGCCCGCCTTCACCCCGCACACCAGCCACCGTGTCACCGACGTCCGTGAACGCCCCGGCGGCAAGGGCCTGAACGTGGCCCGGGTGCTGTCCGCCCTCGGCCACGAGAGCGTCGTCACCGGCTTCGCGGGCGGCCGGTCCGGCACCGTCCTGCGCGAACTGCTCGCGCCTCTCACCCCGCACGACGCGCTCGTCCCCATCGCCGGGGCCACGCGCCGCACGATCGCCGTCGTCGACACGGCGAGCGGGGACACGACCCAGCTGAACGAGCCCGGGCCGACCGTCACCGCCGACGAGTGGGTCCGCTTCCTCGACGCGTACGACGCGCTGCTGCGGGACGCCGACGCCGTGGCGCTCTGCGGCAGCCTGCCGCCCGGAATCCATGTCGGCGCGTACGGGGAGCTCGTGCGCAGGGCACGTACCGCGGAGGTGCCCGTACTCCTCGACACCAGCGGCGAGCCCCTGCGCCGGGGCATCGCCGCCCGCCCCGACCTCGCCAAGCCGAACGCCGACGAGCTGGCGCAGCTGACCGGGACCCGCGAGCCGCTGCGCGCCGCGCTGGGCGGGCGGCGCAGGGGCGCGCACTCCGTGGTGGCCTCCCTGGGCGCGGACGGTCTGCTCGCGGCCACCCCGGAGGGCATCTGGCAGGCGAAGGCACCCGCTCCCGTGAAGGGCAACCCGACGGGGGCCGGCGACTCCGCCGTCGCCGCACTGCTCGCGGGCGTCGTGGAGGGGCTGCGGTGGCCGGAGAGGCTCGCGCGCGCGGTCGCCCTGTCGGCGGCGACGGTGCTGGCCGCGGCGGCGGGCGAGTTCGACGCGTCCGCGTACGAGGAGCTGCTGCCGCGGGTGACGGTGACCGAGCGCACGGCGGTGGCATGAGCCGGGCCCGGAACACGGACCCCGCCCCGCGCCCGCACCTCATGGACCCTCACCCGGCCCCGCGCCCGTCGCGCGCCGGGCGCCCGGGCCCCTACCCGTGCCTCCGGCGCCCCGCCCCTTCTCCCACGAGCCCCCGACCGGGGCCGTCGAGTCCCGCGTGTACGCGCCACCGAACCAGCCACTGTGGAAAGTGAGGCGCTCCCATGCCCCTCGTCCGTACCGGCGACCTCGTCTCCGCCGCCGTCGCCGAGGGCCGGGGCGTCGCCGCGTTCAACGTCATCACCCTCGAACACGCGGCGGCGATCGCCGCCGGAGCGGAGAGCGCGAACTCCCCCGCGATCCTCCAGATCTCCGAGAACGCGGTGGCGTTCCACGGCGGCCGGCTCGCCCCCGTGGCCGCCGCCGCGGCGGCCGTGGCCCGCGCCTCCTCCGCGCCCCTCGCGCTCCATCTGGACCATGTGACCACGCCCGAACTGCTGGAGGCCGCCCGCGACGAGGGCTTCGGCTCGATCATGTTCGACGCGTCGAAGCTCTCGTACGACGACAACGTGCGGCAGACGAACGACGTCGTCCGCTTCGGTCTGCGGCACGGCATCTGGGTCGAGGCGGAGCTCGGCCGGGTCGGCGGCAAGGTGGGCGAGGCCCCGCTCGACGCGCACACCCCGGGAGTACGGACCGACCCGGACGAGGCCGCGGCCTTCGTCGCCGCGACCGGGGTGAACGCGCTCGCGGTCGCGGTGGGCTCCTCGCACGCGATGACCGAGCGCACGGCCGCCTTGGACCACGCCCTGATCTCCCGGCTCCGCGACGCCGTCCCCGTACCACTGGTGCTGCACGGCTCGTCGGGCGTTCCCGACGGCGAGATCCGCGCGGCCGTCGCCGCGGGCATGGTCAAGATCAATGTGGGTACGGCGCTGAACGCCGCGTACACGGGCGCGGTCCGCGCGTTCCTGGCGGCGGACAGCGCCACCGTCGACCCCCGCACCTACCTCGCCCCGGCCCGCGAGGCGATGGCCGGGACGGTCGCGGACTTCCTCGGGCTGCTCAGAGAGCCCCGTCGCTGACCTGGAGCCAGTCGAGGACCGCGTTGCACTGATTCCCCTGCTCGCAGGAGATCTTGATCTCGTTGGCGCCCTTCTTCAGGTTCACGGGCGCCCAGGTGGTCTGCCAGTTCTTCTCCAGCTCCGGGTCGGAGGAGCCGATGAAGTTCTTCAGGCCGATCGGGTTGGAGTTCGCCTTGCCGTTGATCGTCAGGGTCGCGTTGGCGTCCTGGGCGGGGATGGCGTAGCGGACGTAGAGGCGGTATTCGCCGGCCTCCTGGACGCTGGCCTTCCAGGTGACGGAGGCGCCGACCGCGTTGAAGCCGGTCACGAACGCCCCGCCCGTGCCCTCCGCGCCCTCGATGTCCGTGCCCAGCTGCGCGGGCGCGCCGAGCTGGAGCGTCGCCGCGTCCTGCTTGGGCAGGGCGGTCTCCTCGGGCTTGTCCGTCTTCGGGGGATCCTCGCTCGGCTTCACCGACTCACCGGCGGTCGGGCCGCCGCTCGGCTGGGTGCCGCCGCCCGCCTTGTCGTCGTCGCCACCGCTGGTCACCAGGGCGGCGGTGATGCCTATGACCACCACCGCGACCACCGCGATCGCGCCGAACAGCAGGCCCTTGGTGTTGGGGCCGCGTCCGCCGCCGTGCCCGGCGCCGGGGTGCGGGGACGCGGGGCGGGCGGGCGCGCCGCCGGGGTAGGTCTCGGGGGCGGCGTACTGCGCGGTGGGCTGCCCGTACCCCTGCTGCGGCGGGACCTGACCGTGCGCCTGACCGTGGGAGGGGCCGCCGCCGTACTGGCGCTCGCCGACCGTCCGTACCTGGTTGTACGAGGTCCTGGGGACACCGGGCTGCGCGGCGGGACCCGGGTAGCCGTACCCGCGGCTCTGGCCGGGCGGTGTGGCGCCCGCCGCCTGGCCGTCCTCGTACAGGTAGCCGAACGGGTCGTCGTCCTCGGGCGTGGTCCCGCCGTTGTTCGCGGCCGTCATCCCTTGTCACTCCTCACCATGTCGTCAGCGCTACGCCGACGCGGGCGAGCCTACCCGCTCCGGTGTAACCAAATGTCTGGCGTTGCCCCGGACAACCCGGGCCGTACGGCGCCTCGGCCGGGCCTCGCACGATGCCGGCACCCGTACGAGCCTACGGCCGCTCCGGGGCCGGGCCGGGGCCTTCGCCCTCCCGCCCGCGGGCCGCTCCGCAGGTCAGCCCGCCCGGCGGTGCACCTTCGCCCGGGACCGCTTCTCGATGTACATCCGCTGGTCGGCGGATTGCAGCACCTCGTCCACCGACATCCCGCAGCTCGCCCAGCCGATGCCGAAACTCGCGCCGACCCGCACGCCCCGCCCGCCCACCCGGATCGGCAGGATGATCGCGTTCCGCAGGCGCAGGGCCAGATCGGCCGCGTCCGCCGAGCCCAGGCCGTCGGCGAGGACGACGAACTCGTCACCGCCGAGCCGGGCGACGGTGTCCCCCTCGCGTACGCCGGTGGTGAGCCGTCGCGCGACCTCCACCAGCACCGCGTCACCGGTCTGGTGCCCGAACCGGTCGTTGATCGACTTGAAGCCGTCGAGGTCGCAGAAGAGGACGGCGAGCCCCTTCGCCCCGTCGTCGAGTTCGCCGTCGGGCGCGATCGTGTGGACGTGGTGGTCGTACGGGTCGCCGGGGGACCCGAAGTCGAAGCCGTCCGTGCTGTAGAACGCCTCGGCCTCGGACTCGTACGCCGCGTCCATCGCGCCGACCGCCGTGCCCCGCCCCACCGGCTGCGGCAGCTCGCACAGCTTGGCGCTGAGCCGCGCGCGCAGTTCGGCGCTGTTGGGCAGGCCGGTGAGCGCGTCGTGCGAGGCCCGGTGCGCGAGCTGGATTTCGTGGCGTTTGCGGTCCTCGATGTCCTCGACGTGGGTCAGCAGGAAGCGGGGGCCGTCGGCGGTGTCCGCGACGACGGAGTTGCGCAGCGAGACCCAGACATAGGTGCCGTCCCGGCGGCCGAGCCGGATCTCGGCCCGCCCGCCCTCGGCGGAGGTGCGCAGCAGGGTGCCGACGTCCTCGGGGTGGACCAGATCGGCGAAGGAGTAGCGGCGCATCGCGGAGGCGGGCCGGGCGAGCAGCCGGCACAGCGCGTCGTTGGTCCGCAGCAGACGACCGTGCTGGTCACCGCCCATTTCGGCGATCGCCATGCCGCTCGGCGCGTACTCGAACGCCTGCCGGAACGACTCCTCGCTGGCGCGCAGCGCCTGCTGCTCGCGCTCCAGGCGGACGAGTGCGCGCTGCATGTTTGCTCTGAGCCGTGCGTTGCTGATCGCAATGCCCGCCTGGGACGCGTACATCTGGAGGGCTTCCTGCCCCCAGGGGCCCGGCCTGCGTCCGTTGCGGGGCCGGTCGACGGAGATGACGCCGAGGAGCTCACGGCCGGTGCCGGAGGCGTACATGGGCGCGTAGAGGCGGTCGCGCGGGTGCCACTCGTCCTCGAAGCGGGGTTCGGGGCCGTCGGTGTGCCACTGGGGCACGTCGTCCTCTATGAGCACCCAGCCCTCGGTGTGCGGGATGAACCGCAGCTCGCCCCACGCCTCCCCCATGGACAGCCGGCGCTCCCAGGACGGGCGGGAGCCGACCCGGCCGGTGATCAGGGCCTCGGCGGCGGCACTGCCGGCGAAGGCGGCGACGACGAGATCCCCGTCGGGTCGTACGAGGTTGACGCAGGCCAGCTCATAGCCGAGACCGGCCACGATCCCGTCGGCGACGGTCTGCAGCGTGTCGGCGAGGCTGCGGGCCATGTTGAGGTCCGCGACCACCTTGTGCAGCTGCCGCAGGGACGCAAGACGGACGTAGGGCTCCGACTCGGTCTCCATGCTCGCTCTCCCCGAGACCTCGACAGCAGACTCCAGGTATCTCTTCGGCCTTCTTGTTGCGGTCTTCTCGCGGTCGTCTCGCGCACTACTCGGCGCGCGGTTTCCCGGCCACTGAATCACAGCGAGCTGTCCACCCGGTACACAGGGTCAACAAATACCGCTCTCTGTGACTCAAGTCACATCGACAGATGAGTGACCAAGGGTTCCGTGTGGAAGTGCGTTTGGCTCTTACCAGCGTTTTCTGAACGCAAATCGGTGTTGCCGACGAACCGGGCAGGGGCGTGGCGGGGGCGCGGGGCGGGGGCGTACAGGGGGGCGCATCCGGTGCGGGCCGGAAGCGTACCGAGAGCGTCCGCAGGGGTCCGGGAGGGCCCGCGCGAGGTCTCCCGGGGCCCGCGCGAGACCTCCGGAGGGCCCCGGGAGGCAGGCGGGAGGCCTCGGGAGGCCGGCGGGAGGGGTACGGGCGCGGGGGCGGGTCCCGGCGGCGGCGGGCCGGGGGCGGCGGAGGCCGGCGGTCGCGGCGGTGGCGGGGCGGGGCCGCGGGGCGGTGGGTCACGGCGGAGGCCGGCCGGGGGCCGAGGTGGGGCGGCAGGTGCCCGGGTCCTAGGACTATCGCCGGTCCTTTCGCCCGATGCGCCGGGAAGGTACCCGCAGCTAGCGTGCGTATGTGCTGCAGACGACGCCGGCTTCCGGCCCCGATCCCGACCCCGCGACCGCGATCCTCCAAGCCGCGATCCCCCATGCTGAGGGGGTGAGCAACGAGGAGTTCCGGGCCGCCATGTCCCGGCTGGCGGCGGGCGTGGTCCTGGTGACCGCGCGCGACGTCGACGCGGGCCCCCGGGGCGAGGACGCCGGGATGACGGCCACGGCGTTCGTCTCGGTGTCGCTGGACCCTCCGCTGGTGATGGTCAGCCTGCGCAACGGTTCCCGTATGGACGACCTCCTGTGCGAGCAGCCCCTGTGGGGTGTCTCCGTCCTCTCCCAGAGCCAGCGCCACATCGCCGGCCGTTTCGCGATGAAGGGCCGGGTCAGCGACCGCCTCCTCTTCGAGGACATCCCGTACACCCGGGGGGAGGTCAGCGGCGCCCTGCTCGTCCGCGGTGCGCTGGCGACGCTGGAGTGCCGTACGGAACAGCGGGTGCCCGCGGGGGATCACACCCTGGTGATCGCGCGGGTGCTGGAGGTGGGGCTGCCGAGCGCGGAGGGCGGACCGCTGACGTATTTCCGGGGCCGGTACCGGCACCTGGGGTGACTCGGGCGCGATGACCGCGCCCGGTACCGGCGGCCGTTTCGCGGTCGCCCCCGGGCGGCGGAGGCCAGAGCCGCACCGGGCAGCGGACGCGGGGACGGCGTCCGGGTCCCGGCCCCGCTACAGGACGGCGATGCCCAGCGGGCGCGAGCCGCCCGGCAGCCGGCGGGTGGTGCCGTCCGCGAGACCGACGGCGGTGATCCCGTCCCAGTGGCCGTCCCTGGTGAAACCCCCGGTGACATACGCCGTGCGGCCGTCCCGGGACACGGCCACGTCCTCGTGCGGCCCGTCGAGCGGTACCACCCGTTCCGTACCGTCCGCGGCCCGGATCGTGAGCGACGCCTCCCGGTCGCCGGCGCCGATGGGCCCGGTGCCGACGGCGAGGAGCGTGCCGTCGGGGGTGAGGGTCGCGCCGTGCTGGTGGGTGTTGGCGGTCATCGTCTCCACGGTGACCTGCCCGGTGCGCGGATCGAGCACGGCCAGCCGCTCCCCCTCGAACGGCAGCAGCAGCCGCCCGTCGTCCCGTACGACCGCGTAGTGCGGCTTGAGCCAGGAGCCGAGCCCGCCCTCGGTGCCGTACGGAGCCACCTCGAAGCGGCGGGTGCCGAGGCCGTCGGCGCGTACCGCCGTCACGTCGAAGGAGTCGTGGCCGGTGGCGTACACCTCCCCGCCGTCGGGCGACACATCGACGTCGAAGGGCCGTCTGCCGACGGGCACGGTGCCGGTGATCTCACGGGTGGCGGTGTCGACGACCTCCAGCACACCGGCCCCACCGGGGACGTTGACCCCGACATAGACCCGCTTCCCGTCCGGCGCGAGCGCGATCCCCATCCCGCCGCCCCGGTACTCGCCGTCCGTGACGGGCCCGGTCCTCGTCCGGTACGGGACACGGCCCAGGCTCTCGCGGGTGCGCGTGTCCACGACCGCGACCCCTTCGGCCGTGGCGATCCAGGCGCGGCCGTCCGCCCCGACCGTGAGCCCGTACGGCGCGGTCCCGACCTCGACGGAGGCCAGGGGGCCGCGCTCCGGGTGCAGAAAGGTGACGGTGTTCCCGCCGAAGTCGGCGACGAGGAGGGTGCCGGGCGGGGTGGGGGTGCCGGGGTCGCGGTCCCCGGCCGCGGGCGGCTGCGGGCTCGTGCCCCGGCTCCGGTCCTGACCCGGGTCCCGGGTCTGGTCCCGGCGCGTGTCCGGGCCGCCCGGCTCCCCGCCCGCCCTCCCGCCGTCGTCCTGCGCGCACCCGGCGAGCAGGCCCAGCAGGAGCGGCACGACGAGCAGGGCGCGGCGCCTCATCGGGCGTTCCGCAGGAGCGCGGCGATCTCCTCGAACCCGCGCCGCTGCGCGTGGTCGAGCGGGGTGAGCCCGTCGTTGTCACCGATCGTCGGCGTGGCCCCGGCCGCCAGCAGGATCTCCACGATCTGCCGGTGGTCCGGTCCGCCGTCCCCGAGGATCACCGCCTCCAGCAGAGCCGTCCAGCCCAGGTCGTTGACATGGTCGACGTCGATGTCGGTCTCGTTGAGCACGGCCCGTACGTACGCCACATGCCCGCGCTCGCTGGCCGGGATCACCGAGACCCCGCCGAAACGGTTGCGCAGGGTCACGTCCGGCCGGGCGGGCAGCAGCGCCCGCATCATCGCGACGCTCCCCGTGACCCCGGTGACCAGCCAGGCGCTGTCCACCCGGTCGTCCTGCGCGTCCGGATCGGCACCCGCGGCGACCAGCACCCGGGCCGCCTCGACATGATCCCCCAGCGACGCCAGCAGCAGCGGCGTACGCTGCTGTTCGTCCCGCGCCTCGATCTCCGCGCCCTCCCGCAGCGCGGCCGCCACCCCCTCGGCGTCTCCGGTGCGGGCGGCTTCCAGCAACCTGGTGTCGACGGCGCTGCTCATGGGCTCACTCCTTGTGACTCGGACGGCGGCGGGGGCTCCCGGCCACACTGTTCCCACGGTGCGCCACACGGGCCCGCGCACCGGTCGGCGCACCGGCCGCTCTCCGCGAACAGGATGGATGACCCCTCCATCATCCAATCGGCCGACACGGGTGCTCGCGGGAAGGGGTCCGGGGTGAGGAGGAGCGCGGCGGCTGCGTGCGCGGCAACGACCGCCGGGCGGGAGCACCGGTCCCGGCGCGGGACGGCCGAAGTCCATGGAGCCGTCGGCTCTCAGGCGCGGGCGTCCCGCTGCCGCACTTCCTTCAGAACCGCCGCCACCGCGGCGAAGTCGTTGTCCACGTGGAGCACGGTGTGTCCATGGTGGACCGCTGTCGCACACACCAGGAGGTCGATGGCTCCGGCGGCGCGGTGCTGCCCGCGTTGCGTGAGCTTGTACTGCGCGGAGTCGGCCCAGCGCCATGCGGTCTTCGGAACCGGCGAAAGATCACAGAGAGCGTCCAACTCCCCTGCCAACTCGTCCCGGTGCGCCGGGCCGGTCGCCGAGTACAGGAATTCGGTGCGCGTCGGCTCGCAGATGCGGAACGCCCCGGCCGCGATGTGCCCTTCCCAGGGAAGCAGTGCCCCGGGAGTCCGGAAGAGGTGCCACAACGCCGAGGTGTCAACCAGATACGTGATCACTCAAAGGCCGCCCGCCGTACGCGCTTGGCGGCATCGTACGCGGCAGCGGCCTCCTCGAACTCGCCCCGCTCGCCCCGCTCGGCCAGCTTCTCGGCGGCTTCGAGCCTCTTGATCCGGGCCACATACTCACGCAGAGCCGTGTTGACGGTCTCCTTCTTCGTCGTGACACCCATCAGGCGCATCGCCTCGGCCAGCATCTCATCGTCAAGATCGATCTGGGTTACGGACATGGCCACCCACCTCACCCGAGTACATGGCATACATAAAGAGAATACATCGCCAACATTCGTACAGCCATACGCGACAGCAGGCGGGCCCCTGCCGAGGACGGCCGTCCCGGTCAGTGTCCCCGGCAATCCGTTCCGCAGGCGACGGACCGCGCCGCTCGGGCAACGGCGGTGCGTAGAGCGCCCCGGGCGGCCGGGAAACCGTGCCGCCGCCCGGTCCGCCCTCAACCATCGATACCTCCGCACCTGCGGGCACGGCGGGCGCCACCCGAAGATGAGGGTTGCCCGTCAGCGCCGCCGTGTCAGGGGCCACGCTAGGAATCCGGGCAGACAACGCCCAGGGACGGACTGTCCCAGAAGGGAGATCAGGCAGGACAGGGCGTCCTACCTCATCAGACCCAGTCGGCCGGCCAGTCCCAGTACTGCTGAGTCCCGCCGTGGCGCGCGTTCCCGCAACTCCGCCACCAGGCGGCGCGAGGTCGAGGGGTAGCGCATCCACTCGGGGGCTTCGGCTTCGGCGCGCAGAAGGGCGTGACCGGCCGCGCGGTCCTGGCCGAGGTCCCCGTGTGCCAGAGCGCGGTCGACATGGAAGCGGGCACGCCAGGTCGGCGGCAATGAGTTGAGATCCGGAACGGTACGGGCCGCGCGGACCGCCTCCTCGTTCTTCTCCATCTCCACCAGGAAGTTGACCCCGGCCACACCCGCGTTCGTCGGCCCGAAGGGAGTGGCGTAGACGAGGTGGTCCTCCCCCAGGCTCGCAGCGGCGCCCTTGACCAGCCGGAGCAGATCCGTCACCGTGCCGTGCTTCTCCTGCCGCACGGCGGCCGTGGCAGCGCGCAGCAGCAGGATCCCCCACAGCGCCAGGTCTTGAGGCGCCGATCGGAACCCCGGCTCGATCTGCTCGGCGCGGGCGAGCGCGATCCGCTCGGCGTCGGCCAGCCGCCCCTGTTTGGTGAACACCCACGACAGCGTCGATGCGGCCAGGGTTTCCAGATGCGAATCGTCGCACAGCCGGATCGCCGCGAGTGAGCGTTCCATCGCCGTGAAGGCCGCGTCCTCCTTGCCGAGCGCGGTCAGCGTGGTCGCCGCCACCTGATACGCCACCGCGAGAACGGAATTCGCTGCTGCGGCCTCGCTGCCGGTGCAGGAGTGTGCCGCGGCACGGGCATCGCGAATGAGCTGAGGCACCAGCAGGCCGATCTCTGCCATGCGGCCTTCCCGCCGGACCGTTTCCGTCGACCGCAAGGCGGCGCGCAGATCTTCGATACCCGGCGGCTCCTCCGCGTCGGCGGCTCCTCCGAGGAGGTCCGCCACAGGCGACACGGCCTGACGGAGCGCCAGGACGGAAGGCAGCCCGTCGTCCTCGGATCCGGGCGCTTCGAACGTACCGGGCTGACCGACCAGGAAGCTGGGCCTCGGTGTCCAGAGCTCTCGCCAGCGCGTTGATGCTGGACAGCCGCGCAGTCCTTCTGCGGCCCTGCTCCAGCTTCCGGACCACATCGACGGACAGCCCGGCACGCTCGGCGAGAAGTTCCTGCGTCATGCCGCGCCGCAGCCGCAGTTCCGCCAGCCGGTCGCCCATGCCCGATTCGATCGTCACAGCAAGCCACCCCCGCCGGAAGGTTGGGCTTCCACAGTAGACGGGCCTCACGCCTACGAGTCCAGGAGCGAGGGCACGACCTGGCGTTCGCCCGGGCGTGGAGCGCCGTTCGGAGGCCACAGACACATTGGAGTGAGCGTTCTATCCAATCGGCTTGGGGTGAAGTAGCGGGCGGGCAGTCGGCAGACCTTCACGGGCGGGGCGGCCCAAGGGCGTGCAACGCGAGAGGCCGGGAAGGCGGGAGGTTCCAGCCCTCAGCCCCAGTCCCGCCCCGTGCGGCCCCGCTTCGTTTCCGCGCGTTGCTTCTTTTCGCGCAGGCGGCGCTCGTTGATGCCGCGCGGGATCCGGGTCTTGCGGCGCGGCTTCGGCGGTGGAGCCGTCGCCTCGGCGAGGAGGGACGCCAGGCGGACGGCCGCCGTCTCACGGTTGCGCCACTGAGAGCGGTGCTCCGAAGCGCGGACGGCGATCACACCGCCGACGAGCCGGCCCGCCAGCCGCTCCAGCGCGCGATCCTTCCAGACCTGGGGCAGCGCCTCGGTGGCGGCCAGGTCGAAGCGGAGCTCGACCTGGGTGTCGCTGGTGTTGACATGCTGGCCCCCGGGCCCCGACGACCTGGAGAAACGCCAGATCAGCTCGGCCTCCGGAAGGGAGACCGAGCCACGGATGACATAGGGCCCGGACATGGGTCCATGGTCGCGTGCGCACCGGCTTCACGTCACCCCGTTTTCGTCCGGGGCGCGCGTCGACGAGACACCCGATGGCGTCCGGGGCGCGCGTCGACTCGTGTCACGGATTCGCGATGAACCGAAAATCACAGGGAACCTGCTGGTCCTCTGCCCGCGTTATGAGGGATAACGGTAGCTTCGGCAGGGCTCAAGCCCACAGACTCGACCACAAAGGGGACATCCCAATGGCAGTAAGCCTGTCCAAGGGCGGCAACGTCTCGCTCACCAAGGAGGCGCCGGGCCTGACAGCCGTCACGGTCGGCCTCGGCTGGGACGTCCGTACCACCACCGGCACAGACTTCGACCTCGACGCCTCCGCGATCGGGGTGAACCCTGCGGGGAAGGTCGCTTCCGACGCTCATTTCATCTTCTTCAACAACCGGGCCACCCCGGACCAGACCATCGTCCACACCGGGGACAACCGCACCGGCGAGGGCGGCGGCGACGACGAGCAGATCAATGTCAATCTGGCCGGGCTGCCCGCCGACGTCGACAAGATCGTCTTCCCGGTCTCGATCTACGACGCCGTCACCCGCTCGCAGAACTTCGGCATGGTGCGGAACGCGTACATCCGTATCGTCAACCAGGCCGGCGGCGCCGAGATCGCGCGCTACGACCTGAGCGAGGACGCGGCGGTCGAGACCGCGATGGTCTTCGGCGAGCTGTACCGCAACGGCGCGGAGTGGAAGTTCCGCGCGGTGGGCCAGGGTTACGCGTCGGGTCTGGAGGGCATCGCCCGCGACTTCGGCGTCAACCTCTGACGTTCCCGCCCGCGTCCGCGGGCAAGGAGCCCCCGGCCCACGGCCTCCACCGTGACCGGGGGCTCCGCCCTGCGCGGCCACCGCGGGGAGCGGCCGGGAGTTCCCGAACCGCGCGGGCGGCCCCCGGCCCGCACAGGCACCCCCGGGCCGACCGCGCGTGGCCTCCGCCCTGCACAGGCACCACGGCCGCCGCAGCCCGATGCCCCGTCCCCGCGCCCGGACACGGCTGGCTCAGGGACGCGACGGTCTGCCCTTCCCGTACAGCCAGGTCTTCCACACCGGGTCCAGGTCCTTGCCCGAGACCTTCTCGGCGTACGCGGTGAAGTCGGCGGTGGACGCGTTCGCGTGCCGGTACGTCTTCGCCCACCCCTTCATGATCCCGGCGAACGTCCGGTCGCCGACCGCCAGCCGGACCCGGTGCAGCACCATCGCGCCGCGCCCGTACACCGGCGCGTCGGAGATCCTCGCGGCGGAGGGGGGATCGGCGGGCGGGAAGGCCCAGTTGGCGCTGTCCGCGAAGGCTGCCTCGTAACTCTCCCGGACCGGGGTGTCCTCGAAGTCCTCGGCCCAGAGCCACTGCGCGTAGGTCGCGAACCCCTCGTTGAGCCACATGTCCTGCCAGGTCCTCGGTGTCACCGAGTTGCCGTACCACTGGTGGGCGATCTCATGGACGAGGGTGGTCGTGTCGAACTGCCCGGCGGGGATGACGGGCCGGTTCTGGGTCTCCAGGGCATAACCGACCACGCCGTCGCGGACGGCGATCGCGCCCGCGGAGGAGAAGGGGTACGGGCCGAACCGACCCGTACCCCACTCCACGATCTCGGGGATACGGGCGCTGACCCGCGCGGTGTCCGCGGCGGCCGGGTCGGTGGCGGTCAGGACCGGCAGCCCCTGGGGCGTACGGGACGACGTCAGCCGGTACGGGCCGATCGCGAGCGTCGCGAGATACGACGCCACGGGCTCGGCCGACCTCCAGACGAAGGTGGTGCGGCGGCCGTTGGTGGTCTCGCGGGCCAGCTCCCCGTTGGAGACCGCCTTCAGCCCCTTGGGAACGGTGATCGCGATGTCGTACGTGGCCTTGTCCCCGGGGTGGTTGTTGCCGGGGAACCACGCCATCGACCCGGCGGGCTCCCCCACGGCGAGCGCGCCCCCCGGCGACGTCAGCCAGCCCTCCTCGGAGCCGTCGGCGTCGGTGATCGTCCGTGGGGTGCCGGAGTAGCGCACGACGGTACGGAAGAGGCTGCCCTCGGTGAGATCGCGGCGCGGGCGCACGGTCAGCTCGTCGCCCGCCTGATCGGCGGCGGCGGCCTCACCGTCGACGGTGACGTCCTCGGCGGTCATCCGGTGGAGGTCCAGATGGAAGGCGCTGAGGTCCTGGGTGGCCCGGGCGAGAATCTCGGCGGTGCCGGCGAGGCGGCCGGTCCGCGGCTCGTAGTCGAGGGTCAGGAGGTAGTGCCGTACGTCGTAGCCGCCGTTGCCGAGCCGGGGGAACAGCGGGTCGCGCACCCCCGCGGCACCCGGCTCGCCCTGGACACCACCGCCACCGCCGGAGCAGCCCGTGAGCAGGAGCAGGGCGGCGGCCGGGGCCAGGCCGCGCAGGCGGGCGGGCCGGTGCATGCGCTGATCCTAGGCGCGAGGCGGGGCCCCGGAGCACAGGGGGCGGGGCCGGGGCGGGGCTCCAAGGCGGCGGAGAAGCCGGATCAGACGATGTCGTGGACGCTGTGTTCGCTCAGATCAGCCGCGTGCCGGGCGACGGCGCGGTAGTCGGCATCGTCGTGCAGAACGGTCAGGCCGTGATAGGCAGCGGTGGCGGAGATGATGAGATCCACCGCCGAGGCGCTGCGATGTTCTCCCACTCGGGCCATCCGGTGCTGGACCGCGCCGATCCAGCGGCCCGCGTTCTTCGGCACGGACACATCGGGGTAGAGGTCCGTGAACATCTCCACGATCTCGTCGTACTCCCGTTGGTTCCGGGCGCTGTAGAGGAACTCGGCGCGCTGGGGGTAGCACGAGGACACGGCCCCGGCGTCGATGGCGTCGTACCAGGCCGACTGGAGCTTGGAATCGCTGAGCAATCGCACAAGACCGGAGGTGTCGAGCAGATAGATCACCGGCCGTGCTTCTCCGCCCGGTGCAGCAGTTCAGCGTCCTGGACCGCACCCCACTCGCGCGCGCGCTCGAAGTGACGGCTGATCCGCGCCGCGCGCTCCTGCCGCTCCGCGTAGAAACGGAGGGCGAGATTGACCGCTTCCTTCTTGGTCCTGGCATTTGACAGAGCCATGACACGTTCCAGGGTCTCGTCATCGATATCGATCTGCGTCACCGCCATGCCGCATCACCTCCGCAAAAGATGACTATGTACATAGAAATATACATCACCAACATCAGCTGGGAACGGCCCTTCCTGCCGCGGAACAGGAAGGGTCGGGTCCGGTCGGAAGAGTTCGGAGGCCCTCTCCGGCCGGAGAGGGCCACGCCTGCCCGGGAGGAGCCCCTCCGCAGGCAGGCGCGGGCAAGGCCGTCCGGGCGCGGGTCCGGGCGGCCGTGGCCGTCGTCTGTCCGGACCGGTACGGACAGGCGACGGGCACGGGACGACACCGCCCCCCGCGACCGCCCGCGTCAGCGGGCCAGCGCCGCGATGCCCGCCTGGGCGAACTCCTCGTCCTGTGCGCCGCTCGGGGCACCCGCGACGCCGATGCCCGCGATCGGGGCGCCCTTCGCCTGGACCGGGGCGCCGCCCGCGAGGAAGAGCGTGCCGGGGATGTCCTTGAGGTTGGGGGTGCTCTCCAGGCGCTTGACCAGCTCGGAGGTGGGGGCGTTCCAGGAGACCGCGGTGAACGCCTTCTTCTCGGCCGACTCGTACGACTGGGGGCCGGCCCCGTCGCCGCGCAGGGTCACGATGGTGTTGCCGTTGCGGTCGACCACGGCGACCGTGACCCGCTGGCCGGCCCGCTCGGCCGCGTCCAGTGTCGCCTGCGCGGCCTTGGAGGCGGCGTCGACCGTCAGGTGGGTGGTCTGCTGGAGGTTCCGGTTCGAGGTGTCGGTCTTGGCCGCGGCGCGCGACTCGGCGGCGGGGGCGGAGGCGCTGGCGGAAACGGCTCCGAACGTACCGGCGCTCAGCGCGACGGCGGCGACGGCACCGGTGATGACGCGGGTGCGGGTCGACAGCTTCTTCATGTTCGTGGGCTCCTGTGTGCGGTGCTCGGTGGACCTTCCGCCATCGATCCTCCGGCCGGGCACGGGCCCCACCGGTCGGCGTACCGGCTGTAGCGCACAGGCATCATGGAGGACGGCCGGGTCGACCGATCGGTTGATGCGGACGTGGTCCCGCCGGGTCACCATGCAGAAGAAGACCCAGCTCAGGAGAGATGACGATGTTCCACCGAGGGCGCGCGCCCGCCCCCCGCGACCACCGGGGCGACGGGGCCGCGGCAGCGGCCGCCGACCGAGGCGGCCTGCGGGCGGCAGGAACCCCCGACCGGGGCGCGGGCCGCGACAACCGGTGGCTCGACGCGCTCATGAACATCGCGTTCATCGCCCTCCTCGCCGGCGCCCTCCTGCGCTACCTCATCAACCACGCCGACAGCCCCCGTCTCCCCTGGGTCGTGGGCCTGGGCATCGCCCTCGCGGTCCTCCAGCTCGCCGGTCACCGTCTGACCGGGCACACCCGGCGCCGGGCCGAACTGGTACGGCTCGGGCTCGTCGTCGGCTGCTGGGTCGTCGTCGTCCTGCTGGCCCCCAGCTTCGCCTGGTGCGCCGTACCGCTGATCTACACCGCGCTGCGGGCCCTGCCCACCCGCGCGGCCATCGCCCTCGTCGCCGTGCTCTGCGCGCTCGTCATGATCGCGGAGTGGCGGCTGCGGGACGGGGTGGACCCGAATCTGTTCCTGCTGCCGCCCGCCGTCGCCGCGCTCGCGACCGGCGTGTTCCTCCATATGCGCCGCCAGGCCGACCGGCTCCAGGCGCTGATCGACGACCTGATCCGTACGCGCCGCGAGCTGGCCGCGACCGAACGCCGCGAGGGCACCCTCGCCGAGCGCCAGCGGCTGTCCATGGAGATCCACGACACCCTGGCGCAGAGCCTGTCCAGTCAGCAGATGCTGCTCCAGGCCGCCGAACGCACCTGGGACAGCGAGCCCGCGACCGCGCGCGGCCATGTCCGTACCGCCGAGTCCATCGCCGAACGCAGCCTCGCCGAGGCCCGGCGCTTCGTCCACGATCTGGCGCCCGCCGAGCTGGCGGAGGGCGGCGGGCTCGCGGAGGCCCTGCGGGCGCTCGCCGAACGGGAGACGGGAGGCGCGCTGCGGGTGCGGTTCCATCTGGACGGTACGCCCGTCCCGCTGCCCGACCGGGTCCAGTCGGCGCTGTTGCGGATCGCGCAGGGCGGGCTCGCGAACGTACGCGAGCACTCCGACGCGACCGCCGCCGCGCTCACCCTCAGCCACCTGGACGATCAGGTGGTCCTCGACATCGCCGACGACGGCCGCGGGTTCGTGCCCGAGGCCGCGCTCGGCGCGCTCCCCGGGCTGCGGGGGCACGGGCTCACCGCGATGCGGGCGCGGCTGCGGCAGCTCGGCGGGACCCTGACCATCGAGTCCGCGCCCGGCGAGGGCTCGGTCCTGTCCGCCGCGATTCCCCTGGAGACCCCCTTGGAGCAGCCATGACCGCCGTACGGATCCTGCTGTGCGACGACCACGCGGTGGTACGCGCCGGGCTGCTCGCCCTCCTCGGCAGCGAACCCGACATCGAGGTCGTCGGCGAGGCGGGCAGCGGTGAGGAGGCGGTCGCCATGGCGGCGAAGCTGAAGCCGGACGTCGTCCTGATGGACCTCCAGCTGGGGGCCGGGATCGACGGTGTGGAGGCGACGCGGCGGATCGCCTCGGCCGAGGTGCACGTCCTGGTGCTGACGACGTACGACACCGACGCGGACATCACCCGGGCGATCGAGGCGGGGGCGACGGGCTATCTGCTGAAGGCGGAGCGGCCGGAGGAGCTGTTCTCCGCGATCCACGCGGCGGCGCAGGGGCGTACGGCGCTCTCCGCGCCCGTCGCAAGCCGGGTCATGGACCATGTGCGCGGTACGAGCGGACCGTCCCTGACCGAACGCGAACGGGACATTCTGGGGCAGCTGGGGCGAGGGCTGGGCAACCGCGAGATCGCGCGGGCGCTGTTCATCAGCGAGGCGACGGTGAAGACCCATCTGGGCCGGATCTACGCGAAGCTGGGCGTGGACACGCGGGCGGGCGCGGTGGCGGTCGCGAAGGAGCGGCGCCTGCTGCCGTAGGTCCCGTGGGGTGCGGGGGTGCGGGTCTCCCGTTCCCGTGACCGGTCCCGGGTCGCCGTTCCTCACGGACCGGACGGGTCCGGCGGGCGCACGCACCGCGCCCCGGTCACGGGGGCTCCGACGGCAGCCGTCGCCCGGCCCAGTCGACCGCGTCCCCGGGCTCGCGCGAGGTCCTCATACGCCGGACGGGCGGACCGGACACCGTGAACGGGCCGCACAGGCGACCGCTCCGGGGCCGGCTGCTCCGGGGGCGGCCGGGCCGAGGTCGGGCGGGCCGAGGTCGGCCACTCCGGGGTCGGCCGCCCACTGCGCCTGGAGGACCGCCGGGTGGGTCCACCACGTCGTTTCCCTGCGCGCGCCCGCCCAGCCGAAGCCGAAGTGGACGTGATCCGTGTGGGGGTTGGGCCCGGAGAAGGGGGTCCAGCCGACCCGTGCGCGGTACGACTCCCAGATCCGGCCGTTCCAGATGATCCGCGTGATCCCGAAACGCCGGGCGAGAGCATGGGGGTTGCCGTGCCGGTCCGTGGCGAGCAGCCAGCCGAGGAGATCGGCGGCGAGATGACCCCGTGTCTCCACGTCGACACCCCAGTCCCACGCGCGGCCCTCCGTGTGCTCGGTCCGCCCGCCGCCGCAGGCCCGGCCGACGCCCAGGTCGGTGGTGCCGGGGTACGCCCGGAGTACGAGGTCGCAGAAGCCGATGGGGCCGGGCTTCGCCGTGGGGTCGCAGTCCCTCCGGCCCTGGTACGAGGCGTAGTTCTCGATCTCGGGACCGAAGTCCGGGGCGGCGGGTGGCATGTGACGGTGCTCCTTGTCGTGGGACGGACCGGGTGGGACCGGCCGGAACGGCGGTGGGCCCGGCCGACACGACGGCCGGAACGGCGGCCGGGTGAGCCGGACATGAACGGAAGTGCGGTGACGGCGAGTCCGCGATGTCACTCCTGGGAGTACGGCGGACGCGTACGCCCCGCCTTCCGCACGGGCTCGCCGTAGCGTGACGACTACGCAGTGTCGCCGTGCTCATGGTTTCGGCCAGAGGGCCGGTCAGCCAAGGAGGTGACTGTCGTCTTGCGCGACGGGAAACGGGAAACAGCGGCCGAGCAGCGGGTTTCGCCGCCCGACGAGACCTTCGGCGCCCGGCTGCGCCGGCTCCGTACCGAGCGCGGGATGTCGCTCGCCGATCTCGCCCGGCACGCCCACTACAGCCGGGGCTACCTCAGCAAGGTGGAGAACGGGCAGAAGCCCCCCACGTACGGCCTCGCCAGCAGTTGCGACGAGGCGCTGAAGGCGGACGGCCTGCTGCTGACGCTGGCCCCGGAGCGCGAGGGCGAGGCCGGGGCGCTGTGCCCGTATCCGGGGCTGGCCGCGTTCCGGTCCGAGGAGGCCACCTGGTTCTTCGGCCGCGAGCGGGCCACCGCCGAACTGATCGCCCGCCTGACCGAACGGCTCACCGACCGACGCTCCGACGGCCGGTCCGGCAGGCGAACCGCCGCCCCGGCCGACCCGATCGACCTGTCCGACCTGTCCAACCCGAACGACCTGTCCGCCCGATGGGCCGCCGCCCCGACCGATCCATCCGAGCCACCCGGCCCGCGCGCCGCCCGGAGCGATCACCCGACCGGGCCCGGGCACACGCACGCGACCGGCCCCCGATACGGGCAGCAGGGCGCGGGCCCCGCCGGCGGCGGGGCCGAACTCCCGTACCGCCCCGGGCCGGTCGTCGTCGTCGGCCCCTCCGGTGCCGGCAAGTCCTCGCTCCTCCACGCCGGTCTCGTACCGGCCCTCGCCCGTGGCGCGCTGCCCGTACCGGGCTCGCGGGAGTGGCCCGTCCTGTCCCTCACCCCCACCGCCCGCCCGCTCCACGCGCTCGCCCGGGGCATGGCGGAGGCGACCCGCGGCGGACTCGACCCGAACGCGGCGTTACGGGCCCTGAAGGAGGGCACGTTCGCGGAAGCGGTCCTGGACGCCGTACGGAACCCGGCGGCCGGCACCCGCCACCTCCCCCGGCAGAACCCCCCGCCCCCGCCCGACCGGACCGGCCCCCGGACCCCCGGACTCCTCGTCGTCGCCGACCAGTTCGAGGAGATCTTCACCCTCTGCCCCGACGAGGGCGAGCGCCGCGCCTTCATCCGCGCCCTGTGCTCCCTCGCCGCCCACACCACCCCCGGCGGTCCGGCCGTCCTCGTCGTCCTCGGTGTCCGCGCCGACTTCTACGGACGCTGTCTCGGCCATCCCGAGCTGGTGGCCGCCCTCCAGGACTCCCAGCTCCCCCTCGGCCCGATGACCCGTGACGAAATGCGCGAGGCCATCACCGGACCCGCCCGCCGCACGGGCCTGGAACTGGAACCCGGGCTGGTCGAGGTGCTGTTGCGCGACGCGGGTGTGCAGGACGACCACGCGCCGTGCCCCGGCGTCGGTGCGCTCCCTCTCATGGCGCACGCCCTGCTCGCGACCTGGCAGCAGCGGGAGAACGACCGGATGACGGTCGCCGCGTACCAGCTCACCGGCGGGATCAAGGGCGCGGTGAGTGCCAGCGCCGAGCGGGTGTACGAGCGGCTGGACGAGGCCGGGCGGGCCGCCGCCCGGCGGGCGCTGCTCCGCCTGGTGCAGGTCGGGGACGGCGACCAGGACACCCGCCGCCGTCTCGGCCGCGAACGGCTGCTGTCGCTGCTGCCCGACCCGGAAGCGGCGGACGGTGTACTGACGGCCTTCGGGGACGCCCGGCTGCTCACCCTGGACGCCGACGGCGTCCAGATCACGCATGAGGCGCTGCTGTACGCCTGGCCCCGGCTGCGCGGCTGGATCGACGCCGACCGGGCCGGGCTGCGCAGCCGACAGCGGCTGCTGGAGGCGGCCGAGGCGTGGGAGAACGCCGGCCGTGATCCGGCGCTGCTGTACCGGGGTACGCAGCTCGCCGTGGCCGTCGACTGGTTGAGCGGGCGGCTCGCGGACGGCAGCGCGCTGGAGCGCAGGTTCCTGGACGCCGGTGAGGCGCGCCGCCGCGCGGAGGCCGCCGCGCAGCGCCGCCGTACACGCCGGCTGTGGCAGCTGGTCTCGGCGCTGTCGGTGCTCGTGCTGCTGACGGCGACGGCCACCGGATTCGCGCTGCGGCAGCGTTCCGCCGCCCTGGCCGAACGGGACGCGTCCGCCGCGCAGGTCGCGGTCGACCACGCGGAACGGATGCGCCAGGTCGACCCGTCCCAGGCGATGAAGCTGAGCCTGGCGGCGTACCGGATCGTCCGTACGCCCCAGACGCGGGGCGCTCTGCTGGCCTCCTCCGGGAGCGTCTACTCGACACCGGCCGCGGGCCACCGCTATTCGGTACGGGCACTGGCCTTCGCCGGGAAGGTGATGGCGAGCGCGGGCGAGGAGGGCACGGTCCGGCTCACGGACACGGGCACGCCCGCCCGTCCGCGCGCCCTCGCCGTCCTGCGCGAGCCGAAGGGCGGCACGAGCGTGGCCCTCGGCCCGGGCGGGCGGCTGCTCGCCACCGGCGGGGAGGACCGGGCGGTACGGGTGCGGGATCTGCGGAAGGGACGCCGTGAGGTGTTCTCCGCCCGCACGGGGACGGAGGTGGAGGCCGTCGCGTTCAGCCGGGACGGCAAACGGCTGGCGGCGGCCGGAGCGGACGGCTCGGTCCGCGTGTGGCAGCGCACGGGCTCGGGCGGGTACGCGGCGGCCCCGGGTGATTCCGCCGGTTCCACCGGCTCCGGCAGCCCGCGTGGTTCCCGTGGCGGCTCCGCCGACTCCCACGGCTCTGCCGGCTCCCGTAGCTCTGCCGACTTCCCTGGGTCCGCCGGCTCCCGTAACTCCGTCGGCTCTGGTAGCTCTGCCGGCTCCGGCGGCGGGACGGCGGCGGGTTCCGGAGCCGGGGCGGCGGGCTCCAGCCGGTCCGGGGCCGGCCCGGGCAGGTCACGGGCAGCCTCCGGCCGCTCCCCCGCCTCCTTCGGCGGGCAGGCGGCCCGGGAGCACACCGGCCCCGTGAACGCCCTCGCCTTCAGCCCCGACGGCCGTACGCTCGCGAGCGCGGGCGACGACCGCACCGTACGGCTGTGGGATCCGACCCGGCCGGGGCGGCCCGTGCTCACCGCCACCCTGCGCGGGCACCGGGCCCAGGTGCGGGCGGTGGCGTTCGCACCGGACGGCCGGCTGCTGGCGAGCGCGAGCTTCGACCGGACCGTACGGCTGACGCCCGTGGACGAGGCGCGGCGCCCCGGCGCTTCGCGGGAGCTGACCGGACACACGGGTCTGGTCAACAGCCTCGCGTTCCGCGCGGACGGGCGGCAGCTCGCCAGCGGCGCGGACGATCAGACGGCACGGCTGTGGGAGGTTCCCTCCGGACGCCATGTGGTGACCCTTCCGCAGCCGAATCCGGTGCGTTCGGTGGCGTACGCCCCCGGAGGCGGCACCCTCGCGACCGGGGACGACGAGGGGCGGTTGCTGCTGTGGCATCTTCCGCCGCCCGTGCTGCTCGGCCCGCCGGGCGGGCTCACGGCCGTGCGGTGGGCCCGCCGGGGCACCCTGCTGGTGACGGCGGGCGCGGACGGGACGGCCCGGTTGTGGAGCGCCCCCGCCCCCGGGACCCGAGCCGCCTCCGGCGCACCCGCCGGCACCCCCGTCGGTGTGCTGCGCGGCCACAAGGGCCTGATCAACGCGTTGGACGTGAGCCGTGACGGGCGGCTGCTGGTGACGGCGGGCGACGACCGCACGGCCCGCCTGTGGGACATCGGCAAGCCCGGTAAGCCCGTACGCCTCGCCACCCTCACCCGGCACACGGATCTCGTCCACGCGGCGGTCATCAGCCCCGACGGGCGGCTCCTGGTGACGGCGGGCGAGGACCGGACCGCGCGGCTGTGGGACATCAGCGATCCGGCGAAGCCCGTGGGACTCACCACCCTCACCCGGCACACCGACCGGATCAACGGCCTCGCCCTCAGCGCGGACGGCCGGTTCCTCGCCACCACCGGCGGGGACTACCAGGCCCGGCTGTGGGATCTGACCCATCGGCGGCGGCCGGTGCTGCGCGCGACGCTGGGTCATCCCAACCAGGTCAACCGTGCCGCGTTCTCACCGGACGGGCGGCTGCTGGCGACGACGGACGACGACCGCAGGACCCGGCTGTGGGATCTGCGCGCACCGGGCCGGGTCGCCGGGATCCTCGTCGGCCACCGGGAGGCGTCCCGGGAGGCCGTCTTCGCGCCGGACGGCCGTACGCTGGCGACCACCAGCGACGACCGCACGGTCCAGCTCTGGGACGTCGGCGACCCCCGCCGCCCCGCGCTCCTCACCACCCTCACCGGGCACACGGGTCCGGTCCTGGGGGCCGCGTTCAGCCCCGACGGCCGGTCGCTGGCGACCGCGGGCATGGACTCCACCGTGCGGCTCTGGAGCAACGACGCCGGGGAGGTGGCGCGCCGGATCTGCGCGCTGGACGGTCCGGGGCTCACCGAGCCGGACTGGCCCGAGCACTTCCCGGGCCAGACCTACCGGCGCTCGTGCGGCTGAGCGGGCGCGCGGCCCACACCCGGGCCCTGCCCATGCCAGGCCCGGCCCCGAGGGTCAGAAGCCCTCCTTCGCATACGCGTCGTACGCCGCCGCGGGCGCGACATCCGCGTCGCACGGCGCGCCCCGGGACAGCTGCCACTGCGTCAGATGGCGCACCGGCCGGTCCGCGTCCTTCATCGCCCGGCGGATCCCGGCGGCGGCCTCGGGGTCGTTGTAGTAGACCTCCCCGATGATCCACGGCTGCTGGTAGCCGATGCGGTCCATCGCCGCGTCCGTGTCCATGAACTGCCGGTACTCGTCCCCGTCGTGCGGCTTCCCGTACAGATGGACTTCGAGGACGGCCGGCGGACGGTCCCCGTACACCTCCGGCAGCTGCGGTACGCGGCCCGCCGACCAGACCGTCAGCGAGAACCCGACCGTGTCGGCGGTGCCGTAGGCGCGGGTGTAGTCGGCCCACAGGCGCTTGTCGTACTCCAGGAGAGCGCGGTACTCCGGCTCCGGCGGGGGCGCTCCCTCATTGACCAGATCGAGGACGTACGGCACACCCGAACGGACGACCAGCTCCCGCACCTGCCGGATGACGGAGAGGTTTTCGGCGTACAGGCTTTCGTCGACGGTGGTCCAGTTCATCGGGTCGTTGGCGTCCAGAGGGAAGAAACCCAGCTCCACTTCCTCGAACCCGTTCTCCGCGACGGCTTTCAGCAGCCGGGACAGATTCTCCGCGTTTCCGTCGGAGAGCCGTCCGCCCGTGGAGTCCATCACCGTTCCGGAATCGGGACCGCGGTGATGGAACACGGGAATCCGCAGCCGCTTCTGGCCCGCGTCGGCCATCTGCCGCAGGTGCGCCCGGATCAGTTCGGGGGCCTGGTCGTAGCTGTTGACGACGCCGTACGGCTCACGGTGGCAGCCTTCGAGGTGGTAGACGAAGTAGTTCGAGCCGCCTTTGAGCGGGGGCGCGGGGGCGATGCCCGCCGAAACGGCGTGCGCGGGCCGGAATTCCGCCGGCCCCGAACGCACCGACCCGGAATACACGGGACCGGAATACACCGGACCGGAATGCACGGGACCGGAATGCGCCGGCGCGGCGATTCCGGATACGGCTGTTCCGGGCGCGGCACCCGCCTGCGTTCCCGCGAGGGCGAGGGCGATTCCGAGTGCGGCTCCGCCGGTCCGCCGGCGTGTGCTCCGGGAACGGACGGTCCGGCCCGGACGGCGCGGCCGGTGGATACGGCGGCCTCCCACCAGGCTGCTCTTCCGGCTGTTCACCGGCTCGTTCTCCGGCTTCTTCCCCGGGCTGTTCTCCGGCTTCTTCTCCGCGCTGTTCATCCGGCGCATGGCGAACCCCTGTTCCTGTGCCTGCCGTCCACAAGGGCCGGGTTTTCCGGCTCCCGCCCGGAAAGTACGCGCGTGCGCACGGACCGGGGGACGGCCGCGCCACGGCTCGCGGGCGCGTGACACCATCAGCCCGTGCTCGACATCGGCTACTCCCTCTCCCGTCGTTTCCCCGACCCCCCGCAGACCGACTACCGGCGCGCGGACGTCCGGTCGCTGCGGCACGACCTGTTCTGCGGGGACGTGTATCTCGCCGACACCGAGGCGGACCGGGAGCTGTCCACGGCCTGGGGATGGGTGCCGGTCCTCGACTTCGCGTGGGCGCTGTGCGACATCGCCGAGCAGCTCGACCGGGACCCCCTCGGCAGCCGGGCCTCCCGCCCGCAGCACGCCGAGCTGGACTTCACGGAGTCCGCCGACCGGATGCTGTTCGAGCGGCGGTTCGGTTGGGTGGACGTGGCGGCGGACTGGACGGCCGGGGACGAGCCCCCGCTCACCTTCAGCCACGCGGAGCTGCGCCGGGAGGGGCGGGACTTTCTGCACGATCTGATCGCGGACCTCTCCGACATGCACGAAGGGCTCGCGGACAATCCCGTGGTCTGGGACCTCCAGGCCCGTTTCCCCCGTAGCTGACCCGGACGCGGTCCGAGCGGGCCGAGCGATCCGCGCGGGCCGAGCGGGGACCACGGGGTCGGGAACCCCGGCGCGCCCGGAGCCGTACACGGCGGCGGACCGGGCACGGCCCGCTGCCGGCGGAAAGCCGGACATCCGGTTGACCTCAAGCGCCCTTGAGGTTGCAGGGTGGAGCGGAAACGGTCCGTACGCCACCGCTGCACCCCCGGGAGCACCCATGCACGCGATCCGCCTCCACGCCTACGGCCCCGCCGAGAACCTCTCGTACGAGACCGTCGAGGACCCGGTCCCCGGCCCCGGCCAGGTGCGCATCGCCGTCGCCGCGGCCGGTGTCCATCTCGTCGACACGGCCCTGCGGAGGGGGGCGGCCGGCCCCTTTGCCGGCACTGCCGAACTGCCCACGATCCCCGGCCGCGAGGTCGCGGGCACGGTGGACGGGCTCGGCGAGGGCGCCGATCCGACGTGGCTCGGCAAGAAGGTCGTCGCGCACCTCGGGACGGTGCCCGGCGGTTACGCGGAACTCGCCGTCACCGAAACCGGCAGACTCCACGAGATCCCGCCCGGTCTCGACGAGGCCGAGGCGGTGGCCATGATCGGCACCGGTCGTACGGTGATGGGGATCCTCCAGTTCACGGATCTGGAGCCCGGCTCCATCGCGGTCGTCACGGCCGCGGCGGGCGGTATCGGGACCCTCCTCGTGCAGTACGCCAAGAACGCGGGCGCCACCGTCATCGGCCTCGCGGGCGGTCCGGTGAAGGTCTCCCGCGTCCGCGCGGCGGGCGCCGACCTCGCCGTCGACTACACCCTGCCCGACTGGCCCTACCGGGTCCGCGCCCACCTCGGCGACCGGGACGCGACCGTGCTGTTCGACTCGGTCGGCGGGGCGACCGCGCTCGCGGCCGTGGATCTGCTCGGCAAGGGCGGACAGCACCTCGTATACGGCTGGTCCGGGCAGGACCCGCACGACGGCACTCCGCTGTCGTTCACCGACGAGGAGCTGGCCGACCGGGGGATCACCTCGCGGAACGTCCTCGGCCCGGAGATGCTCCAGCCGGTGGGCGGGGACATCCGCGTCCTGGAGGAACGCTCGCTCGCCGAGGCCGCCGGCGGCCGGCTCCGCCCGCACGTCCAGCGTTTCCCCCTCGCCCAGGCGTCCGGCGCGCACCACGCGCTGGAAACACGCGCCACGATGGGCAAGGTCGTGCTCGTGCCCTGATCCCGGCCGGGGTGAGGAGCCCCTCACGAGCGGGGACCCCGCCACCTCTCGCCGTCGCCGTCCGCCGTGTCACGCGAGGACACGGCGGGCCGGTTCACCCGCTCACCCGTCCACCCGCTCGCCGGAGAGGCCCCGCACCGGAGAGCCCCCGCACAGAAGGGGCCCCTCGCGGCCGGTCACCGGCGCTCAGCGGCCCTTCCCGCGGCCCAGCAGCGCCCGGGCGATGGACACCTGGTCCTGCGGCAGGCGCGGTTCGCCGTCGCCGAGGCACCACAGGGAGTTCTGGAGCACCCGCCCGAGCGTCCACGCCCGCGCCCGCTCCCGGTCCAGCCCCAGCGCCTCGGTCATCAGGTCGAACCGCCACGGGGCCTCGGCCGGGTCGAAGCGGTTGACGAGGGCGGGCAGCAGCTCGAAGCCGGGGTCACCGGCGAGCGGCTTGGGGTCGATGGCGAGCCAGGGCTCGCGCTCGGCGGCCAGGATGTTGCCGTAGTGCAGATCCCAGTGCAGCAGCCGGTCGCCGGGCTCCCCCGCCACTTCCCGTACGGCGGCGGCCCAGTCCTTCAGCAGCCGGCGCTCGTCCGCGGCGGCCACCCGCTCCAGCGCGCCGGGGACCGCGTCGAGCATGGCGTCGGCGATGTCGGCGAGGCGGCGCACCCCGCCGGGCGCGGACCGTGCCGTCAGCCGGGCCAGCAGCTCCGCCAGGATCCGGACGGCCTCCCGCGCGTCCTCCACCGCGGACAGATGGCGTGAACCCAGCCGTTCCAGCAACAGGGTGCCGGTCGCGGGGTCGTGGTCCAGGAGCCGGGCGGCACCGTCCCCGTCCCAGGCCCGCAGCGCCTCCGGCTCGCCCGCGGTCTCCTCGTCCAGGTCCTGGAGTTTGAGTACGGATTCCGTGCCGTCGGGGTGTCTCACGGGCAGGACGAGCGCGCACATGCCGTGCATGGCGGGCCCGGCGGGGGTCAGCTCCCAGCGTTCCAGGAACTCCTCCGCACGCCCGGGCAGGGCGGCGAGAAAGGCACGGGCTCCCTCTCCCCCGTACTGGAGCTGTTGCTCGGCCAGCGCTTCCGGAACCTCGATCACGCCATCGATCCTACGAACCCCAGATCAACGAATTCCGTTATTCTCACGGCCCCTCCGCCGTGCTTACAGTCGTATGTCCGCAGTTCCGCTGACGGAACAGCCCGACGACCCCATGACGACCCCATGACGACCCGATGAGCAGGGACCCTATGAGCAGCACGGCGAGCACCGTCAACGGCGGCATATCGTTCTGGTACGCGCAGGACGGATTCCCCGCGCCCCGCGAACCGCTCCCCGGTGACTCCACCGCGGACGTCTGCGTCGTCGGCGGCGGATACACCGGTCTGTGGACGGCGTACTACCTGAAGAAGGCCGCGCCGTTCCTGAACATCACGGTCCTGGAGGCGAAGTTCTGCGGATACGGCGCCTCCGGGCGCAACGGCGGCTGGCTCTACAACGGCATCGCCGGGCGCGACCGCTACGCCGCGCTCCACGGCCACGACGCCGCCGTACGCCTCCAGCAGGCGATGAACGACGCCGTCGGCGAGGTCATCCGGGTGGCCGCCGAGGAGGACATCGACGCCGACATCCACCAGGGCGGGGTCCTCGAAGTGGCCCGCACCCCGGCCCAGCTGGAGCGTCTCAAGGCGTTCCACGCCGCCGAGGTCGCGTTCGGCGAGAAGGACCGCCTGCTGCTCGGCGCCCGCGAGACCGCGGAGCGGATACGGGTGGCCGGAGCCATCGCCGCGGGCTGGACCCCGCACGGCGCGCGGCTCCAGCCGGTGAAACTGGTGAAGGGCCTCGCGGCGGCCGTCGAGGCGCTCGGCGTCACCGTCCACGAGTCGACCCCGGTCACGGAGATCCGGCCGAAGCACGCGGTCACCCCCTACGGCACAGTCCGCGCGCCCTACATCCTGCGCTGCACCGAGGGCTTCACGGCGACGGTCAAGGGCGAGCGCCGGGCCTGGCTGCCGATGAACTCCTCGATGATCGCCACCGAGCCGCTGCCGCCGTCGGTGTGGGAGACCATCGGCTGGGACGGGCGGGAGACCCTCGGCGACATGGCCCACGCCTATGTGTACGCCCAGCGCACGGCGGACGACCGGATCGCCATCGGCGGCCGGGGGGTCCCGTACCGCTTCGGCTCCCGTACGGACAGCGACGGCAGCACCGCGCCCGCGACCGTCGAGGCGCTGCGGGACATGCTCGTCCGCTTCTTCCCCGCCGCGGCGCGCGCCCGTGTCGACCACGCGTGGTCGGGCGTCCTCGGCGTGCCCCGAGACTGGTGCGCCACGGTCACCCTGGACCGCTCCACCGGCCTCGGCTGGGCGGGCGGTTACGTCGGCTCGGGCGTCACCACCACCAATCTGGCGGCCCGCACCCTGCGCGATCTGGTCCAGCAGGACTCCGGCCAGTCCGGCCCCACCGATCTCACCACCCTGCCCTGGGTGAACCACAAGGTCCGCAAGTGGGAGCCCGAGCCCCTGCGCTGGCTGGGGGTCCAGGCGATGTACGCGGCCTACCGGGGCGCGGACCGCCGCGAGTCGTCGGGCCGTACGACGACGACGGACCGGGTCGCCCGACTGGCCGACCGGATCTCGGGCCGCCACTAGGGTCTTCCCGCGTTCGGGGCGTCGGCGCCGGGGCCGGTTCCGGGACACCCGCGCCGGGCCGGGGTTCCGCGCCAGCGCCGGGGCCGGGGGTGCCGGCGCCAGCGCCGGGCGCTCTCGCCGGGGACACGGTACGGAGCCCGGGCCCTCGCCCGGCCGCTCCGACGCCCGGGTGCGGGGTCTCCTCGTCACGCCGCCGCGCGCGTCCGGGCATTCCGCTCCTGCCCCCGCCCTCCCCCGCTTCACCTCGCCTCGCCGGTCACCCGTTCGGCCAGCACCGGGGAGCGGATCCCCCTGCCCCCTCCGAGGGTGGGAGCGACGCACCGACCGCACCCGGGGGAGCCCACGCGGAACAAACACGAACAACAGAGACAACGCGACCAACACGGCCGACGGGAACGACGGGATCGACGAGAGGGAAAGGCATGGCGGCCACGGCGGAGTTCCGGAACGGCTACCCCACCCACGAGAGCGCCCGGGCCGTGCTGGCGGAGACCGAGCTGCGGCGAGCCGTCGAGGCGTACCGCTACTTCTACCCGACCGTCTCCCTGGAGGGCGTTCTCCAGGGCACGCGCGACGCGGGCGCCGTCGACAACAGCAACGCGCTGCTGTTCATCGCCCGCCCCCACCACCTCGGCTTCACCCTGAACTCCGACACCCCGTACTCCGTCGGCGTACTGGATCTGCGCCGGAGCGGCCCGATGGTGATCGACCTCCCTCCCGGCCCGCTCATCGGCCTGGTGGACGACCATCACCACCGCTGGCTGACCGACCTCGGTCTGCCCGGGGCGTACGGCTCGAAGGGCGGCCGCCATCTGCTGCTGCCGCCCGGCCACGAGGACCGGCTCCCCGAGAAGGGGTACACGGTCGTCCGCAGCGACTCCTGGACCGTGTTCTGCACCCTGCGTGCGCTGCCGGTGCGCGGCGATGTGGAGACCGCGAAGAAGGCGCTGTCCGCGACCCGGTTCCACCCGCTGTCCCGGAGCGACGACCCGCCCCCGTACACCTTCACCGACCACAGCGACCGGCCCGCCGACTGGACCTGTCTGCGGTGGGAGGACAACCTCGACTTCTGGCGGGTCCTGCACGGGGTGATCGACTCCGAGCCCCCGGTCGAGGAGATGCGCCCGATGCTGGGGCTGCTCGCGGAGCTGGGCATCGAGGCCGGCAAGCCCTTCGCGCCGGACGGGCGGATGGCGGGCGTGCTGAGCGAGGCGGCCCGCCGGGGGCGCGACGGTCTGCTCGTGTCCGCCTTCGCCTCCGTCCGGCCCGACCGTCTCGTGTGGCCCGACCGCACCTGGGAGTGGGCCGGACTCCGCCCGGAGAACGGCTCGTTCGAACGCGAGGGCTCCCTCGACATCGAGGCGAAGGACCGCTGGTTCGCCCAGGCGATCGTCGCCTCCCCGGCGATGTTCCGCCGCGCGGTCGGGCAGGGCTCGCTGTACTGGCTCGGTCTGCGCGACCGGGAGGGCACCTACCTCGACGGCGGGCGCGCCTACCGGCTCACGGTGCCGCTGCCCGTGCCGGCGACCCTCTTCTGGTCCCTGACGGTCTACGACGCGCAGACCCGTTCCGAGATCGTCACCGACCAGGGCCGGGCGGCCCTTCGCTCGCTCTTCGACGGTCTCACCCCGGAGTACACGCCGAGCGTGGACCTCTTCTTCGGCCCCACGGAACCGCCCGGCGGCCCGGACCGCTGGATCCGTACGACGCCCGGCCGAGGCTGGTTCTCCTACTTCCGCGTCTACGGCCCCGAACAGGCCGCGTTCAACGGCTCATGGCGACCGGGCGACTTCGAGCGGACGGACCGGGACCCGCCGGCCCCCGCGCCGCGCGCGATGTGACCCGCGCCTCCCGGCGAGGGTCCCCCTGCCTCCCTTCGACGGGGCGAGGCAGGGGGCGTTCCCCCGTAACAGGGCCGCATGGCGTGAAGGGGCCGGGGGGCCGTGCGGCCCGGGTGGGTCAGCGGACGGTGTAGTTGCTGTCGCAGTACTGGAGCGTCCCGTTGGGGTACCTCAGACACGCCACGATGGTGACGTCGACGTTACTGCCGACGGGAGGCAGAAGCACCGGCTGGGCGGCGCACGCGGTGCCCGCGCCGTTGGCGTCCTCCACCTCCTGGCTGTACGTTCCCCACTGGAGTATCGCGACGGCACCGTAGCCGTCGGAGGGACCCCGGTCGCAGGCCTCGACGTATCCGGTGGTGTCCGAGAGGGCGTATGCCTCGGCCGACCCGTATCCCCCGTTCGGGGAATGCTGGGAAAGCCAGCCGATCACGAACTCCGACCCACGATCGGACGGGGCCGCCGAACTGACCGAGGCGCTCATCGCCACCGTGGCCACGGTGGCTGCGGAAAGGGCCAGGACTCGTCTCAGACGCATCTGCTTCCTCTCATGTGCGGCGCATGGCTGGACCGTTCGACTGTGACGGCCTGCGGCCCGGCTGTCCTTGACTGTCCCTGCACAGTTGTTGACGATCCGTGCACAGATTCGGCGGACGCCGGCTTACGGGCCCCGCTGCCGGGCCATCCTTGGGCACCGCTCACGGCCCCGCATCGGCGCGTAACGCCCCCGGCGAGCGCCCCCGGACGACCCCCTGCGCAACGGGACCGTCCTCCGCAAGAAGACCGACCCACTGTCCCCGGACCGTCCTCCTGCTCCCGGACCGCCCTCCGCAGAGAGACCACCCCCTGCAGCCGCACCGCCCTCCGCAGAGAGACCACCCCCTGCAGCCGCACGGCCGTCCCTACGGAGACCTCCCTCCGCCGCCCCACCCTTCCGTCGGCGGGACCCGTCGGGTACACCCCACGCCCCCGATGCCGCCCTTCCCGCCGCACACCGGGACGGGCAGCATCGGGCCATGGACCTTCACTGCTTCCTGTGCCTCTTCGACGACGACACGACCCCGCGCCCCCTGACGATGATCGGCGGCCACCTCGTGTGCAGGGGCCATATGCACTCACTCGACAACCCGCACCTCGACCGCCTGCGGCGCGAGCAACTGCGGGAAGCGAATCCCCCCGTTTTCCAGCCACAAGCCGGGTACACCCCGCCCACGCGCCGCGCTCCGCGTACCTGACGGAGCCTCAAGAGGGCAGATGGTCAGTTCACATCGCCGCGCACGCCCTCGCCGAACAGACCGTCGACGTACGTGACGTACTTCGGGGTGAACCTGCCCTCGCCGGTGATGATGCCGCTGACGTTCTCTCCGGGTGCGAGGTCCATGGTGTTGATCTGGTTCTCGTCCTCGCCGAGCTCGGCCTCGTGCTTCGTGCTGTTGGTGTCGGTGATCGTGAAGTACAGCGGGTTGATACTGATCTTCTTGTCGCTGTTGTTCGTGACCGTCACCTTCACGCTGGTGAACGCCCCGCCGTCGTTCAGGATGCTCGGAGTGAAGGTCGCCTTCTTCGCCGTGACCTTCACCTCCGGCTCCGGCTCGGGCTCGGGCTTCTTCTCGGCCTTGGCCTTCTCCG
This sequence comes from Streptomyces sp. NPDC004609, assembly GCF_042873655.1. Classification (NCBI taxonomy): domain Bacteria; kingdom Bacillati; phylum Actinomycetota; class Actinomycetes; order Kitasatosporales; family Streptomycetaceae; genus Streptomyces; species Streptomyces sp. NPDC004609. Next base: position 42,473 of record NZ_JBIALS010000022.1, on the reverse strand, counting down.
GCTCGGCGGCTGCGGCCGGCGCCTTCTTCTGCGCGGGGGCTTCGGCGGTCGGGGTGCCCTTGTCCTGACCCGTAGCGGCCGTGTCGTCGCTGAGTGCGGCTCCGATGATGCCGAGCAGCAGCAGGCCACCGAAGACGCTGCCGAGGACAATGGCGACGATGGCCCCGGTGGACATGCGCTTTTTCGGCGGGGGCGGGAATCCGGGGTAGCCGTGTCCGGGCTGGGGTGGACTGGGCGGGAATTGCTGGCTCATGCGTGAACTGCCCCTCGATGGGTTGTGATGGGGGGGAACGTATCGGTGGAGAGCAGTGGCAAGGAGGCACGGCCGGGAGTCTGTTACGCCACTGATACGGAGTGTGTGGCGAAGCCCCTGCCGGTGAGGTTCGGCAGGGCTCGACCGGCGCTCCATGGCTTCCGGAAGGATGTCTCGGCCCCAGCGCCAGGCGCCCTCGCTGCCGGGCGCGTACGTGGAGCGGTGCGCCAGGGTGTGCCCAGCCGTCGCTGACGATGGCGATCCAGCAGCACCCCGAAAACACGCTCGCTGGTCAGGGGCCCGTGCTCACCCCGCACATCGACGCACAACTGGCCGTCCGGGAAGCCGCCGATCAGCCGGTGCGCCCACCGGATCGCGAACGCGGACTTCCCGAATCCGACCGGGCCCGAGACAAGGGCGACGTTGTCCCGGGCTTGCGGTCCTGTCACCTCGTCAGCTGCTCTCAGCTCTGCCTCACGGCCGACCAGGAACGGTCCGTCGACCGGGTAGTACTCCTCGGTAACGCGTCGACCTCGTCACCACTGGGCACCGCAATTCACCCACCCAATTACTGCAGACGCCGCATGGACGGCTGCCCGGCACTCTGGTGAAGTTCTCACAAATTCTGAACAAATTCCTTCGCGCCACCACGCGATATTCAAGACAATTACCCCCTCACGATTTTCGAACGCTAACCCGAAATCAGGCGTGACTAATCCACCCGCCTCTCGGCGAACCACCTCGCACTTCATTCCCCGGCCATTTCTTTTCCGAAACTCCATGCCGCCAGGCTGAACAGCACGCCGCCGAGAATGAACCAGGGGTTCCAGAGGGCGAGCGTCCAGAACTTCTGCGCAGAACTGACTCCATCGACCCCCGACGCGCCCGTGATGAGCAACGTCTCCACGCCGATTCCCCGGACCAGCAGCAGCACGCCGATCCCCGAACCGAGCAGCTTGAGTAATGTCCACGGGCGCCCGTGCACACCGCGCCGCCGCAGCCCCAGCGCCACCAGGGCACCTGCCAGGCACAGGAAGCCCACCGCCCAGAGACCGCCGACCACGAACCAGTCCGGCCGCTCGACCGCAAGCTGCTTTCCGGCAGAGATATCCAGTCCGTCTTCCCCACCGAGCGCCCAGAAGAAATGCACACCCGCGAAAATCGTCGCCCAGCCGAAAGCGAGATATCCATGCCACCGCGAGCCACTCGATCGCAATTTGTCACCATGTCCCGATTTATGACTGTTCTGGGCTCTTCCCCGAGCGCCACAGTGCCGCACAGCGGGCAAACGACGCAAACATTCCAGAGAAATCTCGAGAGCGAGATCCCCACATTGGCAGATACCCGACGCCGATATGATACGAACGAGTGCAAGCCCTTGCAACGGCCCTATTTCCCCTAGTACTCCAGCCGTAGATCGTGATCTCGATGGTGAGGGGCGCCGAGGCGGCAGGTGGTCAGCGTCGATCATCTCGTCCGAGATCGCCCACGCCGTCGCGGGCGTCGGCTCCTTCTTCGGTTACCTGAGTTCACCGAGACGGAGGGCGTCTCTTATCTCGCTGAGCTTCGCCGTCGTTGCCGTGGTCTGCTCCTGCGCTTGTTCAGCGAGTCGGAGGGCGTCGTCAATCTCGCTGAGCTTCACGGAGGACAGGACGGCCTCCCGCTCTATCAGGTCGTCCCGGGACACTGTGGTCAGCCACGTGCACGGGGTGAAGCCTGGACGCGGGAACGCGAGCCGCAGCACGCCTTCGAACGGCAGTCCTTCACCGGCGCCGACCGTCACTTCGATGCCCAGACCGCTGATGTCGACGCCTGCCGGAGCGACGACCTGCATCACCCGGATCCCGGACGTGTCCTCTCCCGACAGCAGTACGACCAACCTCCGCTCGTCGAACTGGACCCACCAGACTTCGCCACGTTGCACAAGTCCTCCAGACACATGACGGCAGGCAGACGCTGCGCGACCCCGACGCGCTGTGGAGACGGGTGCGGCCACCGTTGATCATCGGTGTGTGAAGACAAACGATCATGCGGTGGCCGCAGGTCACAGCGTAGACCCTGCCCGCTGGCAGGAGGCGTTCGAGGGCCTGATGGCCCGGATCGCGGGCCGGTTCACGCGGGTGGAATCCCGGCGCCGGGCCCGGAAGTTGGTACTCGGCCTGCTGTCGGACCTGCCGCGCAAGAACTGCTGGACCATCGCCGAGTGGGCCGGGGACAGGACCCCGGACGGCATGCAGCACCTGCTCGGGCGGGCCAAGTGGGACGCCGACCAGGTCCGCGACGACGTGCGCGCCTACGTGGTCGAGTATTTGCACGACGACGAGGCAGTCCTGGTTGTCGACGAGACCGGCGACGTGAAGAAGGGCACCGACACTGTCGGTGCCCAGCGGCAGTACACCGGCACTGCGGGGAGCTGTATTTCAATTAGTGCTCGGTGGACTGGTGTTGGCGGGACACTGGGGTATGGCTGCGTGAACGTCCGGCAGAGCCTTCGCCATGACAGCTCTGAAAACCAAGTTCGATCAGCTCCTGCCCATCTCGATGAGCGTCGCCGCCGGCTCTATCGCCAGCGAGGCCGCGTCACTCGGCCACGGCGGGATCACGGTAGTGGCCGCCGCCTCCGGCGCCGGCACTGCCACCATCGCACGGGGAATCGCCGAGTTGTCCGGCCGTCCGCTACCACCTGGCCGGATCAGAGCACCGGGAGCCAGCCGGAAACCGCTGACGGTCACCGACACCGGTCTCCTGCCCGCGCTGGAAGCACTGATCGAGCCACACACCCGTGGCGATCCGGTCTCACCGCTGCGCTGGACCACGCTCTCGCTGCGCAACCTGGCTTCGATACTGACCGCACAGGGTCACACGGTCAGCGCGGCAACCGCCGGACGCCTGCTGCGCGCCCTGGGATACAGCCTGCAGGGCACCGTGAAGACCTCGGAAGGCGCCGGTCGTCCAGACCGTGACGCCCAGTTCACCCACCTGAACGCCACCGCCACCGCATTCCTCAACGAGCACCAGCCGGTGATCAGCGTGGACACCAAGGCCAAGGAGTTGCTCGGCAACCGCGGCCTGCCCGGCCGCACCTGGCGGCCGGGCAGGGACCCGATCCGCGTGGACTGCCACACCTTCATCACCAGCGCCCAACCGGTGGTCATCCCCTACGGGGTCTACGACATCGCCCGCAACACCGGCTGGGTCAACGTCGGAACCGATCACGACACCGCCGAGTTCGCGGTGGAATCCATCCGCCGCTGGTGGCAACACTGCGGACGAAGCGACCACCCGGATGCCACCCGCCTGCTGATCACCGCCGATTCCGGCGGATCCAACGACCCCCGCCGTTGGACATGGAAGAAGCACCTGGCCGCCTTCGCCCTCGAGAGCGGACTGGAGATCACCGTCTGCCACCTCCCACCCGGAACATCGAAGTGGAACAAGATCGAACACCGGATGTTCTGCCACATCACCGCGAACTGGCGCGGCCGCCCACTCACCAGCTACCGGGTCGTCATCGAAACCATCGCCGCCACAACCACCCGCACCGGGCTGAGGATCAGCGCCACGCTGGACACAGGCAGCTACGTCCTGGGCACCACGGTCACACCCGCCGAGTTCCAGGCCCTGCCGATCACACCCCACACCTTCCACGGCGACTGGAACTACACCCTGGCACCGCTTCCGCCCCGGCCGCCCGAGCCAACCAGAAGCCGGCGCCGGATCGATCCCGCCCTGACCACGATGCTCACCGATCCGGCCCTGACCGGAATGTCACGGCCTGCCTTCGACCACCTGGTCGCCAGCTCGGAACCGTACTGGGACGCCCTGGCCGAGGCGGCCTTCCAACGACGCTTCCACCGCCCACGCAGCTACCTCCACCCCCAAACCAGCAGCCTGGACCACTACCACCGCCTCCTGGCAGCCCTATTACGCCGCCGCGGAGCAATCACCAGCACCCTCCTGGCCCAACTCCTCAAGGTCACCCGCACCAACCTGTCCAACCAGTTCCAAGACGGCCACCGCCTGCTGGACCTGCACCGCGTCGCCGTCACCCCATTGCCCGGAACACCCGCCCGCACCCTCAAACAGCTCAAGGCCCGCCTACCACTCCCTGAAGACCCCCCAACAGATCAACTCTGACAGTTATTCGGATACGAGCCCCGGGCCGGATCGAGAATTCCCAGATCGGGGTGTTCCTGGCTTACGGATCCGACCGGGGACGGGCTCTGATCGACCGCGAGTTGTATCTGCCGAAGGGCTGGACGTCTGACCGCGAACGGTGCCGGGCTGCCGGCATCGGCGACGATGTCGAGTTCGCTACCAAGCCGGACATGGGCCTGCGCATGCTGGAGCGTGCGGTGGAGGCCGGTATCCCGTTCGGGTGGGTGACCGCCGATGAGCTCTACGGCCAGACAAGCCGTATCCGGATGTGGCTGGAAGAACACGACATCCCTCACGTACTCGCCGTCCCGAAATCGCAGATGGTCATCACATGGAATTCTTCGGCCAGGCCCGCGCGCACGAGTTGGTCAGCCGCCTTCCCGATGACGCGTGGGTACGCCTGAGCTGTGGCGATGGTGCTCACGGCCGACGCGAGTACTACTGGGCCCAAGCCGGGATCCGGCCCTGGCGACGCGAAGGCCGGGACCACTGGCTGCTGGCACGGCGCAGTCCTACCGACCCCAAGGATGTCGCCTACTACATCTCCTTCTGCCCCGCCGGAACTTCGCTGGAGGAACTCGTACGGATCGCAGGATCTCGGTGGATGGTCGAGGAGTGTTTCCAGACCGCGAAAAATGAGACGGGGCTCGATCACCATCAGGTCCTCGGCTACACAGCGTGGTACCGGCACATAACCCTCTCCATGGCCGCACTCGCCTTCCTCGCCATCCTGCGAGCCGAGGCAAAAGGGGGATCCGAAAAACGGCACCCATCAATCCCTCATACCCGTGACCATGAACGAGGCCCGGCGGCTCTTCAACCGTATTTCCTCTCCTGTCCGCCACTGCATCCAACACGCCTTCGCCTGGTCATTATGGCGAAGAAGAAGCCAAGCCCGAGCCCGAATCAGCCACTACAAACGCAGAGGACATCACGGAGTGTCGTTGCAGTACTAGACGGCTCTGTCGCGGCTCTTCCAGAGATGTTCGCGACCGGGCGCATATGCATTCTTGTGTGACAGAACGAGTCCGTTCGCCCTGAGGGAGTCCAGCGTGCGTGACTGCGCAGAGTACGCGGACATGCCGGAGTTGAGCAGTTCGAGCAACTGGGAATAGCCCCGAATCGGCGGTTGTCCGGTATGAAACTGGTACCACCATTGCCCGTTCAGATATTTGGCCACCTCCTCCGCCAACCCCACATCGTTCTTCAGAGCGGTCAGGCTGCTGATCCGGCCACGCAGCCCAGTGGAATCCATCACATGATCCACCATTTCCCGCGAGGTCATCGAAGGGAGGGTGCGGCCGGTAGCGGGCAGCAGCGAGTATGCGACAGGAGTGTCATGGACGGGGGAAAGCCATACGCTTTGATTAGCCGCGTACCCCAGCGTACAGAACGGTTCTGGTGACCCGTCAACCCGAACTTCGGGGATCACGGCCAGTTCGTACATACCCTCGCCGACACCTTCACTCCGATTGAGGACGGCCAGCTGTTCGAGGTCGACCAGGCAGATATAGACCTCAAGCTCGACGTTCTTGCACAGGCTGTGCCCCAGCAGAATTTCGCCGTACAGGTAGCCTTGGCCATGGAGCCGGCAGGCGGCGACGTCAGCTCCTCGCATGTGGCCTTTGAGGACCGGCAGGCAGTGCCCGCTCGATCCGTCATTTGTCAGGGAGTAGTTGAGCAGTTTGGTGTGCAGGGTCGACGGGTTGCGATTGGCCCCGTAGGCGAGCACGGGAAACCTCTGGGACAGGCCGGGAAGGTGCAGTTCTCCGAGCAGTTCTTCAAGGGGCAGATCAGAACTCCCCAGCGTGACCAGATACTCACCGTCCTCGCCGGTCGTGATCGGCAGAACCCGATCACGCCAGAGGAGGTAACTCCAGTCCGCGGAGACCCCCGGGTAAGTCTCAGGAAACTTGCGAGCCGGGCGCCAGTCGTCTACGGAAGTGCCCAGGGAGTGAATTTCCTTGAGTGCGACGCGGTTCACCATGAGGAGGCCCCTTCCCTGAGAGCTTGACGTGTACACCTCTCGCAGGGCAGCGCAGAGGAGCTGCGGAAGAGAACGGGGCCGTGTGCCGGCCGCGTATCAAGTCGGCTACCTGTGCCGATGCTCCTTGTTCTTACGTCGCCCGGTGTGGATCAGGAGCCCGGATCGACCTCTCTCCACTTCCAGCGAATGCGGTACCGGGCATGGATGGGGAGCCAATCGGTCTTGACCGGGACGACATGCCAGTAGACGACACGCCCGTCGTCGAGGACAGCAGGCTTGTCCCGTGAGGGCTCGACCCTCGACCTGCCGCCCGTCTGAACGAATCCGAAGACTTCGGTGCATCGATACCCCTGGGCAAAGATCAGAATGACAGTCAGGGATTTTGTGGGTCTTTCTATATGAGTCTCGAAGTCGTCCTCGGCCTCTCCGTCGTATGCCCCTGAAAAAGCAACCCTGTTGACTACCCGGCAGGTGACACCCTGCGGCAGACCGGACAGAGGTACAGCCACAGCCTGATTGACCGCCATATGAGTGGAGTCGTATTCACCGGACTCATAGGGATGGCTCGTCGAGGAGGCCGATAACTGTCCGCGAGTACTGTAGATGGAAACGAGCCCGCTTCCCTCATCCGATTCACGCTGTATCAGATACGCATCGGTGAGAAGGGCGGACCCGGGGCTCTGGGGGTCCCGGCTCGGACTGCCCTGAAGATTCACGATCTTCACCAGATCCTGGACGATGAAGGATTTCCCCTCGTCGACATCCCCATACCTGAGAGGGCTGTCGATGTCCGGTAGCCGTCGCCTTCTCCAGTGCCATGTCCCCTGGGCCGATGCAATGGCGATCGACACCAGCACCGCAATCGCTGCCACAATTGCTTCTGCGCTCATCTCGGATTCCTGTAGCTCCCTGCTGGTTCGGTCAGGGCAAGCCTGGAGCGCAGCCCTGGAGAAGGGGGGCAGGAACCATCATGGCGCACCCGTCATGCAAGGTCACTGGAATGGGCAGATCAGTGACCACTGGGGTGGTAGTGCGGGGGGTTATCGAGATGGAACTTGTGGTGCCGTTGGGGCCGGCTGTTCGCCGGCTGTGGGTATCACCGACCTGACTCTTCGGCGATCTTGGAGTTTGCCGGCGCATCGGTGTGACCCGGCTGGAACCGGTCACCGAGACCGTTCCTGCCGCGCCGACAACGGTTGCGCGACGACCGAGGTGCGGGTTGACTGCCGCCATGCGACAGAGCGAGCAGGACGGGGCGCACCTGCTGGCGGAGCTGGACGCGACGCCGCCAGCCGAGTTGCGGCGGCGCGCCGCGATTGTCACGGCGCTGTCGGGTGGTCCCGCGTCCTTCTCGCAGAAGACCGTTTCCTACCGGGTGGACGGTGCAACACGGTTTGCGTGGAACGACAGCGGTGGTCAGTCTGTCCAGTGGTACTTCACCGACGGCGGTCGGGCACTGCTGATCGCCTTCGAGCACGAGGGCGAACTGAACATCCCCGGCCGGCCGGCAACTTCGCGCTTCAGCGGACCTACTATCGGGGCGTCCCCGAGGACCTGCTGCGGTACGCCGGGGATCGCACCCCGGCTTACGAGAACCTCACCCTGACCGACCCCGACACCGGTGCGACACTCCTGACGGCGACCGGGGTGTGCTGGTACGACGGCGCTCACCGGCACATTGCCGACGGACTGCTGGAGTACTGCGCGGACGAGGGCATCGACCTCGACCTCGAGTCGGGGCTCGACCTGAGCCCGTACCTCCTCGACCGGGACCTCACCCCGGAGTCCTACCTCGACCACTACTACTACCGCGACGACTGGGGCGGCCTGACGGCCGCCGGGCGTGCTGCCGCGCTCGACACCATCCGTCCCGTCTTCGCCCAGTACCCTCCGCCCGGCTGAAAGGGCGTTCTGTTCCGATCGGGCTGTTGGGTGAATCGGGTGACGAAGTGCCTTGGACACCACGCCGGCGTACGGCCCAAGGCCCATCAGAACCGGGGCTAAGGGGTCATCTCATGTGGTGAGTCGGCGGTAGCAGATGAGGGTGCATGCGATGCTGGTGAAGGCCAGGAAGTGTTCGGCCTTGCGTTCGTAGCGGCGATGCAGGCGGCGGCATCCGGCAAGCCAGGCCATCGTGCGTTCGATGGTCCAGCGGTGCCGCCCCAGCCGCTTGGAGGACTCGATGCCCTTGCGGGCGATGCGGTGGCGGATGCCGCGCTGACGCAGCCATCGGCGCAGGTGGTCGTAGTCGTAGCCCTTGTCGCCGTGGAGCTTGGCCGGCCGTCGCCGGCGCGGTCCGCGGCGGGGGCGGATGGGCGGGATGCCGCGCACGAGGGGTTCGAGGGCCTGGCTGTCGTGCAGGTTGGCGCCCGAGATGCCGATGGAGGCGGGTAGACCGGTCTGCTCGGTGATCAAGTGCATCTTCGAACCCTTCTTGCCCCTGTCCACAGGATTCGGGCCCGTCAGCTCCCCCCTTTCAGGGCCCGCATGTTCACCGAGTCGATCGCGCACCGCGACCAGTCCAGATCGCCGCGCGAACCGAGCTCGTCCAGGACCAGGCGATGCAGCTTCGCCCACACCCGGGCCTTCGACCACTCCGCGAACCGGCGGTGAGCGGTGGCACCGGACGGGCCGAACACCGGCGGGACCTGTGCCCACGTGCAGCCCGTGGTCGCCACAAAGATGATCGCGGCCAGCACCTCACGGTCTCCGTACCGGCGCCGGCCTCCGCCCTGCGGGCGGATCGGCACCTCCGGAACCACCCGCTGGAACAACTCCCATAACCCGTCCGGCACCAGACGCTCGACCATCAACACACAACCAGGCTACCGGCACCTCCAAATGAGATGACCTCTTACCGCCACCTACACCATCACCGCGTGATCGCACATGAACCCTCCCTGAATGAGGTCATGGGCATGTAAAGTGACGGAGTGTCAGGAGAACGGGGAGACCTCTCTATTCACTCCCATCTCTCTCCGCACAGAGACGCGTTGACCGGAGGCGGTTGACGCCTCCAAGGCGCTTCGACCCCTGCTCCGCACGAGAGTGTCCGAGGTTCTCGAACGAAGGGCAAAATGCATGCTCAGACCGAGAATTGCCGTGGTCGTTTTCACAACCCTTCTCCTCATTCTAGGGCTGGCCCCGCAGGGTGCCGCTGATGATGGCGTGCGAGAGTTCACCAGGACTTCCTTCACCACCCTCGACGGAAAGCCGTTCACTGCTCCCCCGAAGCGCTCCCATGACGCGCGCAGGGATGGGAAGGTTCGGGAATCGCCGCAGGAAGCGAAGCGGCGCGGAGACCTCGCCGCGAAGCTGCCCAGCAGGGACCGGATTACCGCGTCCGCGAATATGAGCGAATGCTGGGACGCTGTGGCGCCCTCCACGGGCGGAGTGATCACTCTCAACCACTTCACCTGGTGCAGTGTCGGGCTGTTCTCCGTTGAAGACGTCCGGTGCAATCCCGGGTGCCAAACCGTCGGAACGATAACTTTCCGGGCTTCGATGCAGGGCATGGGGCACCAAGGGCCCATCGCTGCCAGTGACCGCAAGACACGGGTATGGCTGCTGCTGGACGAGCCCGTCCTCTCCACGCCTCCGCCAAGGCTTGATCGTCAGCTGAAGTTCAGCGGCAGCTGCTCCACGACGACGCCAGGGGCGAATTGCCTGATTGGAGACGACGGCGACACCGCCAGGCTCGACCAGTGGATGACCCTCGGTTCCACGTTCTTCGATTTCACCGTGCCGGAGGGAAGCGTCTCCGGCACGGACAGGATTGCCTACGCCGACTTCACTATTCATGCCGAAGTCCTGGGGAATCCGTTCAACAAAGACTCCATGTTGTTCGGCCCTGAATCAGGATTCCGCTGCGACTCCTCACCCAAGGTCAACTACTACGGCTGCGTCTACCCCGAAGTGGTCTCCCAGTTCCGGCTCAAAGCGACACCAGATGTCATTGAAGAAGCGAAGCACGTCTGGAAAGCGCAGCATCGACCGGATCTGACGCTGCCGCTCTCCAGTGTCAAGAAGTCCATCCCTGGATCTATTGCGAGCGGCAAGCCGCTCGAAAGGATGGTCAGCACAACGGACAAAAAGGCGAACAACGATAAATCCGCGCGGTACTGTCGCCAGTACTGGGGCAGAGGATACTCGCAGGGCAACACCATGCAGTGCGACGAGTACCCATTCCAATCGACCTATCAAGGGTCGTCGATGGGTGGAGCGGAAACCTCTCACTTTTCCGTCCAGGTGATATCAGCCGACCAGAACAGGAAGGCCGGAGAGCACCTTGACAAGTTCTACAACCAGGAGCGGATCCTCGATCAGGACGAGTTCTATGTCGTCGTCCTCACTGCGGACGGCAGGCCCTTCGGCCAGGGTGACGCCGTTCCCGTCGGCCCTGTGGCGCCGATCGAGTACCCCCAGTGCCGCGACAATCGCACTCCCGAAGTGCGGGACGTCACCCCCAGGGCAGCTCCCGAGCAGACGTTCCTCGACTACGCCAGAACCACTCCAGACGGATGGACCGGCGGTGATTCCACCTACTCCGTCACCCTGCCCGACGGCCGGCGCCTCTGGGTGTTCTCCGACACCTTCCTGGGACCGCTGAACGCCAATGGAACCCGGCCCACCAGCGCACGGTTGGTCAACAGCACGTTCGTTGTCCAGAACGGAAGCCAACTCACCACGATCACCGGGGGAACCGCGGAGAACCCTGAGGCGATCATGCCGCCAGCAGCACCGGGCTACTGGTACTGGGCGGGCGACGCCATGATCGCTACCATTGGAGGGACGAAGTACCTCCAGGTCATCTACCAGGAGTACCACAAGTTCGGTGCCGGAGCGTGGGACTGGCGCTTCAACCGCAACGTCGTGGCGACCTTCTCACTGGACAACCTGAAGGAGCCCGAACGGGTCGACCAACTGCCCTCCGCGGCGAAGGTCGCCTGGGGATCGGCCCTGCTCGACCCGAGTCAGAGCAAGGACGGATACACCTACATCTACGGCGTCTCCGACGCTCCGGTCAACAAGAAGATGCGGGTCGCCCGCGTCAAGGGCGCCGACCTGAGCAAGGCCGACGAATGGCAGTTCTTCGACATGCAGGAAGGCAGCTGGATGCGCGGTGAGCGCGACGGCGCCAACTCCCTGACCGGCATCGCCAACGAGTACAGCGTGACCCCGTGGAACGGAGGGTTCGTCCTCGTAAGTCAGGACAGCACGGAGGCGTTCAGCGGAAAGATCCGGATCTGGCACAGCTGCTCGCCCTACGGCCCGTTCGCAAGCGCCGTGGATAGGGACCTGGTCTACCGGATGCCGGAACCAGGCGCATGGGGAAGCTACGGGGACGCCGACATCTTCTCCTACAACGCCCACGTTCATGCCAGCCTCCAGCAGGGAGACCGGTGGACGCTGTCGTACAACGTCAATAGCATGGACAACCGAGTCGTACCCGAGGCCGCCCACTACCGCGACCCGGGTATCTACAAGCCGCGTTTCGTCTCGTTCCGCCTGGTGCCCAATTAGACACAGCCCCGTCACCGTGCCCCCGCCCCCAACCTCGTGGGGCGGGGGCACACCGGAAAGGATGGCCGGCATGTCCATTCCCGAATCCTGGGACCGAATCGAGTCCTGGCTACGAGCGAATGCGCCCGCCAGCTACGCGTCCCTTCCCGCCCCGGCGGACCCGGAAGCACTCAGGTCGGCGCAAGCCGCCGGCCTTGACTTCCCCGAGGAACTCCTCGCCTCACTGTCACGGCACGACGGATCCGGCGAATTCATCCTGCCGGTGTTCCACCGCCTGAGCAGCGCACGCTCAATCGCGGACGAGTACCAGCGGCTTTGCCTGGTGGAGTTCGAACGTCACCAGCAGGAAAAGAACCACCATGGACAATCACCCAACGATCCCGTCCCGATACCTCAGGAGGGCTACTACTACTGGAGTCCCGAATGGCTCCCGTTCGCCTATGACGAAAGCGGAAACTCGCTGTTCATCAGCCTGGCCGCCGACAGGACGAACGGCAGGGTGGGCGTCCACGAGAAGGACGGCGGCGGATCGTTCGACGAGCAACCCGCGTTCGCATCACTGACAACACTGCTTGAAACCATCGCAGATGGTCTCATCACGGGGATCACCGACATGTGGGGTCAGTGGCAGCCATATGTGGATCGCGAAGGATATCTGGAATGGCAGCCCTCGGTCAGCAGCGCCGCCACGAACTGAGATACGGCAACGCGTCCCGGTGCCAGACCAGGGCGAACCCGTCCCGTCAGTCGTATGCAGGCCCTTCCTGACGGCGTCCAGGCTGCTCGTGATCACGCCCGCAAGGCTCTGAGCCAACACCCCGCGACTGGGAGATGGCGGTACATCGACCCGATCCATGGGCAGACGCATCGCCGTGGGCACGCGCAGTGGCTCGCCGAGAACGCCGTGCTCCGGTTGATCGTCGGCAACGCCATCGCATCGGTCCGCAAGGGCGAATCCTCGGTCGAGGAAGCGATCCTCCACGCGGCCGTCCATGGTTGGTACGAGGGACATGTCCAGGGCGAGGACGAGTGCCCCGGCTGCGACTTCCGGGGTCAACTGCCCAAGGGCGGCAACCGAGGCTGAGCACCAACCAGAACGGGGAGGGCCACCGATGTGTCGCCGACGCTTCCCGGCTTTGCCGCTCCGCTCGCCTATTCCAGGTACGTACCGGCGAAGGCCCCGTCGAACCCGAGAGCGGCCAGTCCCTGCTCGACGCTGGGGAAGGTCGTCCGGTCCGGGATGGCGATAAAGGCGTCGAAGTCGGCGCGGTTGATCTCGGGCTCGAGCCACTGGTTGCTACAGCGGCAACAGACCCAGACGTCGCGGCCCTGGTTGATGAGCAGCCAGTCGCGCCGGGCGTGGCAGGCCGAGCACATCACGGGAATCCCCTGAAGGGACAGCTCGCGCGGGTGGCTGAGGCAGCGGGTCGCGCCAGGTCCACTGGCGGGCTGCGTCTCGTACCGGAGTCGCGGCAGGGGATCGCCGCTGGCAGGGCCTGCAGGCAGAACGGGGATCGGCTCTCCGTGGTGGTCGGTCGTTGTGAGGCCGCCGTGCGCGGCTGGTGTCCGGGTGTCCTGGGGCGGATCGCCTACGGGCAGTCGGGGTCGGCCGGTCAGCGAAGTGACCCGGCGTCCGGCACCGACCTGACCGGGCTGCGGCCTGTCCTGTCCGGCCCCGTCGGCGCGGGCGGTCTGGATGCCCTCGGGCTCACCCGGGTGTCCGGGTTGGCCGAGGACATCCCGGACACTCCCCTCGGCCGACCACCGGTCACGGTCGCTGACCGGTCCCCGAGCGCACGTAGCCCGTGGTCCTCTACGACTGTCTCCGACCTCGCCCGGCCACGACAGGTACCACCACCCCGCTGTCAGGCGAGGAGCAACTGTGCCCGGGACCGCACTTGGACGAACCACCCCGCACGCACCCACGGCCCGATCCACACATCCGCCGGTCCTCCTCGGCCAAGACACCCTCCCGACCACGGCCGATGACACCTACCCCACCCGGGAGAGGGCCGGAATGTCTGTGGCGGCCCTACAAAGCCATCCGACGAATCACTGCTCGGCGTTCCGCGTTCCGGCCACCGCCGATACACGCCCCCTGCACGTTCGGCCACCACTCGGCCACCAGAGACACTCCGGCAGAGCCTCCGACCCGGCGCACCGCCGGCTTCAAAGTCTCGGAGAAACAAAAACCCCAGGTCACAGGCAATGCGACCTGGGGTTTCTCCGAGCCCCCTGTCGGATTCGAACCGACGACCTACGCATTACAAGTGCGTTGCTCTGGCCAGCTGAGCTAAGGAGGCAGCCGCAACAGTGTAACCAACCGCCCGCCCCGGCCCCGCCCGGGATTTTCGTTCCCGTCGGATGCTGACAGAACAGAACTCGCCAGGTAGCGTCACTTGGAGTCCATACGTGGACTACACCAATCCTTTACTCGGATCGTCCGGCACGTTCCTGCCGGTGGAGGGACACAGCACCATGGCCACAGTCACGTTCGACAAGGCATCCCGCATCTACCCGGGTGCCACCAAGCCCGCGGTGGACAAGCTGGAGATCGCGATCGAGGACGGCGAGTTCCTCGTACTCGTAGGACCGTCCGGCTGCGGGAAGTCCACCTCGCTGCGGATGCTCGCGGGGCTTGAGGACGTCAACGGCGGATCCATCCGGATCGGGGACCGCGACGTCACGCATCTGCCGCCGAAGGACCGGGACATCGCCATGGTGTTCCAGAACTACGCGCTCTACCCGCACATGTCCGTCGCCGACAACATGGGCTTCGCGCTCAAGATCGCCGGGGTCAACAAGAGCGAGATCCGCACCAAGGTCGAGGAGGCCGCGAAGATCCTCGACCTCACCGAGTACCTGGGGCGCAAGCCCAAGGCGCTCTCCGGCGGTCAGCGGCAGCGAGTGGCGATGGGGCGGGCCATCGTGCGGGAGCCGCAGGTGTTCCTTATGGACGAGCCGCTGTCGAACCTCGATGCCAAGCTCCGTGTCTCCACCCGTACGCAGATCGCCTCGCTCCAGCGCCGTCTGGGCATCACCACGGTGTACGTCACCCACGACCAGACCGAGGCCCTCACCATGGGCGACCGGGTGGCCGTGCTCAAGGACGGGCTGCTCCAGCAGGTCGACACCCCGCGCAACATGTACGACAACCCCGCGAACCTGTTCGTCGCCGGCTTCATCGGCTCCCCCGCGATGAACCTCGTCGAGGTCCCGATCACCGACGGCGGTGTGAAGTTCGGCAACAGCGTGGTCCCGGTCTCCCGTGAGGCCCTGACCGCCGCGGCCGACCGGGGCGACACGACCGTCACCGTCGGCGTCCGCCCCGAGCACTTCGACGTGGTCGAGCACAACGGCGGCGCGGCCACCTCCCTCACCAAGGACGCCCAGGACGCGCCCGCCGGTCTCGCCGTCTCCGTGAACGTCGTCGAGGAGCTGGGCTCCGACGGCTTCGTGTACGGCACGGCCCAGGTCGGCGGCGAGGCGAAGGACCTGGTCGTCCGGGTCGGCGGCCGGTCCGTGCCGGAGAAGGGCGCCCAGCTGCACGTCGTGCCGCGGCCGGACGAGATCCACGTGTTCGCGACGTCGACGGGCGAGCGCCTCACCGACTGACGCCCGGGCGCCCGCGTACGACACCGAAGTGGTCCCGCTCGCCAGCGGGGCCACTTCGCTCGGTTCCGGGCCCGGAACACCGGCACCGGTGCCCGGCATCGGGGCGCCCGTACGACAGCGGCACCGGCACCGGCACCGGCACCGGCACACCGACGCCCGATGTCGATGTCGACAAATAACCGAACACAGCGGGGATTTCCGGGCCTCTGTCAACACGGAAATCGAAAAGGACCTGAGAACCGTCCCCCGCCAGGGTGACTGAATGTCTCCAAATCATTACCGCCCGCTACGCTCGCTCGCGTGACCCACTCAGCACGCCGAATCGGCCGCACTCTCGCTCTCGTTCTGCCCGTTGTCCTGGTGCTCTCCGGAACCCTCGCGGTCACCAGCGTCCCGTGGGCCGGGCAGTCGACGGAGTCGCGGATGCTCACCGCCTCCTCCCAGAACGTCTCCGTACGCGCCACCTCGCGCGCCCCGCAGGACGTCCTCCGCGACCGGCTCCTCGCCGAACTCCGGCAGAAGGACCCGGGAACCGTACTCACCCATCTCCAGCGCGAGGTGGAGGCACGGCCCTCGCTCGCCCAGCACTGCATGTCCATCGCCCGCGCCCTCGGCCGTGCCGCCGTCGAGCGCCTCGGCCCCACCCGCGCCCAGACGTACTCCAAGCCCGTCTGCGACACCTCCTTCGCCTCCGGGGTCGCCCAGCAGGCCCAGGGGAGCTGACCCGGGGCCCGGGGGCGCCACGCCCCCCGCTGGTCCGTGCCGCATATGGTGCAGGGCATGCAAACGCCCATGTATCCGACGCAGGCCGTCGTCCTGGCCGGTGGCCAGGGGTCGCGGCTGCGCCCGTACACCGACGACCGCCCCAAGCCGATGGTCGAGATCCCGGGAACCGGGACCCCGATCATCGGCCATCAGCTTTCCTGGCTGGCCGCCGAGGGTGTGACCGACGTCGTCGTCTCCTGCGGCCATCTCGCCGGGGTCCTGCAGAAGTGGCTGGAAACGGCCGAACTGCCCCTGCGGGTCACCACGGTCGTCGAGACGGAACCGCTCGGCCGCGGCGGCGGGCTCAAGTACGCCGCCGCCCGCCTCCCCCACCCCGACCGGCCCTGGTACGCGACCAACGGCGACATCTGGACCCGGTTCTCGCTGCGTGACATGGCCGCGTTCCACACCGAGCGCGACGCCGCGGCGACCCTCGCGCTCGCCCGGCCCCGGATTCCCTGGGGAGCCGTCGAGACGGACGCGTTCGGGCACATCACCGACTTCATCGAGTCGCCGCCGTCGCCGTATCTCATCAACGCCGGTGTGTACGTGTTCTCCGCGGCCTTCAGCGAGCTGCTGCCGGACCGGGGCGACCACGAGCGCACCACGTTCCCCGGTCTCGCCCGTGAGCGCCGGCTGGCGGGCTACCCGCTGCCGCAGGGGGCGTACTGGCGCGCGATCGACACCGCGAAGGACCTCACCGAGGCCGCGAAGGAACTCGCCTCCCAGAGCGGCTGAGGCCCCGCGCGCTCCTGCTCACCGACGGGCGCGGACGGGCCGCATCGGGCGACTCAGGCGTGGGCGCTCCGGAACGGGGCCGAACCCGGCCGCCACGCACCGGGGGCGGCCTGCCGGGGTAAGCCCGTCCCACCGCGACCGGTTCGCGGACCTGCCGTACGCCGAGGGTCCACGCGCCCGGACACGGCCGGTGGCCGTTCCCAGCAGGCCCCGCAGTGTCCCGACCGCACGGCGGAGGGGGCGGTCTCCCCGGGGAGACCGCCCCCTCCGCCGTGTGCGCGAGGCACCCGCCGTGTGCACCGGGTCCGTCAGCCGAGGAGGCCGCCGATCACCCGGCCACCGCCCGAGGTGCCGTTGTTCTCGGCGCCACCGGGGGCAGTGCCACCGCCGGAGCCGCCGCTCCCGGCGCCGCTGCCCGTGTTGCCGCCACCGCCGCCGCCACCGCTGGAGGCGGGTCCGGAGCTGCTCGACGGCGGGTCGGCGGGGGTGGTGCGGCCGGGGGCCGACTGGCGGCCGTTCGTGCCCTGGGTCTGGCGGGGGCCCTCGCCGACCTGCCCGGTCTCGCGGACCGTCTCGTCCGACGGCTCGGACTTCTTCTTCTCGGTGCCGCTGGAACGGCTCGCGGACGGCGACGGCTTGTCGGTGTCACCACTCGGGCCGGCCGACGTACGGCCGCCGGTGGGCCGGTCCTGCGGCAGCGAGGAGCCGGGCAGATGGTTGGTCGGATCCTGGTTCGGACCGGGCACGGTCACCATCTCCGTGGAGCGTACGGCCCCGCCGAGCACCGAACCGATGAGCAGCGTCAGGCCGACCACGACGGTCGCGACCACGGCTCCGCGCCGCAGGACCCGCCGCCGCAGCTGCCACAGCTCGGAGCGGGGGCCGAGCTTGCGCCACGCCTCGCTCGCGAGCCGGCCGTCGACGGAGTAGACGGGGGCGCCCGCGATGATCAGCGGGGACCAGGCGGCGAGGTAGATGATGTCGGGCGCGTCGTACGCCGGGACCGTCCGCCAGCTCACCGTGAGGATCAGCGCCGCCGACAGCAGCGCGCCGACGACCGCCGCGACCCGCTGCCAGAGGCCGAGGACGGTCAGCACACCCACCACGACCTGGAGGAAGGCGACCGTGAGGCCCGCGCCCACCGGGTGGGAGAGGGCGAAGTCGCGCAGCGGCTCGGCGAGGGCCCACGGGTGGAGGGAGTTGAGCCACTTCACCATGGAGCCGCGCTCGCCGCCGTCGAAGTAGACGGGGTCGCAGAGCTTGCCCATGCCCGCGTAGACGGAGATGAAGCCGAGGAACACCCGCAGCGGCAGCAGCACCACACCGAGGTTCATCCGGCGGCCGGGGTAGTAGGCGTGCCGCACCGCGTCGTTGCCGTGCCGGTGCGGCCGGCCCGTGGTGACGGTCTCCTCCAGCTCGTCCTCGTACGTCTCCGGCCCGTACGGGTGGGTGTCGTACGCGCCGACGGCCTGGCGCATCGGCGGCAGCAGCGGCCGGTCGTGGCCGCCGGGGGGCGGGGCCGTGACCGTGGGCGTGGGCTCGGTGTCGTCGGACAGTTCGACGCGCGGGATGACCTGGGTCGTGCCGCCCGTGTCGTAGCCGCCGTAGCCGCTGCCGTAAGGATCGCGCTCGACCGTGGCGGTGGCGGATGCGGTGCTGTTGCGCACGGCCTGGAGGAGCCCGGTCGCACCGGCGTCGCCGGGCGCGGACCGGCCGCTCCAGACGACGGGCGCCCGCCGCCGGACCGGGGCGCCGGACGCGCCGGCCGCGGCGGGGGTACGGGCGGTGTCCGCCAGGGCTCGTACGGGGCGCGGGCTCTGGGCGAGCTGCACCCGGAAACTGGCGTGGTTCACGATGACCTGCGCGGGGTCGCAGTGCACCTTGATCATGCTCAGTGCGGGCTGATCATCGAACCCGGGCCGGGGCGTTCTGGTGTCCACACTCATCTAACCGAGTGACATCGCGTTAGGACACTGCCGTGACGGGCCCTATCTGTCCGAGGCCCGTCAAGCCCTGGTGAGAGGCCCGGAACGGGTCGATTCCCCCGGTGCAAGCCTGCCGCGCCGGGCCGGACGGTGAACCTTGGGGGCCCGCGTTTGAACCGCCGTCCGGATCACCGCCCGACGACGTGCCGGTCCGCCCTCCCGGCCACTACCGGATCGGACCGGCCCTCCCGTCACGGTGGGCGCCGCCGGGCCCGTACCACCGGCGACCTGCCGTGCCGGGACACCCCTGCCACCGGCGACCCCGCCGACCAGGGAAACCCACAGCCCTCGCCCCGTACGTACCACCACCGGACCGCACGCCCGGCCACGACCGGCGAACGGGACACGGCCGGGACCCGGGGCGCGGGCACCCGACGCGCGGGCACGCGCTCAGTGGCGGCGCTTTCAGTGGCGGCGCTTCGACGCCTCGTACAGCACGACACCCGCCGCGACACCCGCGTTCAGCGACTCCGCGCCGCCCGGCATCGGGATGCGGACGAGATAGTCGCAGGTCTCGCCGACGAGCCGGGACAGGCCCTTGCCCTCGCTGCCGACCACGATGACGACCGGGCCGCCGAGGGCGTCGAGGTCGCCGACCTCGTGCTCCCCGTCGGCCGCCAGGCCCACCACGGTCAGCCCGGCCTTCTGGTACGACTCCAGGGCCCGGGTGAGGTTGGTCGCGCGGGCCACCGGCGTACGGGCGGCGGTACCGGCGGAGGTCTTCCACGCGCCGGCGGTCATGCCCGCGGCCCGGCGCTCGGGCACCACCACGCCGTGCCCGCCGAAGGCGGAGACGGAACGGACGACCGCGCCCAGATTGCGCGGGTCGGTGACCCCGTCGAGCGCGACGATCAGCGGGTCGTCGCCCTCGTCGAAGGCGGCCGCGGCGAGGTCCTCGGGGTGCGCGTACTCGTACGGCGGGACCTGGAGGACGAGCCCCTGGTGGTTGAGCCCGTTCGTCATCCGGTCCAGCTCGGGGCGCGGAGCCTCCATGATGTGGAGGTTGCCGCGGCCGGTGGCGAGCTGGATCGCCTCGCGCACCCGCTCGTCGTTGTCGATGAACTGCTGGACGTAGAGCGTGGAGGCGGGCACCCCGTCGCGCAGCGCCTCGAAGACGGGGTTGCGGCCGACGACCATCTCGGACGTGCCCTTGCCGCCGCGCCGGGCGGTCGGGCGGCGGGCCGCCTGCTTGGCCTTGGCGTTGGCGACGCGGTTCTTGACGTGTCCCTTACGGGCGGACGCGGGCGGGGTCGGGCCCTTGCCCTCCAGGCCGCGGCGCCGCTTGCCACCGCTGCCGACCTGCGCGCCCTTCTTGTTGGACGTGCGGCGGTTCCTGCGCTGGCTGTTCCCGGCCATGACTACCTGTTTCCGTGAATCTCGGTCTGCACGTGGGTGCAGAGCGTACGTATGTCAGTGTGCCGCCCCGGGGCCCGAGGCGGCACATCGGTCCGTGCGCTCAGCGCGGACCCAGTGTCCAGCGCGGGCCGTCCGGGCCGTCCTCGATGACGAGTCCGGACTGCTGGAGCTGGTCGCGGATCGCGTCCGCGGTGCCCCAGTCCTTGCGCCCGCGGGCCGCCTCGCGCTGCTGGAGCACCAGCCGTACGAGGGTGTCGACCACGCCGTGGAGATCGTCGGGGCGGTCCGCGTCGCCCGCCCACTGCTCGTCGTACGGATCGAGCCCGAGGACGCCGAGCATGGCGCGCACCTCGGCGAGGCGGGCGACGGCGGCTTCCTTGTCGTCGGCGGCCAGTGCGGAGTTCCCCTGGCGGACGGTGGTGTGGATGACGGCGAGGGCCTGGGGGACGCCGAGGTCGTCGTCCATCGCCTCGGCGAACGCGGGCGGCACCTCGCGCGCCGGCTCGACCGGTCCCCCGGCCTTCTCGCAGACGCGCTGCATGAAGCCCTCGATCCGGGCGAAGGCGGACTCCGCCTCGCGCAGGGCCTCGTCGCTGTACTCGATCATCGAGCGGTAGTGCGGTGTCCCGAGGTAGTAGCGCAGCACGATGGGACGCCAGTGCCTGACCATCTCGGAGACGAGCACCGAGTTGCCGAGCGACTTGGACATCTTCTCGCCGCTCATGGTGACCCAGGCGTTGTGCACCCAGTAGCGGGCGAACTCGTCCCCGTACGCCTTGGCCTGCGCGATCTCGTTCTCGTGGTGGGGGAAGACCAGGTCGAGGCCGCCGCCGTGGATGTCGAAGGCGGGGCCCAGGTACTTGTGCGCCATGGCCGAGCACTCCAGGTGCCAGCCGGGCCGGCCGCGGCCCCACGGGGTCTCCCAGTCGGGCTCGCCGGGCTTGGCGGCCTTCCAGAGGGCGAAGTCGCGGGGGTCGCGCTTGCCGGTCTCGCCGTCGCCCGAGGGCTGGCGCAGATCGTCGAGGTCCTGGTTGGAGAGCCGGAGGTAGCCGGGGAAGGACTTCACGTCGAAGTAGACGTTGCCGTCGGCCGCGTAGGCGTGGCCGCGCTCGATGAGGCCGCGCATCATCTCGACCATCTCGGTGATGTGGCCGGTGGCGCGCGGTTCATAGGTGGGCGGCAGGCAGCCCAGGACGTCGTAGCCGTCGTTGAACGCGCGCTCGTTCTCGTATCCGATGGACCACCAGGGGCGGTTCAGCTGCGCCGACTTCCAGATGATCTTGTCGTCGATGTCGGTCACGTTGCGGATGAACGTCACGTCGTAGCCGCGGTGGGTGAACCAGCGGCGCAGGATGTCGAAGTTGAGCCCCGACCTGATGTGCCCGATGTGCGGGGCGGCCTGGACGGTCGCGCCACAGAGGTAGATCGAGACGTGGCCCGGCGTGAGCGGGCTGAAGTCGCGGATCTGCCGGGCGCTGGTGTCGTACAGGCGAATGGTCACGCCACAAGGGTAGTGGGCCGGTGGCAGTGCCCCGCGACCCTTGCGGGCCGCGGACGCAACTTTGTGTACCCGTACAAGCGCCGGGTGGCTCAGATCCGTCCCACGACCTTGCGCGGGGTGATGCGGACGACCACGCGGGGGGCGTCCTGGCCCGCGGCGGGGTTGAACTCGGCGTACTTCTTGCCGACGTACTTCACGGCCAGTTCGTCGATGAGCTCCTGGCCGCCCTCGGTGGTCAGCTCGGCGGTGCCGCGGATCTCGGCGTAGGTGTAGGGGGCGTCGAAGGGCTGGACGACGACCGTCACCCGGGGGTCGCGGCGCAGGTTCTTCTCCTTGCGGCGGCCGACGGTGGTCGAGACGAGGAGGTCGTCGCCGTCCCGCTTCACCCACACCGGCGACACCTGGGGGCTGCCGTCGGGCTGGATGGTGGCGATGTTCACGAAGACGGGGCTGTCGAGGAGCGTCTTGAGGTCGTCCGAGAGTGCGGCAGACATGTGGTGTGCCTTTCTGGGCGGCTGATCGGTGTTCGTACTCTTCTGCGAGCTTCTGTGATCTTCCATGCGCTTTGGTGTGCTCGGTCTACTTCGGTCCGGGGTCGGACCGGGTCGGGCCGGTGCGCCCCGCCGGATGTACCCGGTCGGGTGTGCCCCGCCCGGTGCCGCCTGCCGGATGTGGCCGGCCGGGGCCCGCGGGCGGGTCGGGTGCGCGCCGGACCGATGGTGCCGGTCCGTCCGCTTCCGGTGGGTGAGTGATCGGTGATCGGTTGTTACGAGTACCCGCCGGGTGAACCACTCCACACCCTCCGGCTATTTCCCCGGTACCCGGGGGGGCCGGAGCGTTACGCCGTACGGAACACCAGCGCCGTGGCGACGGCCGCGAGCCCCTCGGCCCGCCCGGTCAGCCCCAGCCCGTCCGTCGTGGTCCCCGATACGGACACGGGCGCGCCGACCGCCGCGCCCAGGGCCTTCTGCGCCTCCTCGCGCCGCTTGCCGATCTTGGGCCGTACGCCGATCACCTGGATGGCGACATTGCCGATCTCGAAGCCCTCGGCCCGCACGATCCGCGCGGCCTCGGCGAGCAGGGTGACGCCGGACGCGCCGGACCACTCGGGCCGGGAGGTGCCGAAGTGGGCGCCGAGATCGCCGGCGCCCGCCGCGGAGAACAGCGCGTCACAGGCGGCGTGGGCGGCGACATCACCGTCGGAGTGGCCCGCGAGGCCGTCCTCGCCCTCCCACAGGAGTCCCGCGCACCACAGCGCGCGGCCCGGTTCAAAGGCGTGGACATCGGTGCCGATGCCCACCAGGGGGACCGGGAACGCCCGGGGAGCGTCCGGGTCGTGGGGGGCGTTCGGGGAGTGCCGGGGGTTCTTGCCGGGGGCCTCAGAAGCCATCGTTGGCCCTCCTGCGGGCGAGTACGGCCTCGGCGAGGACGAGGTCGAGGGGACGGGTCACCTTGAACGCCTCCTCGTGGCCCGGTACGACCACGACGGGCTCGCCCAGCCGCTCCACCAGGCCGGCGCAGTCGGTCGCGCCCTCGCCGTCCGCCTCTACCGCGCGGTGCGCGGCGACCAGGGTGGCGCGGTCGAAGCCCTGCGGGGTCTGCACGGCGCGCAGCCGGGCCCGCTCGGGGGTGGCGACGACGGGCTCGGGCGCGTCCCCGGCCGGGTTCGGCTCGACCTCCTTGACGGTGTCCGCGAGCGGCAGTGCCGGGACGACGGCCGGTGCCCCGTCCCGTACAGCCTCGATGACGGAGTCGACGGTGTCGACCGGCACCAGCGGCCGGGCCGCGTCGTGGACGAGGACGACGGTGATGTCGTCGGGGAGGGCGTCCAGGCCGAGGCGTACGGACTCCTGGCGGGTCGCGCCGCCGGGGACGACCACGACGTCGGTACGGTCCGGCAGCGTGAGGTCGGCGAGCAGCGACTTCACCCCGGTGGCGTCCTCGGGCGGTGCGACCACCACCACGAGCCGGACCGCGCGGGACGCGGCCATGGCCCGTACGGCGTGGACGAGCATGGGCGTGCCGTTGAGCGTACGGAGCGCTTTGGGGGCGCCGGGGCCGAGCCTTACGCCCCGGCCGGCCGCCGGGATCACCGCTGCGGTACGGGGCGTGAGCGATTCGTCTGACATCGGTTGCACTCCGGCAGGTTTGTTTCCTCGGCCGACATGGGTATGGCCTGGGGGTGCCCCCGACCGAAGGTTGGGGGAGTGCCGGGCGCGACGCCTTGACAGGCCCTTCCGTGACTACTGGTCTGCGCCAGCCGCCCCGGGCCCGGCACACCGCAGGATCAGCGCGCGCAGTTGTCCGTACATGATGCACATGGCCGAGGCGGACGTCTGGCAGTGTCTGAATGTCGTCTGTGTGCTGGAGGGGTGACGAACGACCGATCGCTGTACGACTGTGGTGGAGAGACAGACATGCCGCAGCGCCCGGCAACATGACCGTGATCAAAGGCGATCACCGATCGTGTCAGCGGGCACCGCGGCATTCGTGTGTCAGGACGCGAGGACCTCGTCGAGCAGGGCCTCGGCCTTGTCTTCGTTGGTGTTCTCCGCGAGAGCGAGCTCGCTCACCAGGATCTGGCGAGCCTTGGCGAGCATCCGCTTCTCTCCGGCGGACAGACCGCGCTCGCGCTCGCGACGCCACAGGTCACGCACCACTTCGGCGACCTTGATGACATCGCCGGAGGCGAGCTTCTCGAGATTTGCCTTGTAGCGACGGGACCAGTTCGTCGGCTCTTCGGCATACGGTGCGCGGAGCACCTCGAAGACCCGGTCGAGCCCGTCCTGACCGACCACATCGCGCACGCCCACGAACTCCGCATTGTCCGCCGGCACACGAACCGTCAGGTCGCCCTGGGCGACCTTGAGCACCAAGTAGGTCTTGTCCACGCCTTTGATCTGGCGAGTTTCGATGGCCTCGATCAGCGCGGCCCCGTGATGGGGATAGACCACGGTGTCGCCAACCTTGAACGTCATGTGACAGGTACCCCTTCCGTGGCTATCCAGGGTAACACGGATACGGCTTCTTCTGAATGGCGTTTTCGCAGGTCAGGGCATATCTCGGGGCTTGACAACAGCGACAGGAACGTGCTGCGGACGACTTGCGGAACCGGGTATTCGCAGGTCGGGGCCGCTGTGCGGACGGACGGAAACGCACGCGCCACACCTGCCAGGACACCCCCGAAGGCGGGTGAACGTCCCGATTTGCCTGGTTCTTGGCGGTGAACTTCCCGTACTCCGTTCGGGGGTCGGTCACCCGTACGGACGGACGGACGCGGTGAATCCGAATTGATCATCGGAGACCCCCCGGGGGGCATTCCGTCAATGAATGCGAGCGGCACGGAGAATTGATCACCGCCGATATCCGAACGCGTGCGAAACGACGTGTTCGAAAGCCCGCGGGGACGCCTGTGGGAACCATGCGTCCGGGAGACGGGCGGGCAGGCGGGGGGTCCGTCGGCCGGGCGGCGCGGGCGACGGACACCGCCCCCGCCGCGGGCCCGGGCGGGCGTCCCGGCGGCCCGGCGGAGTCCCGGGGAGGGCCCGGCCCCGGAAAGAGGCGGAGAAAGGCCGGAACCGTACGGGTGACGAGCCCCCGCGGAGCGAGTGTGAGGGCCTCGATGAAGGGCCTCTCATCGAAGAGGCGGGTCGGGTGCGGGCCCGGAGCAGGGGCTCTGTAATCTGTGGACGAACTGACGCCGTCCCGGCCGGTATCGCGAACTGACGCGGTCCCGGCCGCTATTGCGCCACTCCGCAGGACCGTCCCACCGCCAGATCCGTACGTGCAAGGAGATGCCGCCGCCGTGAGCCTCCCCCTTACTCCGTCCGGGGGCGCCCCTCGCCTTCGGCGCGGCGCCGTCGCCGTGACCGCTGTCGTGCTGTCGTTCACCGCGCTCACCGCGTGCGGCGCGGGCAACAACGCGCAGTCCCTCGGCGTCAAGCCGGACACCGCGTCGGCGACGGTCGACACCATCAGCGTCCAGAACGCGAATGTGATCACCCAGCCGAAGGCCGGCGCGGCCGGCCCGGCGGTCGTCTCCGCGACGATCTTCAACGCGGGTACCAAGGACCAGACGCTCGACTCCGTCACGCTGCCCGGCGGCGGCACGGTGAAGCTGAGCGCGGCCGGCGGTCCGGGCGCGATCACCGTCCCCGCCGAGGGATCGGTTGTCATCGGCGGCAAGGGCAACCCCTCCGCCGTGATCGACAACGGCCAGTCCCTGACGGGGAACATCGGCGGGGTGCAGGACGTCGTCTTCCGGCTGAGCGACACCGGCGAGGTGAAGCTCCAGGCGTTCGTCGTCCCGGCGTCCGCCGACTTCGCGGACTTCGGCCCGAGCAGCCTCCCCCCGCAGCCGGCGTCCCCGAGCACGACCCCGGCCGGCTCGGCGAGTCCGAACTCGTCCGGCTCGCCCTCCGAGGCGCCGTCCGGACAGCCCGGCGGCGAGGGCGAGACGGCGCCCGACAGCCCCTCGGACGCGTCCTCGGCGCCCGCGAACGGCTGACGCGGACCCGCGTACGGAGTCCATCCGCTGCATGCAGAGGGGCGCCCCGCCGGAGATCCGGTGGGGCGCCCCTCTGCGTGCAGCGGGCGCGGGCGGCGTGCGAACCGCCCGTACGGGGTGCCGAGCGTGGCCGCCCCGGCGCGGTCCGCGCGTACACGTTCACGGTCCACGCGTCCGGGGCGCGGGCGCAGGCGGCGGACCCGTGACGCGAGGGGCGCGGCCCGTGCTGTACGGGACGTGACCGCGGCCCGGCGGGGCGGACCCCGCGGATCACGGCACGGCCGGCGCCGCGGTCTACGGCTCGAACTTGTAGCCCAGGCCGCGCACGGTCACCAGATACCGGGGAGCCCCCGGGTCCGGCTCGATCTTGGCACGCAGGCGCTTGACGTGGACATCAAGGGTCTTGGTGTCGCCGACGTAGTCCGCGCCCCAGACCCGGTCGATGAGCTGCATCCGGGTCAGCACCCGGCCCGCGTTGCGCAGCAGCATCTCCAGGAGGTCGAACTCCTTCAGGGGGAGGTCGACCTTGCCGCCGGACACGGTGACGACATGGCGGTCCACGTCCATCCGGACCGGACCGGCCTCCAGGGCGGCCGGGGTGATCTCCTCGGGCTCGCCCCGGCGGCGCAGGACCGCGCGTATCCGGGCGACGAGCTCCCGGGACGAGAAGGGCTTGGTGACGTAGTCGTCGGCGCCGATCTCCAGACCGACGACCTTGTCGATCTCGCTGTCCTTGGCGGTCACCATGATCACCGGGACGTTCGAGCGGCCGCGTAGCTGACGGCAGACCTCGGTGCCCGGCAGCCCGGGCAGCATCAGGTCGAGGAGGACGAGATCGGCGCCATTGCGCTCGAACTCGTCGAGCCCCTCGGGCCCCGTGGCCGCCACAGCGACCTCGAAGCCCTCCTTGCGGAGCATGTAGGACAGGGCGTCGCTGAAGGATTCCTCATCCTCGACGACGAGCACTCGGGTCACGGAAGGACCTCCGGGGCAGGGATGTCGGTGTGCGGATCGTTGTCGTAAGGCCGGTCGGGGCCGTACGGCCGGTCGTGGCCGTCACGGCGGTCGGGACCGGCACCGGGGTCCCGGCCGTTGTCATGGCCGTGGCCATGGCTGCGGTCGGGACCGTGGTTCCGGTCGGTGTCGTAGGGCGGGTCGTCGACCTCGTCGGCGTGATCCGGGCCGGTGTGCGGGCCGGAGGCTGATTCCGGGCCGGTGATGGAACGGTCCCGCACGGCTCCCGCTTCGGGAAGCCGCAGGGTGAAGGTGGAGCCCTGGCCTTCGGTGCTCCACACCGTGACCTCCCCGCCGTGCGAGGCGGCCACGTGCTTGACGATCGCCAGCCCGAGGCCGGTGCCTCCGGTGGCGCGGGAGCGGGCGGGGTCGACCCGGTAGAACCGTTCGAAGACCCGCTCGCGGTCCTTCTCGGAGATCCCGATCCCCTGGTCGGTGACGGCGATCTCGATCAGGGGCCCTCCCGGCGCGGGGACCCGGCGGGCGGAGATGCCCACGCGGGTGCGGGCCGGGGAGTAGTTGACCGCGTTCTCGACGAGGTTGCCGAGGGCGGCGGCGAGCTGGCCGCGGTGACCCCAGATGTGCAGGTCGGCGGTGCCGCCGGCGGCCATGGTGATGTTCTTCGTGGACGCCGGGTGCCGGGAGCGGTCGATGGCCTCGGCGACCAGCTCGTCCACCCGTACGGGCTCCGCGTCGGCCAGCGGGTGGTCGTTCTGCACCCGGGAGAGGTCGATCAGCTCCTGGACCAGGCTGGTGAGCCGGGTCGCCTCGATCTGCATGCGCCCGGCGAAGCGGGAGACCGCCTCGGGGTCGTCGGAGGCGTCCATGACCGCTTCGGAGAGCAGGGAGAGCGCGCCGACGGGCGTCTTCAGCTCGTGCGACACGTTCGCGACGAAGTCGCGCCGTACCGCTTCGATACGGCGGGCCTCGGTGAGGTCCTCCACGAGGAGCAGAACCAGCCGGGAGCCGAGGGGCGCGACCCGGGCGGATACGGCGAGGGCCTCGCCGCGACCGGTGCCCCGCCGGGGCAGATCCAGCTCGACCTGTCGGATCTCGCCGTCGCGCCGGGTGTCGCGGGCCATGTACAGCATGGGCTCGACGGTCAGCTTTCCGCCACGGACCAGTCCCAGCGCGTACGCTGCCGAGCTGGCCTTGACGACGGAGTCGCTCTCGTCGAGGACGACGGCGGAGGAGCGCAGTACGGACAGGACCGTGTCGACACCGGGCGGCAGCACGGCGTCGGTGTGCAGCGAGGTACGGGTCGGCCTGCGCTGTTCCCGCTCGCTCCAGCGAAACGCCAGCACGGCGATGACACCGGTCATCAGACCGGCGATCGCTGCCGCTGCGGCGACCGCCGCGTTCACGTCCATGCATCCAGGTTAGGCGTGGTCAAGGTGGTGCTCCCCGCCGAACGACTTCAGCTGCGGGACTCGTCGCCCAGAGTTCACCAGGGGGATAGTGCCGGTTCATTCGGGAAGGAGGGGCCAGACTCCTTGTAGACGGAACGTGGGAGCGTGGGAGTCCGACAGCCCCACCCGGACCCCCGGCCACCTAGAGAGGGAACTCCATGCGGGACGCGTACCACGAGGAACTGGACTCGATCGGCGAGGGCCTGGTCGAGATGGCCCGGCTGGTCGGGTCGGCGATCGGGCGCGCCACGACGGCCATGCTCGACGCCGATTTGAAATTGGCCGAAAGCGTCATCGCCGGCGACCAGAAGGTCGACGATCTCCAGCACGATCTGGAGGCGCGTGCGATCGCCCTGCTGGCCCGGCAGCAGCCGGTCGCCACGGATCTGCGGATCGTGGTGACCTCGCTGCGGATGAGCGCGGACCTGGAGCGTTCGGGCGACCTGGCCCAGCATGTGGCCAAGCTGGCCCGGCTCCGCTTCCCGCAGTCCCCGGTGCCGCGCGACCTCCAGGCGACGATTCTGGAGATGGGCCAGCTGGCGCAGCGCCTGATGGCGAAGGCCGCGGAGGTGATCATCACCAAGGACGTCGATCTGGCGCTCCAGCTGGAGACGGACGACGACGAGATGGATCTGCTGCACCGCACGCTGTTCCAGCATCTGATGGACGACCGCTGGAAGCACGGCATCGAGACCGCGGTCGATGTGACGCTGCTCGGCCGTTACTACGAGCGGTTCGCCGATCACGCGGTGTCGGTGGCGAAGCGCGTGGTGTACCTGGTGACGGGTGAGCACGCGGACGAGCTCCAGCCGGTGACGCCGGTGGAGGGCGCGTAGGCGCGGCGAGGCGGGGGCGGGTGCCCGCCGCCGGTGGTGACCGTGAGGAGGCCGAGGCGCCTGCCTGCGGGGCGGGGGTGCGTGGTGCCCGCCGCGGGCTCCTGGCCCTCCGCCGGGCGGAGGCGGTGACGCGGGCCGCGGGCCCGTGAGGTCCCCCTCCGGTGACGGCGGTGCGGTGTACGGCCCCCTCCGGTGACGGCGGTGGGGCGCGTACGGCTCCCGCCGGTCGTGCCGGGGAGAGCGCGGGAGGCCCTCGCCCGCGGCGGTCGTGCCTCAACGCGCTGTTGATGCGCCCGCCGCGCCGGGCATGACATGGCCAGAGGCGGCTTGCCCCGCACACGCCCCTGCGCCCATGAGCCTGAGCCGTACGGCTGCGAGCCCGTCTCGGTGCCGTACGCCCACGAGGAGGAACTCCCATGGCCGATTCCCCCACTTCACAGCCTCCGGCGGAACCTCCCGCCGACGTCGTCCACCTTCCGGTCCTCGGCGCCTGCGGCTGCGGCCCGGGCTGCGGCTGCGGCTGCCAGTCCGGGGGGCCGTGCCAGTGCGGCGGCTGCTGCGGCTGACACCCGACCCCCTGCCGCCCGGCACCGGACATCCCCACGCTCCCGCGGGCCCGCCCGGTCACCGGGCCAGGCGGGCCCGCGCACTACCCGCACCGGCCGGGGCCGGCGCGCTGCCGGCCGGTCCGGCGCCAGCCGGGTGCCGCTGCCATGGGCCTGCTTGCCGGGTGACACCGCGCAGACCTCACGGCGGGCAGCCGCACCCTCGGCGGTGACCGCTGCGGCGGTTGCGGTACCGCACTGCTGTACCGCTCATCTACTAGTGATTCAGGCAGTAGTAGCTGGGGGAGACAGCTGCAACCCTGACGGCCCCGGCACAGCAACAAGCCCCCTGCCCCGCGGAAAACCGCAGGCAGGGGGCTCACGGCAGGAGGGCTACTTCTTCTTGCCCTGGTTCTTGACCGCCTCGATCGCCGCCGCGGCGGCGTCGGGGTCGAGGTAGGTGCCGCCGGGGTTCAGGGGCTTGAAGTCGGCGTCCAGGTCGTAGGCCAGGGGGATGCCGGTGGGGATGTTCAGGCCCGCGATGGCCTCGTCCGAGACGCCGTCGAGGTGCTTGACCAGCGCGCGCAGGGAGTTGCCGTGCGCGGCGACGAGGACCGTGCGGCCGGCGAGGAGGTCGGGGACGATGCCGTCGTACCAGTACGGCAGCATCCGGACGACGACGTCCTTCAGGCACTCGGTGCGCGGGCGCAGCTCCGGCGGGATCGTGGCGTAGCGCGGGTCGTCGCTCTGGGAGAACTCGGTGCCGTCCTCCAGCGGGGGCGGCGGGGTGTCGTACGAGCGGCGCCAGAGCATGAACTGCTCCTCGCCGAACTCGGCGAGGGTCTGCGCCTTGTCCTTGCCCTGGAGGGCGCCGTAGTGGCGCTCGTTGAGCCGCCAGGAGCGGTGGACGGGGATCCAGTGGCGGTCCGCGGCGTCCAGCGCGAGCTGGGCCGTGCGGATGGCGCGCCGCTGGAGGGAGGTGTGCAGTACGTCGGGGAGCAGACCGGCGTCCTTGAGCAGCTCACCGCCGCGGACCGCCTCCTTCTCGCCCTTCTCGGTGAGGTTGACGTCCACCCAGCCGGTGAACAGGTTCTTCGCGTTCCACTCGCTCTCGCCGTGGCGGAGGAGGATCAGCTTGTACGGTGCGTCGGCCATGCGTACGAGCCTAGTGGACGGGCTCCGGGCTCTTTGTAGCCGTCTCGGTTGACGGCCGGCGTCCATCGGCTGGCGGCCGGAGCCACGTGTATGTAATGTGCACTTGCCCCTAGGGACACTTACACCCACGGGCGTCGACGAGCCGTTCACCTGCCGAGGGCCCCTGGGGGGATACATGTCCGTTGCCGGGCCGCGCGCGGCCGGTCTGAGCCGTGCCGTGCGGGAGAGCGTGTCGGGGCTTCCCCGGGAGTTCTGGTGGCTGTGGACGAGCACGCTCGTCAACCGTCTCGGCGGGTTCGTCGCGACCTTCCTCGTGATGTACCTGACGTTCGAGAAGGGGTACTCGGCCTCGTACGCCGGGCTCGTCGTCTCCCTGTACGGGCTCGGCGGCGTCGTCTCCTCCCTCGGCGGCGGTGTGATGGCGGACCGGCTGGGACGGCGGCCCACCCTGCTGATCGCGCAGGCGTCGACCGCCGTCTCCGTCGCGCTGCTGGGCCTGGTGCAGCACCCGATCGCGATCGCGGTCGTGGCCTGTGTCGTGGGCATGGCGACCAACGCCTCCCGTCCCGCCGTGCAGGCGATGATGGCGGACATCGTGCGCCCCGAGGACCGGGTGAGGGCGTTCTCGCTCAACTACTGGGCGATCAACCTGGGCTTCGCGGTCTCCGCGATCGCCGCGGGCTTCATCGCCGAGTACAGCTATCTCGTGGGCTTCCTCGGTGAGGCCGCCATGACGATGGCCTGCGCGATCCTCGTCTTCGTCAAGCTGCCGGAGTCACGTCCCGAGCGGCCGGCCGCCGCCGGAAAAGCGGAGTCGGACGTCGGCCTGGGGATGGTCCTGCGCGACGGACGGTTCATGAGCGTCGTCGGGCTGTCGTTCCTGATCTCGCTGATCTTCATGCAGGGGCACACCGGCCTGCCGCTGGCGATGGGCGCGGACGGGCTGCGCCCTTCCGACTTCGGCATGGTGATGGCCCTGAACGGCGTACTCATCGTCGTCCTCCAGATCCCCGTCACCCGCTTCATCGAGCACCGCGACGCCCGGCGGCTGCTGATCGTCTCCTCGCTGCTCGTCGGATACGGATTCGGGCTGACCGCCTTCGCCGGGTCGATCGGGATGTACGCGCTCTCGGTGGTCGTCTGGACCGTCGCCGAGATCGTGAACGCGCCGACCCAGACGGGCCTGGTGGTGCGGCTCTCCCCGCTGCACGGCCGGGGCCGCTACCAGGGCATGTACACGATGACCTGGTCGGTGGCGACGCTCTTCGCCCCGCTGATCGCCGGTGCGGTGATCGACGGATACGGGGCGGGGTGGCTGTGGGCGATGTGCGCGCTGCTGGGGACGGTGGCGGGGCTGGGCTACTGGGCCCTACTGCGGAATCTGCCGGACGCCGAAACGGAAGCGGAGGCAGAAGCGGGTGCGGGTGCCGGTGGGGACGGTGGTGCCGGTGGGGACGCGGGCGCGGGTGCGGTGGAGGCCGTGGAGCCGCTGCCGTCCGCGGGGGCGACCGAGCCGGTGCGGTCGGCGGAGGCGGTGACATCCGCTGTCACAGGCAGTGTGAGCGCCGACGGCGGGCCGCCCGCCGCCAGGACCACCGCCTGAGCGGCTCGTTGTCGGTGCCGGCGGCTACGGTGCCGCCAAGCGCGCGGGCGCCCGCGCGTTCTCGTCGAGCCGCCTGCCGTCGCCCCGCCACCGCCCCGACCGGCCGTGGGCTTACCACTCCGACTGCTCCGGGCGGCCCCGCCCCGGGCCCGGCAGCGGTTCGCGTACGGCCGCTCACGAAGGCGGCGACCCGCCGTGCTGATTCCCCTCCTCCCCGAGGGCTCGCCGACACCCGGGGAGGAGGAGAGGTCCAGTACCCCCGGCACGCCATGTCCACGGATGTGAACGGCGTTCAGGAGCGCGTCGTCGCCGAGCATGCCATGGCACGGCGGCGCACAGGAAGGTGTCACATGGGTCTTACGGGGGCGCTAGGGGGCGTATGCCGCCCTCAGTCCTTGGTCAGGTTTGTGAACGCGTCAAGATTCCGCGTCGACTGGCCGCGCGACACGCGCCACGCGTACTCCTTGCGGATCGCCTGCGCGAAACCCATTTCGAGGAGCCGGTTGAACGCGCCGTCCGCCGCCTCCAGGACCGACCCGAGCAGCCGGTCCAGCTCGTCCGGTGTGATCACGGAGAGCGGGAGCCTGCCGGTCAGATAGATGTCGCCGAGCGGGTCGATCGCGTAACTCACCCCGTACAGCCGCAGATTCCGCTCCAGCAGCCAGCGGTGCACCCCGCCGTCGTTCTCGTCGGGATGGCGGATGACGAAGGCGTTGATGGAGAGGGAGTGCCTGCCGACGCGCAGGGAACAGGTCGTGGAGAGTTTCTGGGTGCCGGGGAGTTTGACCACGTACGAGCCGGGTCCGGGGTGCTCCCATTCGAGGCCGGCGTCGGTCAGCGTCTTCTCGATGATCTCCGGGATGTCCGGGACCTCCGGCGCCTTCCCCGCGACCCCGGCGGGCTCGTGTGCGTCAGCCATGGTGGGAGCGTACCCGCCGGCGGTGTTCGTGCATCGCGGCCGTGTACACGTCCGCCGTCGCGGACGCGGCCGTGTCCCAGCCGAAGGACTCGGCGTGGCGGGCCGCGGCGGCGCCCATCCGGGCGGCGAGGGCCGGGTTCGCCAGGAGCCGGTGGAGGGCGTCGGCGTAGTCGGACGGATCGTGGCCGGGTATGAGAAAGCCGGTGACCCCGTCCCGTACCGCGACCGGCAGCCCGCCGACCGCCGCCGCGACGACGGGGGTGCCCGTCGCCTGTGCCTCGATCGCGACCAGGCCGAAGGACTCGCTGTACGAGGGCATCACCAGCGTGGACGCGGCACGGAACCAGTCCGCGAGCAGATCCTGCGCCACGGGCGGATGGAAGTGCACGACGTCCGCGATACCGAGGCAGGCGGCCAGCTTCTGCAGGCCCTCGGGTCTGGCGAGGCCGCTGCCGCTCGGGCCGCCGACGACGGGGACGTACAGACGGGAGCGCAGTGACGGTTCACGGACCAGCAGCTGCGCGACCGCGCGCAGCAGGATGTCGGGGGCCTTCAGGGGCTGTATCCGGCCCGCGAAGAGAGGGACGAAGGCGTCCTGGGGCACACCGAGCCGGGCCCGGGCACCCGCGCGGCCTCCCCCGAAGCCGAAGCCGGCCCCGGAACCGACGAAGGGGGCGCGGGCGCCGTCGGGGCTGAAGCGGTCGAGGTTCACCCCCGGGTGCACGACGGCGACCTTCGCGGGGTCGGCGTCGTAGAAACGGACCAGCTCGTCCGCCTCCTCGGCGGTGTTCGCGATGAGCCGGTCCGCGGCGTTCACGATCTGCGTCTCGCCGATCACGCGGGAGGAGGGTTCGGGCAGATCGCCGTCGGCGAGAGCGGCGTTCTTGACCTTGGCCATGGTGTGCATGGCGTGGACGAGCGGAACGCCCCAGCGCTCGGCGGCGAGCCAGCCGACATGGCCGGAGAGCCAGTAGTGGGAGTGGACGAGGTCGTAGTGTCCGGGCCGGTGGCGGGCCCATGCCTGCATGGTGCCGTGGGTGAAGGCACAGAGCTGGCCGGGCAGATCCTCCTTGGCGAGACCTTCGTACGGGCCGGCGTCGACATGGCGTACGAGGACTCCGGGCGCGAGTTCCACGGACGGCCGCAGGCCACCCGCGGTGGCCCTGGTGAAGATCTCGACCTCGATGTTGATGGCGGCGAGGCGCTTGGCGAGTTCGACGATGTAGACGTTCATCCCGCCCGCGTCGCCCGTGCCCGGCTGGTGGAGGGGGGAGGTGTGCACGCTGAGCATGGCGATCCGGCGCGGCTTGCGGTGGCCGACGGGGAATCTGAGCCGGGGAGCCACGAAACCGCTGGAGACGCGGGAGACGTACTGGCTCACGCGAAGGTCCTCCTCGCTCCGGGCACGGCGCACTGCGGGCACAATCAGGCACCGACTCCGCACAACAGTGGACTCTCATCTTCCATTTCCGGGACCTCGGCGCTTTGCCAAATCATTACCATTTGGGGTGGCGGTGGGCGCCTCCGGGGTGGCTCCGAGCCCCTTGCGGGGCGGCGGTGGCGGTGCTTCGCGGGGTGCGGGCGCAGGGGCGGGTTTGCGTGGGGGCGGGTGCGACCTCGGGGGCAGGGGCGGGCTTGCGGGGTGGGTACGGGCTTGCGGGGTGGGTACGGGAGCGGAGGGCCGGGCCGCCCGGAGCCGGGGCTCGGGAGTCCGGGGCGCCGGGAGGGGCGGCGGCCGGGGCTCGGGCAGCCCCGGGCTGGGGCTCAGGGGGTTGAGGCCCGGGCGCAGGTGCCGGGGGCCCGGGTCTGGGGCCCGGGGGGGCTTCGGTGGGGTTTCGGCCGCTGCGCATACCCTCGCTTGCATGAGCACCCGCCCCGTCGGCACCGTCACGCGCGGGACGACCAACCCCAACCGGCTGCGCCGGATGGACCGCTGGATCGCCGCCGTCCACGGCCCCGCGCTGCGCCGCAGCGACCGGCCGCTGGCCGTCGACCTCGGGTACGGGGCCGCTCCCTGGACCACCCTCGAACTGCTGCGGCGGCTGCGCGCCGCCGACCCCCGCTGCTCGGTCACCGGGATCGAGATCGACCCGGAGCGCGTCGCGGCGGCGAAGCCGTACGAGGAGGAGGGGCTGAGTTTCCGCCGCGGAGGCTTCGAGATCCCGGTGGAGGGCCGGCCCGTGCTGATCCGCGCGGCGAACGTCCTGCGCCAGTACGACGAGGGTGAGGTCGCGGACGCGTGGGCACGGCTGTGCGGGCGGCTCGCGCCGGGCGGGCTGCTGGTGGAGGGGACCTGCGACGAGATCGGGCGGCGGCACGTCTGGGTGGCGCTGGGGCGCCGGGGGCCGCGCACGGTCACCTTCGCGACCCGGCTCGGCTCGCTGGACCGCCCGTCCGACCTCGCGGAGCGGCTGCCGAAGGCGCTGATCCACCGCAATGTGCCGGGCGAGCCGGTGCACGCGTTCCTCCGGGACTTCGACCGGGCGTGGGCCGCGGCGGCCCCGTACGCCTCACTGGGCGCGCGGCAGCGCTGGATCAGGGCGGTACGGGACCTGCGGGCCGACTGGCCGCTGACGGACGACGGCCGCCGGTGGCGGCAGGGCGAGGTCACGGTCGCGTGGTCGGCGGTCGCGCCCCGGACGGGGACGGCCTGAGGCAGGGGACGGGTGGGCCGGGGCGGGTGAGTCAGGGCGGGTGAGTCAGGGCGGGTGGGCCGGGACAGGCGGGGCGGGGCGCGCGGCAGATGCGAGCGCGCCCTTCCACGCGCTCCCCGATCCGGGTGAATGGGCGTGCGAGTAGGGAACATGCGGGGCCGGCCGTTCGTCACTGACAGGTGGGAGTGATCGACTGGGGGTGGGCGAACTGCCGTACGGCTCTGTCACTTTTCGGGACGCCGTGGCACCATCACGACAGCGTTCACAAGTTACTGACGGTAAATCAGATGTTGCAGGAGTGGGAGAAGGGGGAGTCGTGAACCGACGCCACTGTGCCGCCGCCGCGATCGCTCTGGTCTGCGCGCTGACCGTGCTGGCGTCCCCGGGCACGGCTCTTGCCGCACCCGGGGCGCCGAGTGCGCCCGGCGCCCCGGGGGTTCCGCAGGCACCCGGCGCTCCCCTTGTTCCCGGGCCGCCCGCGCCCTCGGACAGTTCCTCCCCCACCGGGAAGAAGTCCCTGGAAGAGATCCGGGTGGAGCTGGAGACCCTCTACCACCAGGCGGTTTCGGCGACCGACGCGTACAACCTCGCGAAGGAGGACGCCGAGCGCCAGTCGGCGGAGATAGTGAAGCTGGCGCAGGAGACGGTCAAGGCCCAGACCCGTATCGACGACCTGAAGAACCGCGCGGGGGCGGCCGCCCGGGCCCAGTACCGGGGTGGCGGCCTGCCGCCCGAGGCGCAGTTGATGCTGACGAGCGACCCGCAGCTCTTCCTCGACGGCGCCGGACGGATACAGCAGGGCCAGAAGGCCACCCGGGACCTGCTGCGCGAACTGAACACCACCCAGGCCGAGTTGGCCTCGTACAGCGAGGACGCCAGCGGCCAGTGGAAGAAGCTGGAGGCCAACCGCCTCAAGCAGGCCAAGGCCAAGAAGGAGATCTCCACCAAGATCGCCGCCGCGGAGAGGATAGAGAGCCGGCTGGAGAAGGAGGAGAAGGCCCGCCTCCTGGTCCTCGAACGGCAGGCGGCGGACAAGGCCCAGACCAGCTGGCTGAGCTCGGGCGTCATGAAGGACATCGGCGGGACGGCGACCGGACAGGGCGAGAAGGCGGTCGCGTTCGCGACGGCGCAGATCGGCAAGCCGTACGAGTGGGGTGCGGAGGGCCCCGGTTCGTACGACTGCTCGGGGCTGACCTCCCAGGCATGGGGCGCGTCCGGCCGGGGCATCCCGCGCACCTCGCAGGAGCAGTGGCGGCGGCTGCCGAGGATCGACGTCAAGGACATGCGGCCCGGTGACCTGATCATCTACCACGCGGACGCGAGCCATGTCGGCATGTACATAGGAGACGGCGCGATAGTCCACGCCCCTCGTCCGGGCCGGACCGTGACCATCGCGGGCGCGGGCTCCATGAAGATTCTCGGAGTGGTACGCCCGGACAAGTGACGACGGTGCCGGGGAACCCGGCCCCGGACCCACCGCCCGTGGGGGCGGGAGCCGTGAGCGGGGAGCCGGGAGCCGGACAAGCGGGGTGGCGGACAAGCGGGGTGGCGGACCGGGCCCGTGGACCGGGGCGGCAGGGTCAGGGTCATGAGGCAGCGGGGCCGGGCCTGTGGGCAGCGACTCGCGGGAGCGGGCAGCGGGTCGGGCCGGGCGCCCCGACCGAGGCACCCGGCACTTCCCGCCGGGTCCGTCGGCCCACACGCCGGCACCGGCGCCCGCCCGGGCCTGGCACCCCCGCCGGGCCCGGCACTCCACACCCTCACTACCGGCACCTCCCGCCGGGCCCGTCGGCCCACGCACCGGCCCGGGCGCCACCACCGCCTCCGGCACCCCACACCCAGCACCCGGCCCACACCCTCGGCACCCGGCACCCCGGCCGACCCATCAGCCCACGCACCGGCGCGAGCCCGGCGCCCCACACCCAGCGCTCCGGCCCGCCCCTTCGGCACCCGGCGCCCCAGCCGACCCCATCAGCCCACGCACTGGCGCGAGCCCGGCACCGCACCCGCACCCACGCCCGCGCAGGACCGCCGCCAGGCCACCCTCGGGACACAGTTTGACATTCCAGGCATCTCCGGCGTGATGGCCCGCACAGCGCACCCCCGCAGCGGCCCGTGGGGGCGTGATGTTCGTCATGACGGGGGTGCCAACTGCCCGCCCATCACCGGCATATGCCGACGGCCCCGTATCAAATGCCATTCCGCTACGGCGGGGCCAAACGCTATGGTCCCCGTCTGGCGGGATGTCGATCGCCGTGCCGCCACCCCTCGGGGGGAGGGAAAGGAAACCGGACCCATGCCCGTACCCGTACCGCGACAGAGGAACGCTCCCGTCGCGGAGACCGCCCATGCCGGCGCCGGAAGCGTTTCCGGTGTGCCCGCCGGCAGTGGTGTCTCGCCCGGTGATCTGACACTTCTGGTGATCGAGGACGACCCGGCGGGCACGTTCCCGGTGCCCGAGCCGCCGGACCCCGGCGCGACGGGCACCCGTGTGCGGATCCGTACCGCCCGCAATCTCACCGAGGCCGAGCGGCTGCTCACCGACGACGTCGACTGCATACTCGTCGACCTCTCGCTGCCCGGCTCGGGCGACGACGGGCTGGGCCTTCTGCGGCACGTGCTGCGGCTGGCACCCCGGCACGCGGTCCTCGCGCTGACCACGTCGGGCGACCAGGAGCGCGCGGCCGAGGCCGTACGAGTGGGTGCGCAGGACCATCTCTTCCGTGATGAGCTGGACGGGCGGCTGCTGAGCCGTACGGTCCGCTACGCGGTGGAGCGCAAGCGCGCCGACACAGCCCAGATGAAGCTCGCCGAGTCCCGGCTGCGCGCCCAGGAGAACGCCCGGCTGGAGCGCGGTCTCCTGCCCACTCCCCTGCTCCAGGGGTCGAATCTGCGGTTCGCGGCCCGTTATCGGCCCGGTCGCTCGCGCGCGCTGCTCGGCGGGGACTTCTACGACACCGTCCGCACGCCGGACGGCACGGTCCACGCGATGATCGGCGATGTCTGCGGGCACGGCCCGGACGAGGCGGCGCTCGGTGTGGAGCTGCGGATCGCCTGGCGGGCGCTGACGTTCGCGGGCCTGTGCGGGGACGAACTGCTCTCCACCCTTCAGCAGGTGCTGGAGCACGAGCGGGAGAGCGACGAGATCTTCGCGACGCTGTGCACCGTCGACATCGCCCCGGACGGCCGGCGCGCGGGCCTGTGCCTGGCGGGCCACCCGTCCCCGCTGATCACGCGCGAGGGGCGGGCCGCGCAGCTGCTTCCGTACGAGAGCGGAGGTCCGGCCCTCGGAGTGCTGCCGCGCGCCCGCTGGCCGCGCCGCCAGGTGGAGCTGGGCGGAGCGTGGGGCCTGCTGATGTACACGGACGGGCTGATCGAGGGCCGTACGGGACCGGGTGAGAAGCAGCGCCTGGGCCAGGAGGGCATGCTGGAGATGATCAACCGGCAGCTGGCGGCGGGGCTCGACGGAGAGGCGCTGCTGGAGTCGGCGGTCGCGGAGGTGCGGGAGCTGAACGGCGGGGAGCTGACCGACGACCTGGCGGTGCTGCTGCTGAGCCGGGCGCGGCAGAACGCCTGACGGAGGAGACGGTCGCGGGCTCCGCCCCCGGCCGCCGCTTCGGATCGCGTGGCGCCCAGGGCTCCTGGCGCGGCACGAGACCCCCGGCCCGGGCGCGGGAGGCTCCTGGTCGGCGCGGCGCTGGCGGACGGTCCCGGACGGTCGGTGGCTTCCTCCGGTCGCGGGG
Source organism: Streptomyces sp. NPDC004609 (assembly GCF_042873655.1). Taxonomy (NCBI): domain Bacteria; kingdom Bacillati; phylum Actinomycetota; class Actinomycetes; order Kitasatosporales; family Streptomycetaceae; genus Streptomyces; species Streptomyces sp. NPDC004609. Next base: position 2,207 of record NZ_JBIALS010000022.1, on the reverse strand, counting down.
CGTGCCCCGGTGGCGCGAGGGCCGGACCCGGGCCCGTAGGGCGCGACTTCTGGGCTCAGTGGGCCGGGGCCGGGTGGGCTCGCGCGGGGCGGGGCGGTTTACCTGCCGCCGTTGTACGGGCCGTAGGGGCCGTCGCTGCTGGAGCCGCCGCGCCGACCGCCACCACCGGTGACCTGCTTGAGCGCGGGCCGGACGTCGACGAAGAACACGATGCTCGCGATCAGCCCCGCGATCGACAGGAACAGCAGATTCAGCGGGACCAGGTTCACGACGACGGCGAGGCCGAGAATGATCAGCCAGAAGCCCTTCGTCTTCTTGTCGGCGGCGCGATAGGCGTCCTCACGGGCGATGGCTGCCATGATCAGCGCGGTCACGGAGGTGACCAGGAAGACCAGGCCGATCACCAGCCAGAGCATGCTTTCGAATCCCACGCGCAACATGTGAGCACCGCCTAGGTGAGTATTGAGTAGCGCCTCCGCCAGCCAAGGTACCTGGGGTACCGGGAAAACGGACCGGACCCCTCAAAGGTGCCCGGTCCGCCTCCCTTCACGCGCGTTATTTGGCGGGCGGAGTGGTCTTCTTCGCGGCCGGCTTGCGGGGGGTGGCCCGGCGGGGCGCGGGAGTCTTCTGGGTCTCGGGCCCGGCCTCCGTCTTCACCTCGGCCCTGGCGGCGGGCTTGGCCTCGGTCTTCGCCTCGGCGGTCTTCGGCTGAGCGGCCCTGGGCTCGGACTTCTGCTCCGGCCTCTGCTCCTGCTTCGGCTCCTGCTTCGGCTCGCTCCTGGTCGCGGCGGCCTTCGGCTGCGCGGGCCGGGCCTGAGCCGTACGGGGCTGCGTCGTCCGGGGCTGCGTCGTCCGGGGCTGAGCCGTACGGGACTGGGCCGTACGGGGCTGGGCGGCCCTCGGCTCGGTCCTGGGCGTGGCCTTGGGCTCGACCGCGACGGCGATCTCGGCGATCTCCTCGGCGGTCTCGCCACGCCACTGCCGTACGGTCTGCTCACCGTGCTCGGCGACCCGCTCGTAGGTCTCCCGGGCCTTGACCGCGTACTCGGCGGCGACACCGACACCGCGCAGCGCGAGGTCCTGGGCGGTCTCACCGAGCTTCTTCAGATCGGCGTCGAACCCCCCGATGACCTCGTTGACCTTGGCCTGAACGGTGGCCTGGGCCTCCTTGGCCTGAATGGCCACCTTCTCCTGCACGGCCTTGGGGTCGGTGTTGCGCAGCTCCTCGATCCGCCCGGGGGCCTCGGCCGCGAGCTGCTCCAGCAGCGCGGGAACCTTCCTGGCCCGCTGGACGGCGAGGTCGGCCGTGCCGGCCGCGAAGTAGAAGGGGGTCGGGTCGCTGAACGTCTTGCGCAGGTCATCGGTGATGGCCATGGGAGTGGTCCTCCTGGGACGCGAATTCAGTGTGAGGGTCGGCTTGCGGGTGGTCCGGCGTCGCCGCCGTCGCCTCTGCGGGCGCCGTCGGCAGCGGTGGCCGAGTCCGTGGTGTCGTGATCGGCTGGTGCGGTGGGAGCGGCTGGGGCGGCGGCATCCGGGCCCTCCGTGACCTCGAATCCGTTCTCCTTGCGGAACGACTCGTAGATCTGGAGCAGAACGGCCTTCTGCCGCTCGTTTATGGAGGGGTCGGCGATGATCACGGCACGCGTCTCCAGCTCGTCCCGGTCCCGCTCGTCGAGGATCCCGGCCCGCACGTACAGCGTCTCGGCGGAGATCCGGAGCGCCTTGGCGACCTGCTGCAACACCTCCGCGCTCGGCTTGCGCAGCCCGCGCTCGATCTGGCTCAGATACGGATTGGACACCCCGGCGGCATCGGCGAGCTGCCGCAACGACAGCTGCGCGCTGCGCCGCTGCTCACGGAGGTACTCACCGAGATTGCCGACGTTGAGTGATGCCATGTTTCCGATGGTGCACAACCTTGCTAACTATTGCAAGCACTTGCTTGCAATAGTGCGCCACACCACGGGGCCCGGTTTGTGTGACTTCACGCGGTAGGTGTCCGTTCCCTGTCCATCTGCGGGTTCCCGCGGAGTCTGCAATGTGAAGTGAACGGGTCCCGGACGATCTGCGCAGCAAGCCGTGAAGGGACCGCGGTAGCGCCACTGTCCCGTGAAGCCGTGGCGAGCTGTTGGTGCTGGTGCTCTCGCGCTTGGCAGTCAGGATGGCTGGACTTGGTCGAAAAGGGCGAGGGCTTCGGCGGGGTCCGGGCT